>CAMAVB010000120.1 GCA_945861465.1 Candidatus Kuenenia stuttgartensis
TCGTTGCCGCGGACTCGCAGCGGTGGCGATTGCAGAGTGATACCGCTGAGGTGTTGCAGCAGATCGTCGCGGAACCGACCTTCCATGGCCAATCGATTCAGGTCACCGTGCGTGGCTGCGATGAACCGAATGTTCGGGCCTTCCTGACCACCGTGTAATACGGAGGCCGCTCGTTGTTCCAGCAGTTGAGCCAATCGTTTCTGGAATGGCAAAGCCACCGTATCGACGTTGTCCAGCAGAATCGATCCGCCGTCGGCCATTTTCAGATAGCCAGGGAAACCATCCGGAGTACTGTCGCCGAAGAGTTGATGTTCGAGCGTTTCGACAGAATGCAGACTGCAGTCAATTCGCAGGAACGGCTTCGTTGACCGACGGCTGCAGCGATGCAGACCTTCGGCAATCAGCGTTGTTCCGCTGCCTGGTTCGCCGCGGACAAGGACCGTGCGGTCGTCGTCGGCGGCGATGCGAATGGATTCTCGCAGAGACTGCATGGCTGGCGTGCTGCCCACCAGGTCCATCAGGTTGCGGTTGAGCAACTGACGTCGCAGTTTTTCGTTTTCGCGGATCAATTCGCCGCGTCGCAGAGCGTTGAGTAACGCAGCTCCGAAACGTGACGCTGAATAGGGGCGTTCAAGGACTTCGCATTCGAAAGTCGGCACCGTTTCACGACCCCAGCGGGAGTCTTCGCCGACGATGCAGATGACCTGAGCTGCTTTCGAATGATTTCGAATCGCAGCGTTGACCTCCTGAATCCGGGAAACTGTGTCAGCATCATCAATGATGCAGCAGCAGAATTCCTGTCGACTTAGGTGGAACAACATCGCATCCGGGCTGTCTGTTTCGCAGACCTGCATACCACGTTTGCGGACATCGTCTGCAAGCAACTGGCGTGCACCGGGACGTGGCGAAAAGACCAGCACAGTGCGTGTGGTCGATTCCGTTTCCGGCGGAGTGGATTTGGTTTCGGAAGGCGCGGCCTGAGTGGGCTGGGGGAACCGCAGGATCTGCGGCTCATGATGAGCGCCGTTTGGGAACTCGTTCATGATTTCCTCAATCTGGGAGCTGAGTGGAGAGTCAGAGGGGAGACGAGTGAAGGGACGAACAGTTCGTGAAATTGAGTCGTTCAGCTTTTGATGAGATTCAAAAGTCGAACAATTCAATGCACGCGAACAGCTCTGACTTCCGGATGAGATTCCGGAAGGGGGAGAGAAGGGAGGAGCACAGAAGGGAGATTTTGGATTCAGGAATCGAATCCGGGTTGAGAGACGGAGTGATATCGCCGGTCGGGCTTTAGTGTCAACATGTGTTCCGAAGGTTTCTGCACAAAACTTGGCTGCATTTCAAATAAATCGCCGTAATGCTGCTTTTGGTGAGCGCCTGGCGTCCCGAGGTCGGCACATTTTGCCGGACACAGATCGTTGTGGCAATCCTGGCAGTTTTCACTGTCGGCAGGATTCGTGTGTACGCTGCTCGCGATTTGCCGTGCGGCGGGATATCCTTCGTGGTTTACTTCCGAACCATTGATTTCGAGTCCCGCTGTGCCATTTTTGAGTCGCGAACTGGTCATCGAATCATCGTCCGCGTTGAGCAACGGACGTATTGATCGCTGTGTGCAGGTACTTGCCGGTGGATCTCGTTCGCACGTCACCGGTTTATTTGATCACGATTGTGTGTCGCTCAACGGACACGTCGAAACGAATCCCGGTCGCACTTTGAATATCGGCGATCAGGTGCAAGTGCGGTTCGAAGAGCATCGTCGCTATGCGCCGCGTCGTCGCCCGCAGCAACAACAGCATCGGGGTTTCTCGATCGTGTTTGAGGACCGGCATATTGTGGTTGTCGAAAAATCGGCTGACCTGTTGACTGTCCCGACCGATGGACGCGAACCGCACACTCTGTTGTATCGCGTTAACGAGCATGTGAAGCATGAAGGCAGGGGCCGCGGAGCCTTCGTGGTCCACCGCCTGGATCGTGGTGTGTCAGGTCTGCTCATGTTCGGTAAGACAAAAGAAGATGCCAGGTTGATGCAGAATCAGTTCCGGCAACGCAAGCCCGAAAGGCAGTATGACGCAGTCGTTGCGGGAATTGTAGGCCCGGACAGCGGTGAATTTCGCAGCTTCCTCGCGACCGGAAAAAATCTGACGCGATATTCCACAGATGACGAAGAGGATGGCCAGCTCGCCGTGACTCATTACCAGGTCGTCGAACGACTGCCCGATACGACGCATCTGACCGTGCAGCTCGAAACTGGACGACGCAATCAGATCCGTGTGCATTTTGCTGAAGCGCAGCATCCGGTGCTGGGAGATAATCGCTATCGACCGGATCTCTGGAAAGAGATTCCGTGGGCTCACAAGCGGTTTGCGCTGCACGCTTCGACGCTGGGATTTACGCATCCGATTTCCGGTGAACCCATGCGATTCAGTTCTCCGCTGCCTGCAGAAATCACGAACTTCATGAAGTTCAGCAAGCGACTCGATAAAGTCATCCGGAAGGACCTCCGCGTTCCTCGTGCAGATGCCGCAAAAGCCAGTGCAAAGGATCGGAAGAAGAAGCGTCGCTGATTCTATGTCAGTCGTGTATTGATGTGTGCCACTGGCTCTGCCAGTGCGTGCTGCAAATTTGGATGCACTGGCAAAGCCAGTGGCACACAACCCATCAATGAACTGGTGACAGACCACTTGTGCAAAGGCAAGCCTGGTCACGATCAGTCTGAAGCCCTGGTGTCGGGAACAGACTTTATCGCGTCACTGACGCGGATTCTTCGCCGATCAGTGCTTCACTCAGTGAATCGCTGGCCACACGCAAACGCAACCGCTGGTTGCCTTCGCGAGTACAGCGACCGTGGATCACAAATTTGACATCAGTCGCGGCATCGATCGTGGGGATCGATCGGAAGATCAGCACGCTTTGTTCTGCGATATGTTTCGTCGGACCTTCTGCATCAATGAACTCAAAGCCTGCAGGCAATTCGCACGACACGCCAACGTTGGTCGCCTCGCGAGTTCCCGTGTTCCGAACGCGGACTTCCCAACTGATTTCTTCACCGACGCGAAGTTCACGATGGTCAGCCGCAATCTGCAGGTCAAGCTCGGCGGTGCCAATCACGCTTGACGTCAACTCGCAGGTCGTGGCCTGGCCATGTTCCGAAATTGCTCCAGCCTTGTGAGCCACTTCGCCGGTTTCGTGGGCCTGCATTGCCACAATGAAATGACTGGAATCATCCGGCTGCAGCGTCCCCACGAACCATTCGACCGCGTGGTCAGACTCAATAAACTTTCCGCCGCGATCAGCCGACACGAAAGTGAAGCCGTCAGGAATAATGTACTTTGCCCGCACGTTGGTCGATTGCACGTTGCCGCCGTTGCTGACGGTCAATGTGTAGTCCTCTGAGCATCCGACGATTTGCTCCGGCGGGCCGCTGAGTGCGATGGCCAGTTGAGGTTCTGCGACAACGATCGCAGATGTGGTCTGATCTGTCAGTCCGCCATCCGCCACGACGCGAACAGTCAGTTGCTGATCTCCACCCTGCACTGCTGTGAGGCTCAGGCAAGCCTGCCGCGATTCACCAGGATTGAGCGTACCGATTTCGATCGTGAGTAAGCTGCCGCTACGATGTTCCAGGCCTTCCGGAACCGCAGCCTGAATGACGACATTGTTCGCCAGCCCGGTTCCTGGATTGCTGACGCGAACGAGATAACCAACCTGTTGACCGATTTCGACACTTTCCGGGCCGGACACAACCACGGCGATCATTGGTTCCTGGACTGCGAACTGCGATGACGATGTGCCCATCAGGCGGACATTAGCATCCAGTCGCACATCGCCTCGTGTCTGTGGAATGACTCTGAGCATCACGGAACGCGACTGGCCTGGCTGCAATTCACCAAACGTCCATGTCGGCAATTCGGAACCTTCGACGGCTGCCGGTCGTGCCTCGACAACTTCCACATTCGCCGGAATCACGGCCTCTGCCATAACACTCCGGATAGTCGACTGGCTCGTATTTTTCACAACCAGTTCGACGTCACATTCCTGCCCCACGTTGAAACCACCGTGCTTGACCCATTGAACCGTCACACCCGGCGACTGAGGACCACTGTCCACATTGGACATCGCGGGAGCAGGCAGACCGGCATCTGATTCAACGGCACGCGATGCTCCAGCCGGTCGAGCAGAGTTTCCAGTCGCGACTGCCGCTCCAGGTCCACGGAGCAGTGGAGCAGCAGATTCGTCTGCCGAATCGCTGTCGAAATCGAACGCCGTGGCTTCGTTCTGCTCTGCGGAACTTGCCGTCCAGAGGAATTCTTCAAACGGACTTGCGCCATCGACCGCATTCGGCGTGGCAACAACGCTCCTCGCCTTCCGTGCGGATGATGGTTGAGCATCTGGGGAAAACGCGGCGACGCGAATGGTGCCTGGCCGTCGTGTTTCAAATTCGTCCACGACAAAAGCAGCGGTCGAAACCTGACGAGGCACTCTTTTCGGAGTGGTCACCTTTTCCCGCATCGGAACGGTGGTGGAGGCATCTGACTTTGCTGAAACAGCGATCGCAGTTGCTTCCGTGCCGGGTGAAAAGTATGTCACCGTTGTTTTTCCAGGAGATCTCTCTGCGGACTGTTCCACGCTCCTTAACGGACGACTTTGCTCTGCCATTCGATGTTGTGAGCGATTCAAATTGCTAATCGACTCGTACTGCTGCGCGACACATGGCATGGTTCCAAAAACGGAAAGCCACAGAACTGTCAACAGGGATCGTCGAAGCGGCATAATTCATCTCCGGTCAGCGCAGGGCTCACGCAGTGGTTCGTTGTGGAGTTGAGAAAGGCTGATAAGAACTCCACCTTTCAATTCTTCGACCGGACTGAAGTTGCGGCTTGAAGCAATTTGGCGATTTGTGACGATTGTAACGATTGTAACGATCAGCAGGACATCCGCTCAGCGGCAGATGTTGCCGAAGTCTGCGCGCACCGTGCGCATCATTGTTGCTCGTGTCTCCGACGCGAGTCTTCCCGCCACGGAGCCACGGGCACCTATGGGTTGCGGGCAAAGGCCACATGCAGGCCCTATTCGGCTGGAATTGCGAGCACGACGCCGACAAGCAGGTCGTACGCCGCGTGACAGCCGACCGTAATTCCAAAACCGCGGAGCAGGAAAATGCTGGCAAACACGAGTCCAGCGGCGACGCGGAAGGAAAACGCGAACAGGTTCATTGCTTCCGCAGACGGACCCACGTGATGTGCAACCGCAAACAAAAAGCTGGTGCAGATCGCCGCCATGACAGCCGCCCATTTCGACGGAAATTCAAACATCCGGAAAAGCAAAAACGCTGCTGGAACCAGCAGCAGCCGGAACATCACCTCTTCATAGACGCCAGCACCGATGAATGAGACGGCGCGCGCGACCGGCCCTACGGAATTCAGCAGCGCTGCAGAGGGCACCGGCTGCATGGCCAACTTTCGGAACAGAAAGTCGTGGCACTGGCCGACAGCCACCAAACCGATTGCCAGCAGCAAACTCTCGGCCAGCATTCCGAGCTGGGTCTCGACACGGACCTGCCATGGGTTCTTCCGCAGAATGTGCCATGTCAGCAGCATCGTCACGACAATTGCCGGGAGCAGCATTTCCTGCACGAAACCCAGTTGCGACAAAGCGGACCGCATCCAGAAGTCCGCTCCGTTCCGCACAGCATCCGGTTGACCCTGCCCCAGCACCAGCACGCCGAATTCATAAACCACGATCCACGGAATCACGAACAACAGACTGGACAGCGGCGTACGCGCGTCGTTCCAGTAGTCAGTCGCTGTTGGTTGAGGATCTTCGTCGTACATACAGGACGTTATCGGTTCCCTCGCAGCGGTTGTGATGGGAGTCATGCACGAACCGTTTCAGACTCACGCGGGCAAGGCCGCAGACCGGCAGAAACTGCCGTCGTTTGTTACTCTTCACGTGGGTACTCGGTTGTTCGGCAATTGCTGCCGAACCGAGCCACAGAGCGCGGGGCGATGCCCACGCGGTTAAACGTGCGAACTCGGTCGTTCGGCAGTCGCCCCCACCGGTTCCGAGATTTTCGAAGAGGTCGCTTTGGCAGGATAGAAGGCAGTTTGACGGCGTTACCTGTTGCATGAGCTATGGCGAATGAACCACCTGAGTCGCGTAAAGCAAATGCAGGTGTTGTGCCTGGTATACAGAACTTCTGGCAGATGTGCCGATGCACTTAGCCATGCCACTTACCTGAATCCTTATCGAGACACCTCTATGCGCGAAGTCGCTGCTGAGCTGCGGACACTGGACCAGATTGCCACCCTGCTGATTGAACAGCAGAGTTGTTGTCCAGGTGTCGGCAATGCTGCGCCACTGCCCTCTGTGAAAGGCGTGATGTCCATTGTCCGCGACTTGCGGAGCCTGTTGTTTCCCGGAGTGCATGAGGCTGATGGCCTGCGTTTTATCCCAGGCGTCAGTCGCGTTCGACAGCAATTGCTGCCAATTCAGACGGGCCTGAGTCGTGAAATCGCGAAGGCCCTGGAACATTCACAGCAGGCTCAGTTACGACTCCACAAGGGAGAACCAAAGGCATCCGTCGGAATTTTCAGTGATGTGTCGGCAGCGACCTTGCTCACAGCAGCATTCTTACGTCGCCTCCCGGAGCTCCAGCAGACCCTGGCCAGCGATGTTGCTGCGGCATTCAACGGAGATCCAGCGGCGAAGACTCAGGAAGAAATCGTGCTCTGCTATCCGGGGATCGAAGCCATCACCGTCTATCGCATCGCGCATGAGCTGCTGGTGCTGGGAGTACCGTATCTTCCCAGAATTATGACGGAGTGGGCTCATCGCGAAACAGGAATCGATATACATCCCGGTGCAAAAATTGGCGGATCGTTCTTCATTGACCACGGGACGGGCGTCGTCATCGGAGAAACGTGTGAGATCGGTTCCCAGGTCACGCTGTATCAGGGCGTGACTCTCGGAGCCTGGTCGTTTCCACGTGATGACGACGGAAACCTGATCCGCGGGACGAAGCGACACCCGACGCTGGAAGATCGCGTCACCGTCTACAGCAACGCCACAATTCTGGGAGGCACAACGGTAGTCGGTGCAGGCTCGCTGATCGGTTCCAGCGTATCGCTGAATCGAAGCATACCGCCGAATACGATCGTCACGATCGAAAAACCGTCACTGAAGTTTCGTGAAGCTGCCTAGTTGACCCGGCACTCACCGGGCCAGCGCACGGGCGGCCGGATTGTGATTCCGTAGGGTGGGACCAGCGAAGCGCAGCCCCACCGCATCCGACAGATGGTGGGCCGGCGCTGTCGCTTGTCCCACCCTACAAGTGGGCGATTATCGTCGATCAAGCGTGAGCAGCCCGGCAATTGTCAGGCCGATGCCGATCAGCGCGAAGCCCGAGAGAGACTCACCAAAGATCAACACGGCACCGACGGCGCACAAGGCATTTTGAGAGGCATTGATCACGTTGGCGCGACTGATCGTCAGATGCCGCATGGCATGCGTGATTGCATAGAATCCCAATGCATTAAAGACCCCGGCGACGGCAATCGTCGCCCATTCGGCTGGTGTGATCGCGGCAATTGATTGTACCGGCAGCCAGCAAAGGCTCAGCGGACACAACATCAGGAAACCAGCGGCGCTGAACAGGAACAGCGTCGCGGCCACCGGCATTTGCGATCTGACCGCCTTGCGAATGTAGACACCTGTGATTCCATAGGCCAGTCCCGAGAAAACGGCCAATGCAACACCGGTCGCTGTGCCCCAATCTTCCACTGTCGGGAGCACGGCTGCACGATTCTGTGCTGCGGTCGAAAGAAACACGATCGATGCCACCATCATGCCAATGCTAATGCCCGTTCGAATGCTGACCTGATCTCCCAGCACGTAGCGTCCGACGATTGCTCCACTGCAGATGATGGAGGCAAAACAGATCGGGACTGAAATCGCCAAACCGATTTTGCTGAGTGATACCTGAAAGGCAAAATTGCCGCCAAACTGATTGAAGAATGCTGCAACGGCAATGGGCCAGACGAAACTCCATGCGGCAAACGATGTTTGTCCACGAGAACGGCGAATCGCCAGCAGCACGATGGCCACGAAAAATGTCGGGAACGCTTTCGTCCCTGCGACCCACATGTCCCAACCCATGCCGCCGTCTGGTCGTGAGAGCCCTCGTAGCGCGAGATTCGCAACGGAATACGCAGCTGCCGCCATCAAACCCAGCACCAAGGCGCGAACCGTCGTTGCCGGGATGTCTCTGGCCGGAGCTGTCGACGATGTGGATTTCTGAATCGAGGCCGCAGCATCGATTCTTACGGGAGAATCGACGGCGGAATTGGAAACATTGAGTGTTGGATTCAGGACGACATCCAAAGATCCTGACTGACGGGCAGACATGACGACCAGCCATTGAGTGTTGACAGGAATGTGATCGATCGCGACAGATCGATCGGCTGAATGGAAATGCGATGTATGTGATTTCGCCAATGAGCTTCCGAATTCGCACGAATTCAGCGACAGCCAAAGCCACCGACCGGGGATGATACTCCCGCGACACGCAAGAGCGATACAGGGTTCATCGATTCTGCATTTTTTCTCATTGAGCGGTCCTAAACCGCCGCTTCTGCAGTTCAATTTCCCGCAGCCAGCGGTTTGTTGATTTCATCGAAAAAGGAGAGCGGAATGCCGCTAACCGCCGATGTTTTTGCGTTCTTTTCAGACATTCACCGACTGCTATACCTCAGGCGGTTGAGGATCAGGCGGTTGAGGATGGCACAATCGTTTAACCGCGTGGGCAACGCCCCGCGATTTGTATTTCAAATTTCAAATTTCAAATTGAACAATCGCCTTCCGGCTCACGGTCCTCAAGCACTAGTGCATTGTCAACCGTGCTTTGATGTGTGCCACTGGCTCTGCCAGTGTTCTCCATCGCCATGAAGCACTGGCAGAGCCAGTGGCACACAACCCATCAAACCATCACTGACCAAGCACTACGAACTGCACGACAGCATGGAACAGCCAGCACGCTCGCGAGCCCAATCGGGGCGTTTTGCCGCGAACTGTTCCTTGTCCGGCTGTTCGTCATACGGATGCCGCAGCAATTCCAGCAATTCGGAAATCAGCGTGTAGTCTCCCTGATCCGCTTTGTCTATCGCCAGCTGCGCCACATAGTTTCGGAGCACGTATTTTGGATTGACAGCATTCATGCGCACCCGGCGATCGGCATCGGAAATACCTTCCAGTCGCACCCGATCACGATACCGATGCAGCCACCCGATCGCAGTCGCTCGGTAATCTGTCGTCAGTTGTTCGGGTCGGTAATACGCATCAGTTAGCGCCGCCAGCACTGAAACATCCAGTTCGTCTGACGTTCCGTCGAGAGGCATCGAAGCCAGCCGACGATAGAAGATCGTCATATCGGTTTCAACCGGATACATCACGTCGAGGATATCATTGGTGAGCGCGGTGTCAGCCTCCGTCTGCGCTTCGATGACGCTCAGGCCCAGTTTTCGGAGCATCATCGCGCGGCACTCGGTATTGAAATACGTGGAGTACAAATCAATCCCCGCCTGCAACGGTTCAATTGTCTCAAACAGTGACACCAGTGCCTGCCCCAGTTGAGCCAGATTCCAGAGCGCGATTTGCGGCTGTTGTCCGAAACGATAACGTCGGCCACTCGCATCGGTCGTGTTGGGCGTCCAGTCTGGATCATAGTTCTCAAGCCAGCCATACGGACCATAATCAATGGTAAGACCCAGAATGGACATGTTGTCAGTGTTCATCACCCCATGCACAAACCCCACGCGCATCCAGTGGACGATCATGTCCGCCGTGGTGCGGCAGATTTCCGAGAACCACGCTGCGTACGTTTCTGTCGATGGTTCACCGAGATGCGGAAAGTCGAGCCGAATTGTGTGATCCACCAACTGCCGCAGCACATCCAGTTCGCCGCGCGCGGCCAGGATCTGGAAGTTCCCGAATCGTGTGAACGATGGGGCGACTCGACACACGATGGCCCCGAGTTCGCGTTGGGGATTGCCGTCGTAGAACATATCACGGACGACCTTCTCTCCGGACAGCACCAGACTGAGGGCTCGGGTCGTCGGCACGCCCAGATGAAACATGGCTTCGCTGCACAGGAACTCTCGCACCGATGATCTCAACACGGCCAGTCCGTCCGCCGTGCGTGAATACGGCGTCGGCCCCGCGCCCTTCAGTTGCAGCATCCAGCGTTGATCCCGGCGATTGAGGACTTCACCCAGGTTGATTGCCCGCCCATCACCCAGCTGACCAGCCCAGTTGCCAAACTGATGCCCACCGTAACACATGGCAAACGGATCCATGCCGGAGAGCACTCGATTACCACCGAAGACTTCGCCAGCGTCGTTTGTGGCAAACGGATCGCCGTCCATGTCGAGCAACTCGGCGACTTCCCGCGACCATGCAATCAGTTTCGGGTCCGCAACCTTCGTCGGCATGACTCGCGAATAGCACGCATTTCGGACTTGCCTCCGGGAGTTGGATGCGTTGGAGTCGGCAGGCAAATTCTGCGTGAACTGGTTGTCAAAGTTAAGGCATTCCAGCCCGGAGAAAGTCATGCGGATCGTGTCTCGTGATGATGTGGAGTGGTGGCTCGATTCTGCTGCACTGGCAGAGCTTTTTGAAGAAAGTCCGCAAAACAGATTTGCGCAGTGTAGGCGTCGGCGATTTCGGAGCAACTGTCGCGAATGTTGGGCCGGTATCGACTTAGGACTGAGACAGAAATAAGTGGGGCACGATTCCATCGTGCCGGGCACGTTATAAACGTGCCTCACGTCCAAAAGACGACAGTTATTTCTGCGCCGGTCCTTACGAAAGTCGCAACAGAGGCCGCGATTGTCCCACTGAATCTCAGTTGCCGAGCCACTGAGCTGCGTTTTTTGCTATGCTGCGCCATTCCGGGGCAATCCATACCTCTACATTGTCCGCCCGATCACCCGGATCCTACTGGTGGCGTCGAGTCCGAGTCCGATTATGCTGAGCTTCATTCAACCAGGCGAATCCGGCACACGATTTCGACGGCGCGAATGGATGCGGATCGGTGGCCTTGCCGGAATGAACTGGGCTTTGCCGGGGCTGATTCCGCAACGCACAATGGCAGCGGATTCCGTTGCGGCGGATGCTCCGGGCTTTGGTAAAGCGAAGTCCGTGATCGTCTTGTTCGCCAGTGGTGGCCAAAGCCAGATCGACATGTGGGATCCCAAGCCGGATGCACCGGAACAGATCCGAGGAGCGTTTGATTCGATCGCCACCGCGATTCCCGGGGTGCGGTTTAGTGAGCATATGCCACAAATCGCGAAGATCGCCGATCGACTCTGCATTGTCCGCAGCATGGCTCACGAAGATCTCGATCACGGTTCGGCGTTTTATCTGTCCATGACCGGCCGCTACCATCGGCGAAAATCAGGCAACCCGTTACCTTCACCCGATGACCTGCCATGTCACGGTGCGATCCTCCAGAGGGTTCGTCCGAGTGTGGAATTTGCTCAAACAGCCATTCATCTGAACGGACCGGCGTTTGTTCCGCTGATTGAAGGTCCCGGGCAATTCGGTGGACTCCTTGGGAAAGGTTTCGATCCGCTGACGCTGGGAGATGTGACACGAGACGAGATCGCAGTTCCAACTTTGTTGCCTCATTCCGATCTGCCGCCGGTGCGCATGACGTCGCGACAATCGCTGCTGGCGGCCATCGAACACAACATGCAGGCGATGGAAAATCAGCAGTTAGCGTTGGACAAGAATGTGCTGTATCAGCGGGCGTTTGACATGCTGGCTCGCCAGAATGCCCGTGAGGCTTTTGACCTTTCCAAAGAGCCGGAGACTCTGCGAAACCGTTACGGACGCAATCGTTCCGGCCAGGCATGTCTGTTGGCTCGCCGACTTGTCGCGGCTGGCGTTCCACTGGTGACTGTGTTCTCGTCCCACAACAGCCGCGGACAGGATCTTGACCCAATGAATACAGATCTGTACGGCTGGGATACGCACAACGATATCTTCCACGGGCTGCAGAACCATCTTTTGCCGCGATTCGACCAGGGGTTCTCTGCTTTAATTGAGGATCTGGATCAGCGCGGCATGCTGGACAGTACGCTTGTCGTCTGCATGGGCGAATTCGGCCGCGCTCCGCTGGTTGCGCTGGAGAAGAATTTTATCGGAGCGACTCCGGGACGCAAACACTGGAGTTGGGTCTATTCGATCGCTCTGGCAGGAGCCGGAGTCCAGCGAGGATCTGTCGTGGGAGAATCTGACAGTCGAGGAGCCTATCCTCATACGGATGCGTACGGTCCCTGGGACGTGATGGCGACGATCTTCTCCAGCCTTGGTATCGACCCGCATCAGCACTACTTTGATCCCGTCAACCGCCCGATTCAGATCTGCGACGGGCGCGTGATGAACGCGGTCTACGGCTAATGCCGGGCTGTTAGAAAACCAGGGTTGTTGCCAGGTTTTCATGATTTGTCGGTGAACATCATTTGCCTTGCCGTTTTCGCCAGTCAGGAAGAATCGGAGCCAGAGGTTGCAGTTCTTCGCTCTTGATCACAGACTCTCCGTCAAGAAGTTCGCGGTGAATTCGTTATCGTGTTTTGGGCCTTCAACCTGTGCCTGCTCATCACCATCAAATTGACCAGACACGTTGCAAATGTGGTTGGCACCTTTCATGCGCCACCCGGTTTTCTCATCATATGCCCTGGCAGTTTCCTTTGTAAAGTGACTGGTCCTTTGTAAAGTGACTGGTACTTTTGCAATATGTCTCAATCCGATTCCGATCTTTTCCATCCACCCAGCTTGCCCCCAAGGTATCCCATGGGCAAGTAGGCCCCGATCAGGTCCAGCACGTTGAACCACAACGGCCCGCCAAACATTGACACCATCGTGATGCCGCCCAACAGGAATAACACAGCAATGCCGAGCGCGAACTTCATCTTGTGGCTGGCCGCCACCTTGGTAGCAATCAATGCACCGACAAGTGTGCCCAAAGCGTGCGCCAGCCAAGGTGCGATGAAGTTAGTAGATTTGAGCAGCTTGAGGTTCTCGGCGAACTTGTCCATGTCCGACATGTCGACGCCCTCGGGTGGCGGGATCACCATCGGACCGACCGAGATAATCGCCATGTTGACCGCGCTCCCAACCAGAAAGCCCGCGATGACTGCCAGTATGTTTCTCACAATCGGGGGCATGGCGTGACTCTGTTGGGGTTTCCGGATCGGGCGTTTAGCCGACCTATAGATCGCGCGTTGAACTTTTCCGCCTCGTGGATTGGGTGCAACTCTGCGGAATCAATCAGGGTCGCTCAGCGGGGCGACGGAGTCTACACGGTGACGAAGGGCTTGTCACCTCGACTTGTGGAACGTACAGACGCCATTCGCAGACGCCATTCGTGCCGGACACCGTAGACTTAGTAGACTTAGTGTTTAGCGCGAGCCGACGGAGCGGCTCGCCTACGTAGGTCCGCCGCTCCGTCGGCGGACGTCTGTCGCCTTGCGACAATCTTCTCTCACTACCTCTCCAAAACAGCATAAAAACCTCAGTTTCCTTTGTAACGTGACTGGTACTTGTGCCTCTTGTCCTTTGTAACGTGACTGGTACTTGTGCCTCTTGGTACTTGTGCCTCTTGACAGATTCAATCGCACGTCGTTGCGTTCACAAAGTACCGTGAGTCAGCGTTAAGTTGACAGACTTCAGTTGGCGGTAGGCAGAAAAATGCGGGGCAGGAAAATGAGCGAGTCAAGTGTCTGGGGCGGGGAACATTTTTGGGAGAACAGTGATCTGCCTTGATCCAAGATGATTGAGAAAGGCAGCAGGCAAGAAGATTTTGGGTTGAAAATTGGGAGCAGCGTGAGCTTAATTTTCTTACCCGTAATCTTCTTGCCTTGATGAAAAAGAAAGAGGTGAAGAGTCACCGCACTCCAAAGTTCGCTTGTTTAGATCCCTTCTTTTCAACAACTGCGCATCTTTTCGACCGTTGTTCTTTGTGATTTCGAAATTCGGCCTTCGGATTCGAGGCTTCGCCGCGTTACGCGAGGATATCCCGGACGATGTGGCCGTGGACATCGGTGAGGCGGTAATCACGACCGGCGTGTCGCCAGGTCAGGCGGGTGTGGTCGATGCCGAGAAGGTGCAGGATGGTGGCATGGAAATCGTGGACGTGTACTCCATTTTCCGCAACTGTCGCTCCAATGTCGTCAGTGCTGCCATAGCTCATGCCGCCCTTGACGCCGCCGCCGGCCAGCCAGGATGAGAAGCAGGCGCTGTGATGTCCGCGGCCTTTATCGCCATCGACGCCGGGCGTGCGGCCAAATTCGGTCGTCCAGACGACGAGCGTGTCTTCCAGCATGCCGCGCTCTTTCAGATCCTGCAGCAGACCGGCGAGAGGTTGGTCGATCGCCTTTGCGTGGTCCGCATGTTCCGCCATATTTCCGTGCTGGTCCCAATTGTCGCTGCTGCTGCCGTCAACCAGTTCAATAAACCGCACGCCGCGTTCTGCGAGTCGTCGAGCGACAAGACACTGCCAGCCAAATCCTTCACTCTCGCCGCGTTTGAGACCATACATGGACAGAGTGTCGTCATTCTCCGTACCCACGTCGAATGCTTCAGGAGCATCGGATTGCATGTGAAAAGCCGTCTCGAAACTGCGGATCCGAGCGGACAGATCGCTGTCGTTTGCCCGCTGTTGAAGGTGACGATTATTGAGCACATCGGCAAGGCCAAGTTCAAGTTCCTGCAGTCCACGCTGTGTTGTGCGGCGGTTCAGATTGGCGATCGGCTCTTTCCCTCCCACGACGCGGACGCCCTGATGGTAGGCGGGCAGAAAGTCGTTGTTGAAGATCTGAGTCCCGGCATACGGCATCTGTGGAGCAAGTGCGATGAACGAAGGCAGGTTTTGATTCGTCGTCCCCAGGCCGTAACTCACCCACGATCCGATGCTGGGGCGCGAGAAGAAAAAAGAACCGGTGTGCATGCCGAGCGTGGCGTTGTAATGTTCGTTGTCATTTCCATTCATGGACTTGATGACGCAGATGTCATCCATGCGTTCGCGCAGATGCGGAAAGAGGTCGCTGACTAATGTCCCGCACTTGCCACCAGGTTTGAACTCCCACAGCGGCTTAAGGAGCACACGCTGTTCGTTGGACAACCCACCTCCGGTGCCCATCATCTTGCCGTCAGCTTTGAACAGTTCCGGCTTGTAGTCAAACGTGTCCATGTGCGACGCGCCGCCGTTGGAAAAAACGAAGATGACTTGCTTCGCCTTTGCCGGAAAGTGTGTGGGCTTCGGGGAAAGTGGATCGTCCGGAGTCTGGACTGGCGAATCAGCCAGTAACTCCGAAAGCAGCCCCGGCATCAAGAGTGAACCAGCGGCGAGACTTTGGAGGATGTGTCGGCGGGGTAGATTCTGTGACATGTTTGCTCTCAAGATAACGAATTCATCAGGCTTCTGATTGATCCTGAAATTTGGCACGTAGCTTCTTCAGTCGAACTGCCGGCAGTCGTTTCAAAGTCTGGTTTCTCGGATCGACATCAATGCCAACCGATTCCAGCGCCGTCACTCCGAGAATTGGTTCAGTCCCCGGATCACCCATAATGATCGTGCCGCCAACGATTTCCCCCATGAATTCGATATCTGCAGTTGTAATGTCCATCTGCAATTCACTCCCGTCTGCCAACTCGTAACTTCGACGCCCCTTGGCCTTCAATCCGATGGACTCAAGTTCATCTCGCGGAACAAGAGAATCGGTTGCACCAGTATCAACAAGGAACAAACTTTGCCACGTTCTCTCCGGTGCGGCCGGATTGCGAATTGTGACGGTAACGTGTGTCGCACCCATAACGTTTGATCCCATGTTGAGTTCCGACCTAATCCAAATACACAAATTCATTCAGTCGCATCAAGGAACGAAGAAGAGCCTCCCAACATTGCTGGTCCAGTATATCCTCTTGTACGTCGATTGACTGAAGTTTGTGGCGAGTGTTCACCAGAAACTCAGCCGCCGCAGCATTTTCGCCTGAATCAGGCGGACGCCCGAACATCAGCATCCACGCTCGTGCGATGCGCGACGAATCGTCGTCGGACTCCACAAACAGGCGACCTGCCAGTGCGGCGGCCTGCTTATGAACAAATTCGTCATTTAGCAGATACAATGCCTGCAACGGCGTGGTACTCATCATCCGCGCAGCCGTGCTCGTTGATGGATCAGCCCCGTCGAAGATGGCCAGAAACGGATGTCGCTGAATCCGCTGAGTCATCAGGTAGACGCTGCGGTGATTGGATTCGTAGACGGCTTTGAATGGTTTGTGCTGCGTGAAGTCCCACGTGTGTTGCGGCGGAAACGGATGTGCTCCGGCAGGCGAAAGGTCGAGATTTCCTCCGAGTACCAGCAGCGTATCGCGAATTGACTCCGCATCAAGCCGACGACGAGGAAAACCAGCCAGCCATTCATTCGTCGGGTCCTGCAGCATGGCATTCGGATCCCGTGCCGAAGACTGCTGATACGTTCGGGAATTCATGATCAGTCGGTGCATGAACTTAATCGACCAGCCGTTTGTCCGGAACTGCGAGGCCAGATAATCCAGCAGTTCCGGATGCGTCGGTGGTTTCCCTTGCTTGCCAAAATCGTTCGGAGTCGGCACAAGTCCGCGGCCAAAATGATGTTGCCAGATTCGATTGACCATGACGCGGGCCGACAGCGGATTTTCCTTCGCCAGAATCCACTCAGCCAATTGCTCGCGTCCGCTGACGTTCAGGTCGGCGGGCAACTCTTCGCCACCGAGCACGGTCAGGAAATGCCGTGGAACAATATCGCCTGGACGAGCGGGATCTCCCTTGAGCTGAATGGCTACGTCGTCAGGCGTTTGGGCTTCCGCCACGGCGTAGGCTGTCTCGACGAGCGGAGTCTGTTCGAGATAATCCTTCGCGCGGCGTTCGGCGTCCTGCAGCGCCTGCGTTGCATCCTTCTGTTCACTTTCAGGAGTTTTCTTGAGCGCGTCTTTGAGTTTCTTTACGTCATCATCCAGACGAGACTGCTCTTTCGCCCGCGCAATGAGAGCCTGTTCCATTTCAGCTCGCTTCTCCGGAGCAACAAGCGGCACGAATTCGCGTTGCCGTTTGTCAAGTTCAATTCCCGGCCATGGATAACGGGTGCTGTGAAAGATGCCGTACAGGCCGTAGTAGTCGCGATTGGTGATCGGGTCAAACTTGTGATCGTGACAGCGGGCACAACTGATCGTCAGCCCCAGAAAGCTTCGACCCAGATTGTCGATCGTGTCTTCAATTGTAAGATGTTGCGGGTAATCATCGACGCGAGAACCGAAGCGACGGGCATTGGCAAGGTATCCCGTGGCAATGATTCGCTCGTTACGTTGCTCGTCGGTCGTGCCGCCTCGTAGATCGCCTGCAATCTGATCGCGCACGAACTCGTCGTATGGCTGGTCCTCGTTGAAGGCATCAATGACCCAGTCGCGATATCTGTGGATCTGCGGGATGGGATAGTCTGAATTATCTCCGGCGGTGTCTGCATAACGGACAACATCCAGCCAATGACGTCCCCAGCGTTCGCCGTAACGGGGTGAAGCCAGTAACCGTTCTACAACGCGGGAGAATGCGATCGCAGAATCGTCGGCGAGCATGGCATTCACTTCGTCCGGAGTGGGAGGCAATCCGATCAGATCGTACGTCGCGCGACGAATCAACGCACGCTTATCTGCATCTCGCGCCGGAGTGAGTTCCTGTATTTCCTGTTTGGCAAGAATGAAGTGATCGATTTCGGTGAGCGGCCAATTCGCAAGCTTCACGACCGGGATCGGCGGACTGGAGATTGGCCTCAGAGACCAGAACTCCCGCGCGGCAGCGAGGTCGATCTGTTTTCCGAGATGCTTCGTAGCGGTCGAACGCGGGTCAGGCGCGCCGAGTTTCACCCAGTGTTCGAGATCCGCAATTTCCGCGTCTGAGAGCTTTCCATCGGGCGGCATCAGCATGTCGTCATTCTTGTAACGGACGGCTTCAATCAACAGGCTGTGATCGGGATCACCTGCGACGACAGCAGGCCCTTTTGCACCGCCCCGGCGAAGCGTCGTTCGTGAATCGACTAACAGCGATCCCTGCAGTTCCTTCGACTCAGCACTGTGACACTCATAACATTTATTGGCGAGCAGCGGACGAATACGTTGCTCAAAGAACGCGAGGTCCTCGTCACGAATCGGCCCACCGAGCCCGTCGTAGTTTCCCTTCCAGAGTTCTACGCCGGAGAAATTCGCAGTGCCCCCCTTACTCGTCAGCACAAGGTTTTGATCATTCCTGATCGTAGCGGGCCACGGACCTAGTTTCTCCCAGTGCCCTGTCTTGCCGCTGTTGTAACGATCCTGTACCGTTCGTCCGTTGACAGCGATGGAAAACGTCTCAGCATCATTGTCTTCCCAGACGTAGAGAAACAACGTATAGACTCCCGGCGGGATGTTGGAAAGCTCGACGCGGTTTCCTCCCCATCGGCTGCTGCGAATCATCTTTGCCCGCTCGGCATCAGTCGTCGGCACGAGGGGCACGTTCTGATTCTCAAACGCTTTGTCGCTGCAGGCATACGACTTCGAGTCGGCTCCGTCCCAAATGTTGCCGTCAATGACGACGGACGGCCCATTGAGATTCAGGCCCCGAAAGAATTCAGGCGTCTCTTCCGCGCACACCGCTGTCGGCAGACAGAGTGTCGAGATCAGCAACCATAAACTGCTACCGACGACCCGGAGACAGCAACTCATGCTTTTCATCCTGAATATGTTCTTCGGGTCACTGCGATGTCTGATCCGGATTTCCGTCCAGGACTGCTCAGAGTCTGTGCCGATACATCAAATTTGTGCGCCGCAAGGCGCTTGCTGCGGGTAATTCGCCTGCAAAAACCGGCGGCTAGACCTAGACGTCCGAATTAGTGTGCCATGGCGAGTGAAGTTTTCTTGAAGTGTTGTTTGGCAGCCCATTTTTCCTTCCATGTTTTTGGCCGGGAATCGCGTTTGGTGGTGAGCGGACGGCCAGTGTAAGTCCAGTCAAATGGCGTGGCGAACGTGTTATTGAAATAGGTGATGAATTCCTGCATGCGATGTTTCAGCTCCGCGGTTGAGTGGAAACTTCCGCGACGCAGAACGCGACCTCGCACGATGCCGAAAATCCTTTCGATCTGGTTCAGCCATGACGAATGCAATGGCAGGTAGACAAAGCGGACTCGGTGACTTTTGTCGGACAGAAACTCCTGACGCGACGCCATTGATTTGAGGATTCCGCAGCGATTTTTCTGCCCAAGTGTCGATTGTGCGAGTTTTTCAATGTCAGCCACGTATTTTACGAGCTCTTCGGAACAGTGAATGTTCAGCCTGTCTACGAGAAACACCCACTTGGCATCCGGGTCGGTTTGTGTCGTGTGGGCGACGTGCCACAGGAAATCCGTGTTGGTGCGAGTCGCTCGAATTGTAGGGGCGATCATCTGACCCTCGACCACTTCCCAGTTTCCGATCAGACAGACAGTGCCGTGTCGTTTGTATTCGGACTCAATTCGTTCTGGGTGATCGGGCTGCATCGGAATATGTTCGGCAGTGCGTTCCAGAGCCTGAATGCTTGTCATTTCATCGGTACTGACCGTATGCGTATGGTGCTGAAAATACAGCTCCGGAGCCTCCAGATACGTCTGACAGACGATCTCAACCTGAGCCTGAAAGACTTCTGGATCCTTCTCCTTCGGATTCAGCCAGTACCGGCAGCGATGCGGCTGCAGGGCCGCAGCTTTGAGATAACGGCTCACCTGTCGAGCGGAAATGGATTTGATCACGCCACGCTTCTGCGCTTCAGCGGCGATCTCACGAGCAGTCCAGTAATTGATCGGTCGACCAGAATTCGCCGGAGGTTCACAGGCAATCGCGATGATCTGTGTCACCTGTTCTGCAGTAAACGTTCCCGGGCTGCCTGCACGCGGCGCGTCACTGAGTACCTCTTCAATCGCAGATCGCAGCGCGGCTATCGACTCGTTGCATTCAATGCTGATCAGCGCATCGAACGACTCCTGCCATCGTCGCCGCCAACGCCCTACCTGTCTTTGATTCACGCTCACTTCGCCAGCTATTTCTTCGTTGAGCAATCCCTCAAACCCAAGCAGAATGATTCGGCTACGCTGAACCAGACGTACCGAAGCTGTTGCTTCGCGGCTGATCTTCCGTAAGATGTCCATCTGCTTTTCCGACAAGCGAACCTTGGCTGCCTTTCCTGGCATGACTTTTTCCTTCCCTGCAAAAACGATGAACTGAGTCACCCGTCAGTGTAGGAAACAAGGCTAAAGTCACGTTACCCCGCTTTGGAGGACTACGCAGGTGGCATTGAATAGGCCGAAATTTTTCCCGGAGCCTGGGACAATTCACTCGCCCATTGACTATCGTTTCAGACGTGCAGGTCTAGCGCCTTGCCGCTCATGAAAACAGCGTTAATCAGACAGACTCACAGCGCATTGTCAACCGTGCTTTGATGTGTGCCACTGGCTCTGCCAGTGTTGTTCAGCGGCATGAAACACTGGCAGAGCCAGTGGCACACAACCCATCAATCCATCACTGACAGAGCATTATTCACCTGGGCAGTCTCGACTACTTTGCTCGCCAGCGAAATCCTTCCGCTTCAAACGAATCGCGTGACTCCGCTGTGCATAATTGCTCAAACAGCCGTGAGGTCAATTGCGCGTGGCGTGTGGCCTTAGACACTGCGAATGGCTGAGTTGCGACTGAACATTCAATTCCCTGAATCCGGATGGCATCCAGTTTATCGCCGGCACCCGCAGCATTGCTGAGATAGACGACCGCAGCGTCGAGCGATCCGGTGCTGAGTTGATTGACGAGCATGTCGCCCGTGGCAGACTGCACAGTGACGTTTTCCATGACCTCCTTCTGCACACCGGCTTCCTGCAGCGTATTCTGAGTCAGCCAGCCCATCGCACATTGTTTCTCGTGCCCGATGCCGACTCGCAGACCTTTTCGTCCCAGATCCCTCAGATCCGCAATCTTCTCCGGGTTGCCTTTCTGGACCAGGATCACCAGCTCATTCTCGGACACATCGACCGGAATTGAAAACAAATCCGTGACCTGATTCATGAACTCCCGGTCGCAGGCAAAATATGCGTCGGGATGCTGACCTCCCTTCATCTGAGCCACCAGAATTCCACAACCGTTGTAAATTCGACTGACATGCACACCTTCGCGTTTTTCAAAGGCCGTGATCGTGTCCTCAATCACAGGTCGCAGCATCGATCCCGCGAACAGTGACAATTCCGGAACATCGACCCACACGTCGCCTGTTGTTACCTGAAATCCATGTTCAGCGTAGTGCTTGAGGCCACGATCTTTGGCTGCCAAATAACGTGCAAAATGCAAGGCGATGGCAGGCTGCTTTGACGAAGCGATGACGCCGACGGCAACCGGTGAAACAGCAGATTTCAGTTCGGGAATGTGAACTGCTTCAAGTTGAGGATACTCATGCAGAACAGCGTCATACACGATGCCTGCATCTGCTGCTCCGACAACCAGATCGTTGGCCACATCGGTCACCGTCGTGCGAAAGGCCGTCGTCGCCTTTTCCAGCAGTTCCCACTGCGAAGTCGATTGCAAAGTCGCCCGAGTAATTTTCCCAATGGCCGTCGCATCGGGATTGGACTGCACCAATCTCACGTTAGATTTGAGCAAATCGGCAAATGAAGTAATTCCGAGGGGATTGCCCTTGGCAACGGCCACGACAGCATGCATGGTTGCCAGAGGAATCTGCTCGGCGACCAGGTGCTTTTCGCGCCCGATCTCGAGATAGCTGTCGTCTGCCGGCAGAAACAAATCTCCAGTCCCGCTGACTTCAATCGACGACAGCAACGTCTGTGACGGTCCGTACTGAACCTGCACCGAACGTGCGAATTCCTTTTCATAGTCCGCCCGTATCACTTCAAAGACCGCACGATTGCTCGCAGCACAGAAGACGATGATCGGATCACCTGCCTGAGCCGACTGTTTCGGCTCTCGCAGCATCAACATCATCGCGATCAATGCGATGATCGATGTGAGAATGGCAAGTGATGTTCGGTTCATATGAAGATGTT
>CAMAVB010000121.1 GCA_945861465.1 Candidatus Kuenenia stuttgartensis
AGCCAAATTTGGAAACCAGATCGGGGCGCGATTCCCATCACGCCGCTTTCCACTCTGGCTTGCCCAGGTGGAAGCGAATCTGGCTGCCGGGCACGTTGCTGAACCATACGATGCTACCACCGAGGCAAGCGGACTGTTGATTTAGGGACGATCTGGAGTGTTTTCGTTTAACCCGATGCCGTAGGCGACATCGCTCCGTCGGCTCGCATTCCTGTCTGCGCCTGTGCGAAAACATGGTGTTTTGAAATACCCCCGACAGGAGTCGAACCTGTGGCCTGCGCTTTAGGAAAGCGCCGCTCTATCCTGCTGAGCTACGAGGGCAAGTTGTCGGAGTATACTCAATTCCTGACCAGAACACCTGCCAAGTTTTTTTAACTATTGGCGAGAAAGGCGTATTCCGGGCAAAAACGAGCTCTATTTCACTTCGCAGGCTTTTCACTTCGCTCGACTGCCGGATTGTGGCGTACAA
The DNA here is from genome assembly GCA_945861465.1 of Candidatus Kuenenia stuttgartensis. GTDB lineage: Bacteria > Planctomycetota > Planctomycetia > Planctomycetales > Planctomycetaceae > SXXK01. Next base: position 470 of record CAMAVB010000121.1, read on the forward strand.
CCTGCCACCATTGCGTTTTTCTCACATGTCGGCGGGTTTTGACTGATGCTGGAGTTCTTGATTGCAGGATTTCTGACCGCTGCTGGATTGTCCTGCGCTATTACTCCGCTCATTCGTAAGTGGGCACCTGCCCTGAGGTTGATCGATTTACCGGGTGATCGCAAAGTGCATTTCCAGCCGACGCCGCGGGGCGGCGGAATTGCCATTTTTCTGGGCTTTATGATCCCGACTGTGGCTGTTGTGGTCGCGTGTCTGATAAGCGGATCTAAACATCTGGCGGGGATCGATCCTGTCGTCGAAGCCATTCAGCAGACGCCCGAACGGCTGGCCCAGTTTCTGGCGATTGGCATCGGTGCCTGCGTGTTATTCCTGACCGGTCTGGCGGACGATCGCTGGAATCTGTCATGGAAGTTTCGCCTTGGGTTGCAAGTATTGGTAGCGGTCGGCGTTGTCGCATCGGGCGTGCGCGCGACCGTGTTTGTCAGTCAACCCTGGTTTGGATTTATCGCAACGGTCCTGTGGATTCTGGTGCTCACGAATGCGATGAACTTCCTCGACAATATGGATGCGCTTTCGGCGGGCATCGGTGTGATTGCGTCGTTGATCTTCGCGGCCATCCTGATTGTGATGGTCAGGACGCCTGCGTGGTCGGTTGCGGTGCCGTTATTGTTGCTGGCAGGTTCCCTGATGGGATTCCTGGTTTGGAACAGACCTCCAGCGAGTATCTTTATGGGGGACTGTGGCAGCAATCTGATCGGGTTTCTGCTGGCGACATTGACTGTCACCGGCACATTTTATGAAAGTACGGGAAGTCGGCATGTGATGCTGGCTCCGCTGTGTGTCATGGCTGTGCCGTTGTACGACTTCTGTTCTGTGGTTTTGATTCGTCTGAGTCAGGGGCGAAGTCCGTTTCATGGTGACAAGAGTCATTTTTCGCATCGACTCGTTGAACTGGGCATGAAACCCGCACATGCCGTCCTGACCATTCACCTCACGACGATGATGACCGGTCTCGGCGGACTGCTGCTGTACAAAGTGCCCGACTGGACCGGAGCGACATTGGTGCTGGCGTTGATCTTCTGCGTCCTGGCGGTGATCGCAATTCTGGAAACGGTAGGGCGACGATCTGTCAATGAGATGCAGGAGAAGCAGAGGCGGTAGCGAATGCAATTCTCGATTTCCATGCTGGCGTTCGCTCTGCTGACGGCAGGTTTTCTGTGGCCAACCGAAGAAGCCGTGAGTGGTCTCGGGCTGCACCTGACCGTGCTCTGGACTCTGCTGGGGTTGCTGCATGAATTGCAGCAATGTTGGGCCACGGATGAAGCACAGCTGCGGCGGCCTCGGTTTGACGCGATCGATCTTGGCGTATTGCTGATTGCCATCGGGCATGTGATTTCAACGCTGGCTGTATTTCAGGTTGAAGGTGATCGTCGAGCGGCATTGAATCTGACGTTTGAATGGATCGGGATGTTGGTCGCCTGGCGAATTTTTCGGTCGCTGTTTCAGAATCAACAGACCGCAGCACAGGGGATCGCGGTTGTGATTGCGATGTGCGTCGGACTCAGTTGTTTCGGAATCTGGCAGCATCATGTGTTCTATGCAGAACAGTCGGAATGGTATCGCAGCCTGCGCGTGGAGCTTGATCAGGCGCTGGCTAGTGGTGAGGCGTCGCAATTCGCACGCATGAATGAGATCACTCAGCAGTTTCAGGAACGTGAAATCCCGATGTACGGTTCCTCGCGCATCGCGTGGGAGAATCGACTGTTGAGCAGTTCGGAACCGTTTGCGACTTTCTCACTGGCAAATACGCTGGCGGGAATTCTGGCAACAGGCCTGGTGCTGTTGATCGGGCAGGCGTCATCGACAGTCCGCGAACGACGCAGGGCTTCATGGCGAAGTACGATGTTACTGGTGATTCAGGTTTGCCTGATTACCTATTGCCTGATCCTGACGAAGAGTCGATCGGCATGGCTGGGGACAGGTGTCGGCCTGGGCATTCTGCTGCTTCGAAGAATTCGCCTGTCAGCCGTTCAGAATGCGTTCCGTTGGCTTGTGGCTGGCAGCCTGATTACGGCAATGGCAGTCGGGATTGTCGTCGCAATCGGAGGACTGGACAAAGAGGTGATTCTCGAATCACCACGATCGCTGCAATTCAGGTTGTTGTACTGGACCGGCACGTTAAAGATGCTTCGAGACCAGCCCTTGACCGGCGCGGGTCCGGGAAATTTTCGACAGGTTTACCTGCAGCACAAGGCAGACGAATCAAGTGAAGAGATTCGTGACCCGCATAATTTTGTGCTGGATGCATGGTCTTCCAGCGGTTTGATCGGTCTCTCTGGACTGTTGCTGGTCATTGGTTGCACGGGTTGGCGTCTGATGCAACGTCCGACAGAACGGAGTCCACAGGAAATACAGGGCGATCAGACAAGGACTGAGACAGAAATAAGTGGGGCACGATTCCATCGTGCCGGGCACGATAAAAACGTGCCCCACGTCCAGAAGACGACAGTTTTTTCTGCGCCGGTCGTAAAACAGGTCGCTCCGCGTGTCCGGCCGCTGCGAATCGTGGCTGGAGGAATCCTGAGCGGATTTCTCTTGCACATTGCCTGGACCTGGTTCAAAGGCTCTGACGAATGGACTTCCGAACCAACTCGCCTGCTGCTGCTCGGTGGGGCTTTACTATTGATTTCGCGTGGCCAGCCGTCGTTTCGACCTGTGGATTCAGCAGCCTGCCTTGCTGCCGCGTCGGCCATCATGATCAATCTGCTGGCTGCGGGTGGTTTCGAGATGCCGGCGGTGATGATCACGCTTCTGATGTGTCTGGCGGCGGGAATTCCCGGCGATGGTCCTCAGTCGCATTTCAATGGACAAAAACTCAGCGTACTGTGGGCCGCCGGATGCCTGGCGGCCTGCACGGTGATTATGCGCTACGGTCTGCTGCCGGTTACATCTGCGGAAAATCATATCCGGATCGGTAATTCATTTCTAATCAACGTTCCATTTCCGTCCAGGGCTCTTGACCAGTTTCAGCAAGCCGTCCAGGCAGATCCCCAAAGTGTGACTCCGCGCCAACGAATTGCGGAAGTTTTGTCGTATCGTCTTTCTGGGGCTGTGGCATTGCGCGCGGCGGAAACGGACGTTGCTGTCACTGAAACTGGAGCGAAAACTGAACTCAGCAAAGCGGAAGACGACAGTCGCAAACTGGCCGATGAAGCGTTGCAAGCCTGCGAGAATCTGATTTCCGCTGATCGCCGCAACGTTTTCAGCTACCGATTGCGGGCTGAAATGCGTTGGAACGCCGGGCTGCTGCACGGGGACGATCAGCTTCAGATTCTGGCGATCGAGGATCTCTCGACGGCGACACGTCTTTATCCTTCGTCAGTTGATGCATGGTATCGACTGGCCGAGCGACTGGATACGGCAGGCGCGGATCTTGACGATGCCGCGAAGGTCGCTGCCGAGAGAGTTCTTCAACTGGAAAATCTCAATCGCGCGTGGGGCCATGCCGATCGTTTTCTGACGGAAGAACAACTCGCTAAAATGACCATGTTGATGCGTGATAGAAGATTTGGTCGTGGGCGAAGCCCGCGTTAAGCACGATTGGTTCCTGAACGCTGTTCCGAGCCCGGTCGCATGGCGGCGTCAGTCCGATCAAGAGACATTTTCAGAGATTATTGAAATGAAAAATCCACTGTTAGTTGTTGGACTCATGCTGACAGCCTGCGTGGCTGTGGTAGGCACAATCATTGTGCTCGGAAACCAGGCACCTGACAATCTTCTGGACACAAGCAAGGTGCTGAACGTACCTGCGACATTTCCAGACCAGGATTCGCAGCATGAAGTAAACAAGACGCCAGTGGATCTTCCCGTGGCTTCAAAAACCGGTCCGTGGCCAAAGATTGCCGTTGCTGAAGCAACGTATGCGTTTGGCCGGATGGCCGTGAATGCGAAGAATCAACACATGTTTGTGATTCGCAACGAAGGTGAAGCAGATTTGATCCTGCAGGAAGGCAAACCAACCTGCAAATGCACGACATTTTCGGTGGAATCCCGAGTGCTGAAGCCGGGCGAAGAGACAAAACTTGTGATCGACTGGAAAGCTGGACCTGCTCCCGATCGGGCATTTCGGCACGGAGGTCCGGTCTATACAAACGACCCGAAAAAGGCCGAAGTGAACTTCGCCGTGGAAGGTGCGATTGAAGCGCCGGTCGAGCTGTTGCCCAATCTCTGGTCCGTCGGCAGCATCGATCTGGACAAAACTGGAACGTTTCGGGCCGCGATCGCATCGCATTTGACGGATCAGCTGGAAGTGGAATCAGTTGAAAGCCCGTCAGGCAAAGTGACGGTCAAGGTCAGCCCGATGAGTGTCGCAGAAATCGCGGCAGAAAAATGGGCGAACGGATTTCGGCTGGATGTCGAGATCGCAGCTGATATTCCTGCGGGGAAGTTCGAAGAGGATGTCAAAATCAACATCAAAGGAGTTGATCAGGTTCCGTTTGTGACGGCAAAACTGACGGCTCGCAAGTACGGCAATTTTATTCTGCAGCCGCTGGATGGAGCATTGTTTTTCCCCGACAAAATGGCACTGCAGTTAGGTCAGTTTCCGGCGTCTGAAGGACGTCATGTCAAACTCCTGCTCATCGTCAATGAAAAAGACCTGACCGAGCCCTTCAGGATTACTGACATTAAGGCCGATCCACCGTTCCTGAAAGCGTCCATTGAACCGCTCGGCGTTCCAACAGGTTCTGTGCATCGCTATGCCCTGGAAATCTCTGTCCCACCCGGTCGCGCGCAAGTCCAGAGAATCGCATCGAAAACTGGACACATCACGATCCACACCAATCACCCGTCGAGAGAATCCATCCAAACGTCCGTATTGATGCACTCTCATTGAGAACTGCTGCGGACGAGGCAAAAAAAAACTGAGGTACCTTGCAGGATACCTCAGCTTCGTGTGTTGATTCTTGCGACGATCGATACCCTAGTTCAGAATCTTCGCAGTGTCTTCGATGACCTTTGCGATGGCTTCATCGGACAGATCGCCAGCAGCGAAGGCATGGTTGACCATGACGTTGCCGTCGACCCACATCATGACTGTGACGTTTGCTTTTTCATTGATATTGTAAGCCTTTGGCCCAACACCGTTGTCAAACACAGTCAGCGGAGTGTGTGTGATTTTCTGCTCTTCGGCAGTCTTTTTCAGCGACGCTTCCTGAGCATCCGGATCGTCCGACAGCACGGTCACAAAGGCTGCCATTTTCTTTTCTTCCTGCTTACCAACGACGTCGTCAATCTGCTTGACCAGCTTCGCAGTATTTTCGTCCATCTTCCGAAGAAAAACGCTTACAACCGGACGAGAACCGTACTGACATCGGTAGCACAATTTCGTTCCGGCGTTAGGCCCCGTGACGTCGGTGACATTGAACGCCGGCGGTGAAGCATCAACCTGCAAACCTGATTTCAGATCTGCCGCAGACGCGAACTGGCATGCTGATACCATCAGCCCCAAAACACACAACACAGCAAACTTCTTCATACTGACTGACTCCTGTTTCTAGGTCATTTAACAAAAGACACCGCGAGAAGTTCGAGATGCCTTAACACAATCGATTCGATCCAAAAAGCGTCCGTCCCCAAAAATTGTTGCGAGTCGGACGGGTGATTATTCTGATTGAGCGGCCAATCGTCCAATTGTTTCCAGGATATTCCGGCAATCGTGTTCGGAATCAGCGAATTGACCTCAGCGAATAGCTGAACTTCTGATCGCCAAACCATTCCGTCAACTGACCCGGCTGAAACATCGCCACGGCATCGCGTTCGCGAAAGCAAAGTCAGAGTTGAGGCAGGAACTGAAACAGGCAGGGCAATTGAGCGGTTCGTTGGTTATAGGAAATCCAAAACGCTTCGTCAAATGACCTAGCCTACGATCGCTGGCAGTATTGCGGCAAAATCTGCCGAATTCTGGACTCGACTGAAGAGTTTTCACGATTTATGGCAACTCCACGCCATAAATCTCATTGAGTCGCAAATCAGTCGGCAGTTACACTCCGCGCGGCCTGAAATGGGGCTTTTGCGAGCACGGAATTGCAACCCTCGCTGACGCTTCGGGTTCATGTCGCTGTCGATCGCGAATGGTCAATGCAACGACGGCGATTTGTGGCAGGCACGATTTCTGCATCGCTCTCGTGATGCTTATTTCTTCAGTTGCTGACTGCTGGATCACTTCAGCGGGAGATTTTTCATGGCATTTCGCGGCATGCTGCTCTGGTCAATCGCGAGTCTTTCGTCTGTCTGTTTTGGACAGGGCCTGCGGATTTCCACGCATGTTTACGACCTGGAAAACGCACCTGCACCAGGAGAGATGTTGAGCAGCAGCCTGAGCCTCTGTCACAATGGGAAGATTTATGACTATGTCAATGCCGCCGATGAAGTCGTAATCTATGATCCTGTCGAACGACAATTCACGATTCTGAACAATTCTCGCGACTTATCCACGACGCTGACGTTCGATGAAATTCGTCACAAAATGGATTCCCTTGAACCCAGGACCACAAAGTACATTCAGGAGCTGCGCTCGACAGGAACTCCTGCGGCCGAACGAACGGCAAACGCGATTACTTTTCAGTTGCATCCGAAGTTTGAGCAGTCGTTTGACCCGATGAATGAGACCTTGGTATTGTCGTCTCCGACCATGACTTATCGCGTTGAGACTTGCAAGTGGGCCGAAGCTGATCAGGTGGAACGCTATCTGGCGTATGCGGACTGGACTGCCCGGCTGAACTTCATTCTGCATCCTAACAGTCTGCTTCCCGAACCGCGTATCGCTCTCAACGAAGCGCTTCGAGGTCTGAAGGGACGCATGCCGGTCAACGTGGAGCTGGATCTGCGGCCGGGTGACAATCTGCACCTGCGAGCCGCTCATCAATTGACTCGCACGCTGAGCGACGACGATCATCGTCTGATTGCGAAATGGGAATTGGATTTGAAATCGAAGAGAGTTCAAAGAGTTCCATTTCTCAGCTATCAGCACTCCGTACTGGTTTCAAAATCACGCTGAGTGCATCTCGTACATGATGGCACTCGATTTGATCGCAAGTTGCATCAGCCGCAGTTTGTCAGGACTGGCGCACCGATAAGGGTACCCGCATGGCGGATGCTGCCAGCATCCGAACCGACGCTGCCAGCGTCCACCAGGACCGTTATTTCTGCGCCGGTCCTTGGGCGAGCGGCAGAAATGAATTTACCGGTACGACGGACTTCCAGTCCGTCGCATGGTGCTACTCGACGGACTGGAAGTCCGTCGTACAAATTGCGAATGGTAAGTTCTATCCTGCCGCTCGCCTTAGCACCCGGTTTTCCACGTGATTCTGAGTGAACCGAACTCTAATGCGTTCCGGCTGATCGAAGAAATTGAGTGCCATTGGATCCTGGGTTGCTGAAACCGTCTTTGCGCCTGGCCGACGCAGGCTGCGGCACGGCAATTGCCTGAGTCATCCGAAGCGCCGTTTGTCTGCCGCCCTGAACCACGAAACCGTGGTTTTTCCGACCACAGACGCGGCATTGACCATGCTTTATCTGATCCGATACACTTGGCGGGCTTTGACTTACGGCAAGACTGCCAATTTTCGATCCGAGTCGATCGTGCTGCCGATGCGGCAGTCCGCTCATTTCTGCCCGGATCTAAGGATCTCTCACCAAGAATCTCAGGACGATCGCGCGACATGGAGTTTCTGGAAAAAGTAGGCGACTTCTTCGAAGTTGCCAGTGGGAAGCTGGTACGCGGCATTACGACGCTGTTTGGTTCATCGAACGAACGTCATATCAAGCGTCTCGGCTTTATTCGCGACAAACGGGGAAATACCACCATTGTTCCTCGTTCGTTGCTTGACCGCATCAACTCGCTGGAATCTGAATGGCAAAAACTTTCCGACGACGAGCTTCGCCAGACTGCCGTGCGTTTCCGCGCGCGGATACTCAAGGGTGAAACACTGGACGATCTGATGCCGGAGGCCTTCGCTGCAGTCCGCGAATCCAGTCGTCGTTTTCTGAAGATGCGTCATTACGAAGTGCAGATGATCGGTGGTTATATTCTTCATAAAGGCATGATTTCCGAAATGGTCACCGGCGAAGGCAAAACGCTGGTGTCATCGCTGCCAGCCTTTCTGAATGCGCTTGTCGGCAAAGTCCACGTCGTCACCGTTAACGACTATTTGGCGCAGCGCGATATGGAATGGATGGGACCTATCCATTTGAATCTGGGGCTAACGGTCGGTGCGATTCAGTCCAACATGTCGTCGTCACAGCGACAGGTGCATTACGCCTGCGACATCACGTATGGTACCAGCAACCAGTTTGGCTTCGACTATCTGCGCGACAACATGAAGCCGACAAAGGATCAGCAGGTTCAGGGGCCGATGGACTATGCCATCGTCGATGAAATCGACAACATCCTGATCGACGAAGCACGCACGCCGCTGATCATCTCCGGACCGGCCCACGACAATCTCGAAAAATACCCGCGCGCCGATGCCATTGCGCGGCAACTGAAAAAGGACACGGACTTCGAAGTCAAGGAAAAAGAACACACCTGCCATCTGACAGAAGAAGGTGTGCGCCGGGCAGAACAATTGGCGGGTGTGGAGAGCTTTTACACCGCTGGTAACATGGAATGGCCTCACCTTTTGGATAATTCACTGAAAGCGCATTTCCTCTACAAGCGCGATGTGAATTATGTCGTGGAAAAGGGTGAAGTCGTCATTGTCGACGAGAACACCGGTCGCAAAATGGAAGGTCGCCAATGGAGCGACGGATTGCATCAGGCAGTTGAAGCAAAAGAGGGTGTCAAGATCAAGGAGGAGTCGCAGACTCTGGCCACGATCACGCTGCAGAACTATTTCAAGCTGTACAAGAAACTGGCGGGGATGACCGGTACGGCGATGACCGAATCGGAAGAGTTCCTGAAGATTTACAATTTGGACGTCGTGGCCATTCCGACCAACCGCCCGATGCAGCGTAAAAATTATCCCGACAATATCTACGGCACTGAGCAAGAAAAATGGGATGCCGTGATTCAGGAGATCCTCGAAATTCACGCGACCGGTCGTCCGTTGTTGGTCGGGACGACATCGATTGAATTGTCAGAGATGCTCAGTCATCGCCTGGTCCGCAAGGGCGTTCCTCACAACGTGCTGAACGCAAAGTTCCACGAACGCGAAGCGGAAATTGTGGCTCAGGCGGGCCGTAAGGGAGGCGTCACGATCGCGACCAATATGGCAGGTCGCGGGACGGACATCATTCTCGGCGGCAACCCGGAGCACGCCGCGTGGGAAAATCTCAAAACGACATACAAATCACGTCTCGATGTGCCAAAATCCGAATGGGATGAGCTCACCAGACAAATCGCCGAACGCGAAGGCATGGTGGCTGAATCTAAGGTCGTGACGGAAATCGGTGGCCTGCATGTCGTCGGCACGGAGCGACATGACTCACGCCGGATCGACCTGCAGTTGCGTGGTCGAGCCGGGCGTCAGGGGGATCCCGGTTCCAGTCGCTTCTTCATCTCGCTGGACGACAAACTGATGCGTCTGTTTGCCGGTGAAGCGGTGAAACGCATCATGCAGTGGGCAGGACTGAAGGAAGGCGAACCGATCGTGAGTTCCATGGTGACTCGTCGCCTCGAAGGGGCTCAGAAAAAACGCGAAGAGCAGCACTTCGACCAGCGCAAGAATCTGCTGGAATACGACGAAGTGATGGACGAACAGCGTAAGCGCACTTACTCGTATCGTCAGAAAATCCTGGACGGTGTCGATTGCCGCAGTCTGCTGCTGGGAATGATCAATGACGAAATTGCACGCTGGGCCGGTCAGTTTCTGGCAAAAGACTATCGCTGGGAGTCGATTGTTGGCTGGGTGAATCAGAATCTGAATCTGGAAATTGAGACATCTGATATTCGCGACATGGCTCGGCAGGAACTGGAACAGTTTCTTCGCGATGAAAGCGAACGTCAGGGCGAAATTCTGATCTACGAACAGATCGATGTGGACTTGCCCGAAGACGCAGAAAGCAAACTGGACTGGAACTGGCTTGCACTCAGCAAATGGGCAAATCGCCACTTCGGGTTATCACTGCAGGACAGAGATCTTCGTAAGTATGATCGTGAAGCTTTGGCACCGGCGATGTTGCATCTGGCAAAGGAAGCCATGGCTCGTCGGGACTTCGCTCCGTTGGGCGATTTTCTGGATCCAAATTTTCCATACAAGTCACTGACTGGCTGGGCGAACTTTAACTTCCTGCTGGGAATGAAGCCCGACGAACTGCTCAACAAGGAACAATCGGACGTCGTCAAACTGCTGCAGGAACGAGTCCGTGCACGCTACGACGATAAGGAAGTGACGTTTCCCGTGTCGGTCGGGATGCACAATTTCCTGGCTGGCGACGGTAAAGAAAATGAACGATTCAACCGCGAAAAACTCGCGAGATGGGCGAATACACGGTTTCGCTCTGAGTTCATTCCGGAACAATTCTCCGAATTGCAGTCGGCGCAGATTTATGAAACGCTCGTCGCTACCAGCCGACAGTTTCTGGCGCGACGACCGGATCCGAAAAAAGTCGATGCCCGGCTCAATGAGATTCTCGGATCGGACTCTGCCGAAACCAATCTGATCAGCGAACAGCAGATTCAGGATTTGCTCAAATGGGCCGATGCGGAACGCAGTATGACGCTGAATGAGGCAAATCTGCGGAAGTTGAATGCGTCGCAGGTCAGGCTCGAGGTGTTGCAGGGGATTGAACAGGTTTTCAGACCGGAAATGCGGCAGACAGAGCGATCCGTCCTGCTGGAATTCCTCGACACCGCATGGAAAGATCATCTGTACTTCATGGGGCATCTGAAGCAGGGGATCGGCTTCATGGGTTATGCTCAGAAAGATCCTCGCACAGAGTACAAACGCGAAGGGCGACGAGCCTTTCTGGCGATGTGGGATCGCATTGCGGAACAGGTGACTCAGGCAGTATTTCGGATTGAACATGAAAGTCCGGCGTTTGTCGGATCCCTGTGGCGAATCTCCGCGACCGAACACGACGTGGCTGCTCCGCTGCCGCCGCAGAACAAAGTCGATGAACTACAGACAAACGCTCCGGAAGCCGGAGAAGGAGGCAAGGCGATACCTCCGATCGTCAATGACTCACCTCGCGTCGGTCGAAACGATGATTGCCCGTGTGGCAGTGGCAAGAAGTACAAGAAGTGCTGCGGTAAGTAATTCGTGAACGGCTACAGGATTTCCTCATGCGTTGGCTGCTGAATACAGTCTATCTGCTGCTGTTGACGGTGCTGTCGCCGTTCATCGCGTGGAGGATTGTGCGGCATGGGCGGTATCGCAGGGGAATCGCGGAGAAACTCCTCGGGCGGCTTCCGCAGTCGAATGACACGCGCGATGTTGTCTGGTTTCACGCGGTGAGCGTCGGGGAAGTCATTCAGCTTCAGAAAGTTGTGCATGAGTTTCGTCGTCAGACCGCCGATCGTTTCCGGGTCCTCGTGTCAACATCCACCGACACTGGATACGACCTTGCGTTGAAACGGTTTCCTGATTGCCAGGTGACCTGGTTCCCGCTCGACTTTTCGTGGGCCGTGGACCATGCCCTCCGTTCTGTGCAACCGAGCATGGTCGTGCTGATGGAACTGGAACTGTGGCCGAACTTTCTCGCGGAGTGCCAGCGCCAGCAGATCCCGGTGAGTGTCATCAACGCCAGAATGAGTACACGCAGTCATCGCGGCTACTCACGCATTCACAGTCTGATGGCACCGATTTTCGGGCGACTGGCGTTGGTCGCCGCTCAGTCGCAATCGAATGCCGACCGATTGAAATCGCTGGGAGTTTCACACGATCGACTGCACGTCACCGGGTCCATCAAGTTTGATGGTGTGGCGACTGATCGCCGTAACCCGGCGACCGAGGACCTCAGAAGTATCTTCAACCTGTCGCCTTTGGAAACCGTATTCATGGCAGGCAGCACGCAGGAACCGGAAGAACGGCTGGCACTTCAGACGTGGATTGAGTGTCGTAAAGAATATCCTTCGCTGCGATTGATTCTTGTGCCCCGGCATCGCGAACGATTCGACGATGTCGCAAAGCTGGTCCGCGACGCCGGGGCAGACGTCCTGCGAAGGTCTTCGTGTGAGACATCGAATCGCTTGACCGCCGACGCCGTGATCCTGCTCGACACGATCGGTGAGCTGTCTGCCTGCTGGGGCCTTGCGGACATTGCGTTTGTGGGAGGCAGTTTCGGCAACCGCGGCGGTCAGAACATGATTGAACCTGCGGCGTTCGGGGCCACCGTTTTGTTTGGCCCGAACACCTGGAATTTTCGCGATGTCGTGCAGACATTCAAAGAGGCGAATGCTTGTGTGCAGTTGGATTCACCGGCAGAATTGACGGCGACGGTCGCTCGGCTGCTGGCGAATCCGGCGGAAAGGCAGTCGTTGGGCGATGCTGCTCGGAGGGCAGTGAAATCCCAATCCGGAGCGACCGCAAACACAGCGACGCTGCTCACGGCGATCCTGGAATCACAACCAGCAAACCATGCGATCTGTCAGAGAGCCGCATAGTTCGTTTGCAGCACGATCTGTAGGCCGGACCAAACGCATCGCCCGCCAGCCGACGAAAGATCGACATCCGGCAGATTCTGCCGCTGTAAATCCTGTGTGGACTAGGGTTTACAGCGAAAATTTCGGCCTTGATCGAATTTCACGAAAAGCCGTATGATGCGACTCCTGTCTCAAGATCGTTCTTCATTCCGATCAGCGCGACCCTCGTCGTTGATTTCCAGCCCGCACCCGACAAATTGCCTCGCAGGGTGAATTCCTTGGCTTCACACTTTCCCACATCATCAGTCTCGATCCCGAAATTGCGGACGGCACCTGCACGCACGTTGATCATGCTGGCAGGATTGATATCGATCGGACTGAGCCTTGGATGCAAAGGGACAACGGTCAAGGAAGACAATCCTGTCTTCACGTCAGCCCCGCCGCGAAGATCGCTCGTCAATCATGCCGCTGACGCTGAAGAGCAACGATTGGCTCAACAGGCCGACACGACTGAAGCCGGTGTTGTGCCGGTGGCCTTCCATGAAATCGGAGTGACTCCGCTGACAGGATCGAGTGTCGTTGCGACTGTCAACGGGAAGCCCGTGTTCGTCGATGACGTTCTGGGTGGCGTTCGTCGCAGAATCGAATCAGATCCGAGTCTGACCGATGAACAACGGCAGCAGATCCTCTTGCAGGCACTCCGCGCTCGCACGCGGGAATACGCCGAAGATTCACTCGTCGTACAGGCGCTGGAGGCGACGATTCCTGAAGACAAAAGAGAAATCATCCGCGATTCAATGGAACCGGCGTTTCAGGAAGTTTGCCAGAAGATGATGAAGGATAATAGTCTGGCGACGGATGAGGAGCTGGATAGCTGGCTTGAAGGCCAGGGCTTCACACGCCGCGAAATGAAAGACACTTTCATTCGTCGGCAGTTTGTCGTCGGCTATGTGCAGTCAAAGGTGCAGGTGCCGAAGTTGATTGATCGAGCCGTTCTGGTCAAACACTATCAGGAGCATATCGACGAATACACTCCGGACGAAGAAGTTCGATTTGCCGAAATCGTTGTACGATTCCGGGATCACGGCGGTCGCGAAGGCGCTGAAGACGTGATGACACAGGTCGTGCAGCGTCTGAGGCAGAAAGAAGATTTCGGCACGGTCGCTCAGGAACTGTCGGACGTCCTGAGCAGCGAAAAACGTGGAGACATCGGCTGGATTAAACGCGGTTCGCTCGCGGACAAAGAGCTGGAAGCGATGCTGTTTGAGATGTCAGCGGGTGAAATGACCAGCGTTCAGGTTCACGAGGATCGTTTTGAGACTTACAAAGTCATTGATCATCGTCACCCACAGACGGTACAGTTTCAGGCAGTGCAGAAAGAGATCGAGGCCAAAAAGCTAGGAGAACTCCGTGATGCAGCTCACAAGCAGGTCATGGACGACCTCCGCGCGAAGGGTATTATCATCACAATCTTCGATGGTGAAAAGCCCGCTGAGAAACCAGTTCGCCTCTGATGTTCGATGCTCCACGCGGTCAATCAGAGAATTCACATCCCCCGCTCGCAGCAGTCGTAGTGCAAAAGCCTGTTTCCACCGGGGTAAACCCCAATGGCGTGGACTTAGGCGAAAAACGGGAAGAAACACGGGTGATTTGAAACTGGGGTAGCGTAAAATCGCCTCCTTGTTGCAAAGTGGGTTTGGTCTAGAAAACCAATGGCCCGCTTACCCCGTAGGGACTCGCACAAAGCCCGAAACCGTAGCGAATTCGGCACTTTCTGAAAGTGGTGGCCATCCAGGTGGCCAGTTTGGAAGTGATTCCGATTCGGTGGCCAGTCTGCGGCAACAGGCGTTGACGTCGTTACAACTCGCCTGGCGTGACATGCGCCGAATGGAATCTTTGTCAGACGATCCTGCAGAATCCAAACTGGCTGGAAGCGCCTTGGCGTTCGTTGACAAGGCATTCGAGGAATTGGAAGGGAGCAAGCGATGAGTCAGCCAGGATCCGCGTTGACGCCACACCGGCACAAATCACGGCTTTCGCGGCCATCAAAAAACGGCAAAGGCTTCTGTAAAGCATCTGCGAACGGTGTGTTTTTGTGGGAACAAAAACGACACTGGAATGGTTTTGCCGCCTGAGTTGGTGGGACTCACCAACGCAGCGAGCCCGGATGCGATCGGGACTGGCTCGCCGCCAATTCCGGTTTCGCGGTGGGAGCTCGCCATCGGCAGGAACACGCGAGCCAGTGCCCGCCGACTCGAATTCCCTGTGTTTTCATTGGTGCGATCTTGTGTAACCGTTGCACAACATGCGGATTGGTGCAGCGGTTTCACTGCATCGAACGATTAAGGATTGCTTAATGGTTCAGTTGTCCGGGAATTCCGGATGACTCGATGAAAACCCAGTGTTTTCATTGGTGCTAATCTTTCAAACGGTTGGAAAGATCATTGTGGACGATGGTGATCTGGCTCGCTGCGGTTTCATGGTGGCTTTCATGGTGTTTGTGGTGGTGTTTTGTGATGGCGTTTTGTGGGACAACAGTATCGATTTCCGCAGCTTGAAGCCACTGGATCGCTCAGCAGATGCGTCCTGGTTCCGACGGGGACTGATGGATTCCCAATGAGCCTCTTGAGCGTGGAGAGCTATCCTGTGCGATTCGAAGAGCGAGACTCATTTCCGCCGTGACTCATGATGCTACGAGAGAGAGACGACACTGCCAAGGAATACGCGATCCGATGACAGCCAGCACGGAATCCCTGTGTTTTGTGCGGTGCGACATGGGTTCGTCAAACGGTTTGACGAACTCTCAGGCTGATTCGGCCAATGATCGGGCTCAAGGACACCACCCGTTTCCGCAGCGATGCTCAAAGAGAGACACTCAGAGAGACGAAGACAAGAGACTGCCAACACACAACAGGCAGGACAGCATGGTAGAGAGTAAGACATCGCCCAGAACGTGCCAGCACGGCAGAATAAACAAGTGGGCATGCGAACATTTCATAAAGTGGATTGCTATGTCCACTTTAGCAACACAGCCTGTCATCTAAAGTGTTACTCGCATGGGCGCGCGATAGCTTCACATGACATGCCTGTCAATGGCCAAAACGAGGGCTCGCGGTCAACGACTGCTCACTCAATGACAGGTCCAAACGCTCATACCGCATGAAACACAGGAGTTTTGATGGGGTTTGTGAGGCAGGACGCACTGGACCAGCTTTGAGAGATTGGTTGTGCAGGACGTGGATCGGTCGGTTTTTTTCCCGGACCCCGGCTGTTGCGGCCGTCGCACTGCGGTGATAGTCCTCATCCCCCTCTCCGAAAATTTTTGGCGTAAAATTTTTGAGTTCACTTTGGGCATGTTGCCTTGACCCAACTACACTCCGAATGCGGTAAGAACTGCAAATCCTGTAAGCACTGTTCGAAGGAAGTCAGCAGTTGCGGCGTTTGCTCAAAGAAATAGTTCTCAACGGACGACCGATCGTCGCATCACCGTACCGCTGTCGATCCACATCCACGCAGGTTCAAGCGGTTAGAGCAGCGGACTCAGAACTTTCCGGTAGTTTCTGCCGATGTTACGTTTTTCCCGTGTTTTACCGTCTCAAACGCATGTCGAGAACATAGCCGAATTGACCCCAAAACGGCTTTTTGACCCTGTTGCGGGTGTCGCGACACCCGCCATTTAGAGCAGCAGTCACTGAATCCACTGCCGCTGCGATTGATAGCACCTGCGATTCTGGTTAGCGTATCCCGGTTTACAGTTCAGTTCAAAACGCCTTCATGACTATCATGGAGGGATCTACCAGTACCTTGGTGATCAAACGCGAATGGCAGCATACAACCTAACGCCGTATCCACTCTCAATGGTGATCTGTGACGCATGTCATCGGGACCCTGGCACTGGCAAATTCTTTCTGTTGGGCCTGTTCTCTGCGATCAGTGCTCCCAGTTTTCCGTTTAGTCACAGTCAGCTTGTGGTGTATACTTCCGTGACAGATGGTCTTGGAATAGTCGATCTAAAATTACAGTTTGTTGAAGTATCGAACGATGACGAGGTATTGGTTGAACTCAGCCAAGAGGCAAACTTTGATGATCCGAGGATGGTAGCTGAAGCGGTTTACATTTTTCAGGGTCTACCAATTCCTCGCCCGGGTGAATACCGATTCAAATTGTTTGCAAACAATGAATTTCTGATTGAACGCCGCGTTCTAGTGAATGCAATCAAGAATGAGGAGTTGTCGCATGAGTGAAGTCATTACAGAACCCGGAGTCGGGTCAGAAAAGTCAATTCAGGTGAGCCAATTGACATCCACGTCATTTACAACGCGGATGGATTTTCAAGCAATAAAAAATCTCCTCTCTGACAAACCGTTAAGGAGACCGTCGCGGTTCGCAGTGCAGCCAGTGGATAATCAATTACTGATTCGTCTCGCTGAACGAAATCCGCCTGCCGATGGCTGGTTCGAGAATGACGAACCTTGCCCGTTTTGAGGCAACAGAACCGTGCTGCAACAGGGATCATTGGTTTGGGTGGAAGTCGTCGATCCAAAAGGATTCCATCGCAAATGCCGGCCAGCGGTAGTGATCTCTCCTAATCCGGATGCAGATCCCGAAAATATTGTGGCCGTAGCTGTTACGAGCACATTCACGAAGCCTATGCCAGAAACACACGTTGCACTTCCTTGGGACCCTAGCGGAAATTCCCGTTCTGGACTGAAACGTGAGTGTTACGCGGTTTGCAATTGGATTGTCCGATTCAGTTCCGTTGATGTTCGTCAAGAGGGTGGTTTTGTCGGGGACAAGGCGTTGAAGAGAGTGCTTTCAAAATTGCCAATTGTAACCGATTGAGATTCCTTCCCTTTCGATTCCCGCTGGCCGCCCGCCGGAATTGAAGTTTGGCTTCCCCTGATTCTGGAAGTCATGTTTCACGCCAATCAATTCCGTTTCACCGCCAGCCGCTTCAACTCCGCCTCAACCACTTCCACGCTCTGCACATTCACCAACGCCGCCACGCTCACCTGCAGGACAAGCCGCATCAAGTCAGGATCTTTCACTGCAAGTTCTGCGAACGTCTCCAGCATATCATCGGGACGCATCAAACGGCGTACAGCGTTCTGCATGTCAGGTCGGGATGCGAGGCTTGGCGAAACTGCGTCGGTAAGGTGGGGATGATTGTCGGGGTTTGACGAGGCGCATTGCACCGGCGGTTGCGCATGGATTCCCCTGATTTCGCACCATTCTTCCCTGTTGAATAGTATCACGCTGTGATCGGAGTACACTCTTTCCCCTGGGGCAGCCGGATCGATGGCCGACCAGGATCGAGTGGAATGATCGAACGTAAACCAGAAACCAGTGTGATCGCGGGTAATCCACGGACGAAACACGCAGCCGCCAGTCGCACATTGGACGTAAACACATGGCAACAAATCCACTGAACCAGAATGCCCCGGAATCCAATCCTGGCTTCGAAGCAACGTTTTGCCTGGCAGCCGACAGGTTCCGGAACGATATGGCCCCGGCGGACTACAGGCATGTGGTGCTGGGGCTTCTGTCCTTGAGATCTCTGTCGGCTGTGTGCCACAGGCACAACGCAGTCGCGGAAGATCCAGACGACTCAAACTCAAATGCCACTAACGACTTTCTGGTGCCACCAGAGGCACGCTGGACGCATCTGCAGGCCCATGCCGGACAATCCACCATCGGAAAGCTGGTCGATGACGCGATGGCTGCCATGGAACGTGACAATCCGCAACTGAAAGACGCGCCGTCCCGGAACTACGATCCAGCCCATCTCAGCAAATGTCGGCTCGGGGAACTGATCGGTCTGATCAGCACCATTCCGACCACGGATGAATCCGGCCATGCCATCGATCTGTTGGCGCGAGTGTTCGAACATTCCGTGATTCATTTCTCTGATGCCGACAGCGGCAGCAGTGGCGAGTACTATACGCCATCGTCTGTCATGGGAGTGTTTGCTGAATACGACCCATGCTGCGGATCTGGCGGGATGTTTGCTCAGTCGCAATTGTACCTCGAACAGGTCGAAAGCTCCGGTATTCGCTGATCAGATGTCGCCAGACCACAGAACCCTCCAAACCGAATCCAGACCACGAATCACCACCAGCCCCTGATCCACCCAACACATGGCCAAAAAAGCAGCGAAGAAGGAAACCACCGGTGCGAACATCGGCTTTGAAGCCAAGCTCTGGCTGGCCGCCGATAAGATGCGGAACAATATGGATGCGGCTGAGTACAAGCATGTGGTGCTTGGGCTCATTTTCCTGAAATACATCAGCGATGCGTTCGAGGAAATGCATCAGAAGCTGATCGCGGGTGAAGGACAGTACGAAGGAGCTGATCCCGAACATGCGGACGAGTACCGGGCTGAGAATGTGTTCTGGGTTCCGCCGGAAGCTCGCTGGCAGCATCTGCAGGACAATGCCAAACAGCCGACCATCGGCAAACTCATTGATGATGCGATGGTGGCGATCGAACGAGACAACCCCAGACTGAAGGGTGTGCTGCCGAAGGATTACGCCCGACCGGCATTGGATAAACAGCGAGTCGGCGAACTGATCGACCTGATCGGGACAATCGGCCTCGGAGATGCCGAGAACCGCAGCAAGGACATTCTGGGCCGCGTTTACGAATACTTCCTCACGCAGTTTGCCAGTGCCGAAGGAAAGAACGGCGGACAGTTTTACACGCCTCGCTGCATCGTTCGCGTGCTGGTCGAAATGCTGGCCCCATACAAAGGCCGGGTGTATGACCCGTGCTGCGGCTCGGCCGGGATGTTTGTGCAGAGCGAAAAGTTCGTGGAAGAACACGGCGGGCGAATTGGCGATATCGTGGTCTACGGGCAGGAATCGAATCCGACCACTCGGCGACTGGCCCTGATGAATCTGGCCATTCGAGGAATCGAAGGCGATCTTGGGCCGGAACATGCGGACACATTTCGGCGCGACCTGCACAAGGATTTGAAGGCTGACTTCGTCCTGGCAAACCCGCCATTCAACGATTCCGACTGGCACCGCAGCGATGATGATGTGCGGTGGAAGTACGGCATTCCACCGAAAGGCAACGCCAACTTTGCATGGGTCCAGCACTTCGTACATCACCTGGCACCGAATGGGATCGCTGGCTTTGTCCTGGCCAACGGCAGCATGAGCAGTAACCAGTCAGGGGAAGGCGACATTCGGAAGGCGATGATCGAAGACGATCTGGTCGACTGCATGGTGGCTATGCCAGGGCAGTTGTTCTACAGCACTCAGATTCCCGTCTGTCTCTGGTTCCTGACGCGAGACAAGAGCGGGAAGAACCTGCGAGGCGTCAAGCAGAAGAAGCCACGAAACCGGGCGGGGCAGACGCTGTTTATTGACGCTCGTAAACTGGGAGTGCTCATTGACCGGGTGCATCGGGAATTGACGGACGCTGAAATCACGAGACTGGCCGACACCTACCATCATTGGCAACTGGGTGAAGGCTATGAAGACATTCCCGGCTTCTGCAAATCCGCCACGAAGGAGGAGATCGCCGGGCATGGTCACGTGTTGACTCCCGGTCGGTATGTGGGTGCCGAGGCAGTGGAAGACGATGGTGATCCCTTCGAGGAAAAGATGCCGCGGTTGGTTGCTGAACTGCACGCCCAGTTTGCTGAGTCTGCGAAACTGGAAGAAGCCATCAAGGCGAATCTGAAAGGCCTGGGTTTCGACGGGCCAGCATGACATCACAAACTGTGATCTCAAGCTGAGCGATCTGAATGTCAATTCGAGTCAACAATGGCAAAAACACAAATTTACGACAAATCAATGCCAGTGAGTCTGTGGCTACAGCACACCGTCTCCCCTGGCCCCGTGGCGTAACACGGCTGTGATTCAGCCTGGAAAGTGAGTAATGTCAACATTCACCAACCTGCTGTTTCATATTGTGTACAGCACCAAGTACCGAAAGCCCGTAATTCAAAAAAGCTGGCAGGATGATCTCTATGGATATGTCGGTGGAATCATACGCAACCACAAAGGCACTCTGCTTTGCATGGGTGGCGTAATGGATCATGTCCATCTACTCGCGAAGCTAAGCCCGACGATCGCGGTCTCGGACATGCTGAGATTGATCAAAAGCAATTCATCAACGATGGTGAATGAGACGATGCGACCACGGATACCGTTCGAGTGGCAGCCCGGCTACGCAGCATTTTCAGTGAGCGAGTCGCAGTACGAACGAGTGCGCGATTACATCCTGAATCAGGAAGAACATCACCGGAAAAAATCGTTCCAGGAAGAATTCATCGAACTCCTGGAAAAGCACAATATCGCGTATGACCTCCGTTACGTGTTCGAACAGGAGATCATCGAATGATTTCAAAACTGCATTCAGCCGCAGGGCGGCCGTCGATGTGCCCAGCCGCGTCGCGGCGCTGCGATTCAGCCGCGGAGCGGCGGCAGGATGTAGCCACGGGCGTGAGCCCATGGAATGTAGTGCGGCATTGCGGTTCAGCCGCGGAGCGGCGACATGATGTAGCCATGGGCGTCAGCCCATGGAATGCGATCCCCAATTTGTGTTTGAGCCCCAACGGGGCGACACGAAACACGGCGGCGGAAATTCCTGTCGCCCTTTCAGGGCTCGAACGTGTCTTGAACGCCAACCACGGGCTCACGCCCGTGGCTACAACATGCCGTCCCGCTGGGACTGAATCGCAGGGCACATCGCCGCGCCTCGTCGCCGAACTGCACGCCCAGTTCACCGAGTCCGCGAAACTGGAGCAGGCCATCAAAGCAAACCTGAGGGAGCTGGGTTATGGCGGGTGAATGGGGAAAAATGCGTTCAGCCGCAACGCGGCG
>CAMAVB010000122.1 GCA_945861465.1 Candidatus Kuenenia stuttgartensis
AACTGCTCGATATCGCGCTTGCCAGAATTTTCCGATCTCGCCGTCTTCTTTATTGGCGCGTTGAGCAATGTGCTGGCTGAGCAACCGCCTCCACCATGAAATATCGCTCAGCCGACTGCGGATCACTTTCAGCTTCGCCTTGTCCTTGCGGATGTGGTTCAGTTCGGAGAGTCGCAAAAGGGGACATTGTACTTTATATTTTAAGTAGAATGTCCCTTTTTTATTCTTTGCTCATCTTGCCATTTCAAGCGAAACTGCCAAGTATGACGCTGTGTCCCCGTTGACCGTCTGGCCGCGTCTGCCTTCCCCGCCGACAGAGGTCACGCCGTGGAGCTTCACGTCCAAGGCCCTCGAAGCAGTACACCCTCGCCGTCGTCATATGGATTGTATGCGTACGGACTGTGTTCGATAGTCACAAAACGTCCTCCGGCCTCACGTATAAAACTTGACAAAGTCAATATTTTGGAACAATCATGGATAGATGGAGGAACGTAAATGATGTTGCCACCTGCCTCCGTAATGGCTAATACGAAATCCACCGCGGTCATATATATACTTCGCACTCTAAAGTTTTTACGACGTGAACCATCCGGCCTGACGGTGCCGCGATACTCTGGGTACGGCACGTTCACAGGTATGTTCAGGTCGCGAACGGGACATGACTCCATATCGGTCCAGCTAAAATAGCGGCTCTTGCCCTGTTTGTCATAACACGAGGCAGTCGGACCTTGGAGTCCATTCCCGTCGTGGTGCCAAAGAACTCTGGAGCCAAACGCTTGGAGTCGGTTCTCGTTGTCGCGGCACGTAACTGTGGGGGCACCCGCGAAGAATGAAAATTCCTTGTCCTCGTCGCTGCAGTATTCTGACGGCTTGCATAATGCCTGGTAAGCACGCTCCATCAGTTCTGGAGACATTGCCGAGAGTTCTCGAAATGTACCCACGGAGTCAGCGGAAGTGAGTACTTGCTGAAAGGTATCCACAATGTCCTGTTGCCCATGATAAAAACGTACAAACGACGGAAGCAGGCCTCGCCGTGGAAACAGGAAATCCGCGAGCTGATCGTCCGACATGTTCTTTGGGTCATTCATCGCAGCTTGTCCCGCTCTTTCTTCGACAACTTCCGCCATTCCCACGGTGGGATGCTGCGACCATCACTCCACAATCCCAGCTTCCTGTCCCGCGCCGTGATCTCATCCATTTCCAGATTGATGTCTGACGAATACTTCTTGTAGTGCCATGCCAGGCCGTGTTGTACCAACTCGCGGTTGATCTCCCAATCCGGCAGTGTAGCACAGGGTGGAATGTCAGCACCCTCAACCGAGTTGAAATACACGTCGCCAATCGTGCGCCCGTACCAATCCTCACCATGCTTCACGACTCTGACGACCTGACCGCCGATTTTTGCACTGCGGTACTGTTTCGAACGATTGATTCGCGGGCCAGCCGTTGGTCGGAAGAATTACCATGAGAGCGGAGTGGAATGGTCAAGACGCCTGGCCATGATGCTGTTTTCAATTCTTGCGACACTGTCACTCTGGAAGATCAACCTGCGAAGCTGGCTGAACTGGTACTTCGAAGCATGTGCCAACTCTGGCGGGAAAACACCCAATGATGTGGCCGAATTCTTACCTTGGAATTTGTCGCCCGACCGACTGTCCGAATTGCAGAATTCGACCGCCAGCAACTCGAAAGTGGATTCATCCTGACATCGATTGTCCGCCATCGCGATCTTCCCCCAGTTTCCAGCCCGTGCTCGCGACCTCCGTCCCTCAAATTGTTTCGGACCGACCGTCACGCTGCGGGGTTCAGCCCACACCTTCGGCGAATATTTACCGTCAATCGCAACTAAACCCAATCACAAAAATCACTTACGACTCTCAACTCTGCCGAACATGGCGCTGTCCAACTAAGATACTTTCATTCTCTATTCTAAACCGGTTTTATCCCACACACTGTGTCCCCGTTGTTTCAAAACTCTTTGAAAACAACGACTTTTGAAAGGAACGTATCATGCCGGATCGCATTTAAGCGACTCCTGACAGAGTCGCAAACATGGTGCGCCGTCGCTCGCGTCGCTCGCTGGTCACACCCGACAAGAACTGAATTTGTCGTGGAAAAAATTTCTGAAAAAAAGAATTTCGTGAGAACTTTCGCCAGAAAGTGTAAAAACAAAGCATTTCCATCAACTCAGTGCGAAGTCAGGCCCGGCAAAACGACTTATTTTGGCATTTCTGAAAAGATTTCGACTGCAGCTCGGTTGACTGCAAAGAAAAAACGGCTAAATTCGGACCCGCATTTTGCGAGTCGCTCGTGGCCCAGTACTTTTTGTTTCTGTGAAAGCCGCCGATGCTCGACACTCAGATTTCTCAATCCAAGCTCCCAAGCTCCTTGGCGGTCTTTAGCATATTTCCGTTGAGCGGCACGGCGCTAGCGGTCGGTGTTTCTCCGAATCAACGACATTGTTTCTTGGCCATCGCAGCTTTTCTTGCCATCGCCAGCTTGTCGTTCTCGTCTGGGTGCGGGGTTTCGAAGGCGACACCAGCAGTGGGTGAAACTGTCCTCGCTCTTGCTGAATTGGAAATCGATGCAGGTGTAGTTTTCCGCAATCCTTCGAGTCATCTCTGCATACCGCCCAGTTGTTTTGGACTGCCGAGTTCCAATGAGATTGAATTGATGAGATGTTCGCGTGAGTGCTTAAAGGCATCGATTGTCCCGTGCTCCTACAGATCGACCGTTGCGGATGGCATGTTGTTCGAGTTTGATACGGACGGTGCGTGGCAAGACCGAACACCTCAACAGTCCATGCAATTGGCTGATATGTCATTAAAACTCAACTTATCAACGTTTCATCCTGCAGTCCAAAGCTCGCGTTCGACGCGGGACGTCAGCTGTGGCCCTGCTTGCCTTCAGTACCTTATCCGCGATGGAGGTTGGGCAAATTGGGCGTCTGAGTTGCCAAGTCCTCCTTGCCCGCGTCCTCGGGGTTGGTCGATGCAAGATCTGGTGAATTCGGCTAAGGGAATGCGATGGAAAGCAAGTTGCGTTCATACAGACTGGGACTCCCTCCGGCAACTGCTTACGTCCGACATGACCTCTGCAGTTCTGCATGTAAACTCAAATCATTTTATACTCGTTTGTTCGAATCCGGCTGTGGGATTGGTGATATTTGATCCAAGAATGGGAGTGGAAACTGCCGTAACGTCGTTGGGCAGGGTTTATGACTGGGATGGTTACGCAGTGATTGTCAGATCTGCAGCGATTGAATCCGATTCTGCAGTATCGTCTCAAGGAGAGGAATAATCATGGCAGCAGAAAAAATCTACAAGAACAAATTGTTTCCTGTAGTTGTTGGAGCTGTTCTATTGTCGATCTTCAATGCCGTTGCGGTTTGCGTGGTACCTGCGAATGGTACGACATCGGGGACTGATTTTGAGCCAGGGATGCAAGAAGGATTAGTACGGTCACCGGAGCCTTTGGAGTTTGCAGCTGTCCAATTGAACAAGAACATTGAGTTTTCGACATCCATTAGAAATCTTTGCGACGAACCACTGGACATTACATCGATCGCTGCGAGCTGTGGATGTGCTGATATCCTGCCTGCAGCCCAGACTATTCAGCCAGGAGCCGAGGTCGCTATCACAGGGACAATCAAAGGACGAAGTCATCCAGGTGCGATCTCTGTTCGTGCAACAGTAAGTCTGCGAACTCGCCGCACAAAGCGTGACTGTCAGGCAGAAGTACTGATCACTGCTGACATTGTTTCGATTCTGACTGTGGCACCCGAGCGGATCATGTTGGTCCCACAGCCCTCCGAAGATATTGCTGGCACAAGCTCCTTTGCCCTTACAAATACATCCAAATCGCCTGTAACGGCTCAAATACAGACGATCACTCCGTTGGATATCGACGTGTCCGTGGATAAGTGCGACCTGCAGCCGGGCCAGTCAGTGAGCGTCAATCTTCGTTGTTCCAGTTCCGTGCCCGTTGCATCCGGCACGATGAAGATTTCGGTCGATGGTGACGCAGAAGAGCATTACGTTCGTGTCGTGATTCGCCCGCAGTCTTCCGTTACGCTCGATCCGGAAACTCTTGTGCTGGGTGTGGTCACAAAGTCCAGGGATGGAATTGCGACATCGCATGCACCGAGACTCACAGTGCGTGGTTTGACGGATGACACGACCGTGATTCCCGTCTCATTTCCTGGGATACTCTGTGCGCCAGTAGTCACTCGCGAAGGTACCGACGCAACGGTTGCCTTTGGCATCACGCCGGATTTCCAGCAGGTGCAAACACTCGATCCGGTGAAATTACTGATTGTCCGCAAGCAGGGTGGCAGTGAAACAGTTTCTGTTCCGTTGGTGGCCTTTTTCGGGGAAGGGTTCAAGAGTGAAACCGAAATTCGTCCGTGAACGACGCACTTCGTTCCGCTGGAGAAAGACCAGCAATATCGGCAGGTGGGTGTCCGCGCTGTCTCTGGGTATCGTTTGCTGTGGCATCCTGAAACCTGAACGCTGCCATGGCGGCGATATAGATGAAGAGGCTATGGCACTCATTCTGGCCGCAAATAAAATTCACAAAAGCGATTGGGAACGTCTCAAGCATGTCCAGGCAGAAGGCAGACTGGAGTTTATCAGCGCAGACAAGACTGCTTTCTGGGTCTGCAGGACTAGCTTTGAGGTGAGCGAAGGCAACCTCTGGATGAAAATCATAAACGAGACTGTTGAACCTCCCAGTTCGCGCGACTATCAAGAAGTGGAGCTTGTGGCGGATGGACAGACAATTGCGGCAACGAACAGGTCTGAACGTATCAAACCGGCTGGCTGCGAAACGCAAATATGTAACGATAATGTCACTGGATTCCAGATCCGGACGGGCTGCCACGAAATTGATCCAAGAAAGATCATCGTGCCCTTTTTTCTTCGGAGCGACACAGTGTCCGGATACACGAAGCGGGACGTCAGCGTGCGCTTCCAACAGGGAAACTCCGGCGGAACCCCACGAGAGGTGGAAATACTTGATTCGGACACCGTGCAGCGATTCGTATTCTCATCTGACCATTCAAATCGGTTGACTGAATACTCCCTTGCCGTGTTGAACGAAGATCCGACCTGGGTCTATCGATATACCTATGATGCAAAGGACGACGCAGTGTTTCCACGTTCAATCACCGTGGAAATAGAGGATTTCGCTAAGCACAAGGGTCGCCATTCCTGCACACTCCAGGTTGAAAAAATTGTCCCGAAGGCGTCGGGCCTGCCGTTCAATCTTTCAAGGCTTCAGATTTGCGCAAACTCGCGCGTGCTTGATCACAGAGCTAATGCTGCGACAGCAGTCAGGAACTCGTCGCCATCGGTGATTGATTCAGTGTCTGCAGCTCCGATCGATGCGCAGGTGGTCGCACTTCCTGATCGATATCAGATCCCAGACCGACAACCATTACGACATGAGCAAAAAGGCTGGCCTTGGCAACTTATCGCGTTTAACGCAAGTGTCGTGATTGGTGTGGTTGCCTATCTGTTGACGAAACGACGACGGACGCCATAGCGTATGATGTATTGGAATGAAACCGCTATGCCGTTTTGTCGTTTTATTGAAAGTCGATTCCTTCTTTCTGGAGTGTGATGTCATGCGACGAGTGGCAATTCTTGCGGGAATGATTTGGGTAATATCGTTGGGGGCAGTGCTCATACACGCAGAAACGCGACCGACATCACCGGGTGATGCGGGAGCCATCTTTGGATCTGACACAGGGTGGTGCCGAAAGGCTGGTGCTTGCAATGCCTTCAATGCGACATGCAATTCCAGTGCGTCGTGCCAGGCTCGTGGTGACACGTGTGGTGTCACAAGAGAGGTTTACTCACCAGAATCGTGCGATCCAGTCTACGGAAATCAATACTGCAATACCGGCGAAACAGTGGAGGTCATTTGTGCGAAAGAATTCGATTGCGTATGCATGTCAGCAGTTCCGCTAGCTGGTGCCCGGCCTACGTTAGGTTGCAATGGTGGAAATGACGGCGGGCAACCCGGCCGCAAAGTCGCTGGGTCTATTGAAACTGATTCACTGAATTGTGCATTCGAGGCGAAGCCGTAGGGTGGCAGTGCTACTTCGGCGAAGGATACAAGAGATTCTCACCCGGCTTCAATGTTATTTCGTCGGTCGCAGATCTTTTTGTTGGCTTGCATGCATTGGCATCTGTCTTAGCGTTCAGTTGGTATGGACAGCTTGGCACGCTACGCCAAATGTTGATGAAGTGGGGTTACTGGCTGCCGGTGTTCATCATTGGACCGAGGGGCGATTTGACCTTTATCGGGTTAATCCGCCCTTGGTCAAATTGGCAGCGTCTATGCCGATTGTGTTAATGCATCCAAAGTTCAATTGGAGCAACGTTCGAAACACCATCGGTGCAAGGACGGAATGGCAGGTGGGCAATGATTTTCTGAAGGCGAATCCAGGCAGGGTGATGGACTTCTTTAGGGTCGCACGCTTATGTGTTCTTCCTTTTTCGCTCCTCGGAATGGTTGTGTGCTTTCTCTGGGGAAAAGAGCTGTGGGGTGAGAATGCCGGGCTTTTTTCTGCCGCTTTGTGGTGTTTCTCGCCGACGGTTGTGACATGGAGCTCGACGATCACGTCCGACGTTCCGGCAGCGGCCTTGGGTGCAGGAGCGTCTTACCTGTTTTGGAAGCATTCTAGATCTGGTTACACGCAATATGGCTCGGCTGCTGGTGCAGCGCTTGGATTCGCCTGCCTCGCTAAATTCACATGCCTCATCTTGTTTCCATTTTGGCTGTTCTGGGTTTTGATTATCGGCCAGGGCTCTTGGCCGATCCGGTGCCGGTCCGTCGCTGCAATCACGGTCGTTGCGATCCTGATCATCAATGTCGGGTATTGTTTCGAAGGAACTTTGAATCGACTCGATGACTTTGTTTTTGTGTCGAGGTGTTTGGCTGGTCAAGACTCGCTCCTTGAAGGTGGACAGGGCGGAAACGTGTCGTCAGAGTCTTGGCTCGGTAGCATTCCCGTTCCATTACCTGCCAACATGCTAATTGGCATCGACTTGCAGAAACTGGACTTTGAACGCGGGACAAGTAACTTCCTCATGGGAGAATGGAAGCTTGGTGGATGGTGGTATTATTACGCGATTGCGTTTATGGTTAAGGAACCTGTTGGAACCTTGTTGCTGATTCTGCTCGCGACGGTGGCACTGTTTCGCCGTGACTCGGCGGATGCGGTGTTGCGACAAGGGAAATGGATGCCGTATATTCTTGGAGTCGCGATCTTTGTTCTCGTCAGTTCCCAGACTGGAATCTGCCGCTATCTGCGGTACTTGCTTCCGGCCTTTCCGTTCCTTTATGTCTGGATCGCCGGCACGGTTCGCAACGCTGCTTCGACATGGCAGAAATCGGTCGCTTGGTTGTGTCTGGGCTGGTCAGCGTTCAGCACTCTGACGGCGGTTCCTCACAGCCTGACTTTTTTTAACGAACTGGCTGGCGGTTCACGATGGGGCCATTATATCGTTGCGGACGCCAACATTGATTGGGGCCATGACTATGGCTATTTAAAGGCATGGATCGAACAACATGATAACGCTCGTCCGATTTGCATTGATCTTCTTCCGATCGTCGATCTGCAACCTCTTGGGTTGGATAAATACGAAACGACCCTTCAGTTGCATATTCGCTTACAGAATCCACGCTTGGTTCGAGAAGGGTGGTACGCTATCAGTGCTCATCGAATGCACCTTGATGATGACTTCCACCGGTTCTTTCTCAATAAGGAGCCTTTCCAAATCATCGGCGGCTCAGTGTATATCTTTCAAGTCCGGGAGTCCAAGTTTCTTGGAGAATCAGATTGATTGGTCAGTTCTCAAACGGGGTTTTCGAGGTACATCCGTTATCTGTTGCCCGCGTTTCCGTTTGTGTTTGTGTGGGCCAGCCGCGTGGCGCAGCCGCATTTGTTGAAGCATCGTTGGTGGAAGGGGCTGGTGGCGTTTGCATTGTTGTGGAACGTGTGGGCGTGCGTTCGCGTTCATCCACATCATTTGGCATTTTTCAATGAAGCTTCTGGTGGTTCTGATCATGGGCACTGGCATCTACTGGATGCCAATGTGGATTGGGGACAGGCAAATCTCGCCCTGAAACATTGGCAGGATGAACGCCAACAGGAAGTCGGGCACAGTGAGCCCTTCTATCTGCCGTGTTTCGGTGTGGACTATGGAATGCGTCTGGAGGATTTAGGGTTGCACGGCAAGCCGGTTCCGATGAAGCTCGATCCTGAATCGAAGATGAATAAATCCCTGCCAATCAACGAACTTCCGCCGGGACTGTATGCGATCAGTGTGAATCATTTGCACGGCTATCGGCATCATCCAACGGGAGATCCGGACTGTTCGGAATTCTTGCAGTTGAAGCCGATCGCAATTGTCGGTTCGGCGATCCAGATTTTTGAACTGCCGACGGGCAGAGCAAACGAATCAACACGAAATGAGGGCGATCGATGAGTCACTTAAGGTCAAGGTTTCACAATCGCGGATTTACGGTTGTCGAGGTGCTGGTGACGATTGCTGTGATCGGAATTCTCATCGCCATTCTGATTCCCGCGATTCAGGCTGCTCGGGAGTCGGCTCGCCGCACGACCTGTCGTAGTCACTTTCGTCAGATCGGGATTGCAATTCAGAACTATCATGGCGTTCACAAAGTGTTTCCCCCTGCGATGGTCTGGGGGCCGCGTGGTGAACCACTGGGGGCAGGTCGGTTACCGATCGGACTACTAGATCGAGTGGCGATGGGAGTTGCCACTCCAGATGATCCAGACCGTGTTCGCTCCAACTGGCTGATCATGTTGCTGCCCATGATGGATCAGGAACCTTTGTGGAATGCGTTTGATCAGAGCTCGCCAGTGGCCTCACTCTCGAATGAGAGGGCTCGATTGACATCGGTCAGTGTCTACCAGTGTCCGTCCGATCCGTACAGCCAGAGTTCCAATCCGTATATTCGTGATCAGTTGGCGGGTGGCAGTTCGAACAAGTACGCTCGCGGCAATTATGCGGTGAATCTGACACCTGGGCGCGCCTGCATCCATGAACTGCAGCCGGATTGTGAAGACGGAATTCATGTGGATGAACCTGACCTTGCGAATGCAAATGGTACTGTCTGGGGTTCCGGGGCCGCAGGCGTGAATAAGTCGTTTTCCATCGTCGA
Organism: Candidatus Kuenenia stuttgartensis; assembly: GCA_945861465.1. Taxonomy (GTDB): domain Bacteria; phylum Planctomycetota; class Planctomycetia; order Planctomycetales; family Planctomycetaceae; genus SXXK01. Next base: position 9,199 of record CAMAVB010000122.1, read on the forward strand.
TTTCAAGGCTGGCACATCAAACTTTGTCTTTGCAGACGAAATACGTGCCGGAATCAGTCCTGTCGATCCACGAGGCACCTGGGCGTTAGGGTATATCGGATCGAGTACAACGGCACGTCACGGTCTGATTCATCGAGTGGAAGATGGGGCGGGGCCCAACAATCAGGATCCGGACTCCGATGACATCGTGGGTTGCCGCGAGCTACGGAATACGCTCGGTCGCGATGGGTTGCAGCAGTTGCGAATGCCATGTCATCCAGAGCGTCCTTCAAATCCAGAAATCAATGCTCAGGCGACCGCTCGCAGTGTGCATCCAGGCGGAGTCCATGTGCTCACGGCAGACGGATCGGCTCGATTTGTCACCGATCAGGTGAATCCTGATATTTGGTACTATTTGCATCATCGCATGCCGGCAGAATCGTTCAATGCCCCTTTCTGACGGTGCGAAGAATCCTTCCACAGGCAAGCATTCGGTGAAACCGGGTGCTCGTCGATTTCGTGCTCGATGGGTCATTCTGGTGATTGCTGTCAACTTGGCACTGATCGCCTGGCAGACGACGTTGCTGTGGGATATTCGGCAATGGGTGACGCAATCGTACCAGCGTTCATTTCAGCGAGGCTTCGTCGAGTGTGAATTTCAGGACGCGAATGGGGAACGTTGTCGCTATGTCGTCTTTGTTCCCTACAGTTGGAAGCCGGGCCAGAAGTTGCCCTTGATGTTGTATCTGAACGGCCGGGGCAAGAACGGTGATGACGGGTTGGCTCCATTGATTGACGGCATTGCTCCCGCGATCTGGGAACGGCGCGGAAGTTTTCCGTACTTCGTCGTATGGCCTCAGTGTCCAGAGAATGACTCATGGGCCGCATCCAGCAACGCAACTCGGCGGGCGCTGGCGATTATGACGCAGACTGCCGACTGCTTTGAAACGGATGCCGATCGTTGTTTCTTATCCGGCTTGTCGTCAGGCGGCAGCGGTGTCTGGGCGATCGCGGCAGCACATCCTGACAGATTCGCGGCGATAGTGCCGATTTCTTCGTCTGTTGTCTCAGATGCTGATGTGCAAAAGATTGCAGAAACTGGGATTCCGGTGTGGACATTCTCAGTAGCTGACGACGGTGAGCATGTAGTGAAATCAAATCGATCGACACATCAGAGGCTGATCGAGTTGGGGAGAAGTCCGCGTCACACAGAACTGGAAACCGACAACAAAGGGCGGATGGACGCTCACGATGCCTGGAGTTTTGCTTACCGGAATGCCGCACTTCACCACTGGCTCATGAAACAGAATCGCTCGAACCGAGAAGTTATCTACAGTCCCGTTTTTCGAGAGGATGACGACTACGGAGGCGGTCTGTCCACTTTCCACTGCGAGTTGCGATCGATGGGGGAAGTTGCGGGACTGAATGTCTCGCTGCCGCTGAAAGGCAATGGGAGTTTCCAGCGGGTGCAGATCACGGTCTCCATGGATCGAATGCGGCGTGGAGGCATTTCTGCAGCCCCAGAACGGCAGAATCTCCAGGATTCGTGGCTTCCTGCGGAGTGCAGCTTTCTAAAAAGTACGTGGAACGACCTGCGGGTTCATTCGGGGCCGGAAGGCGTTAGTGCAGAGCTTAATGGTTGGCCTCTGTTTGAAAACGTGACGCTGCCAGCAACGGTGACGCATTCAACGGCGACATCTGGCTCTGCCGCCATCGGACCGATCAGCGGAGAAGTTCACTTCGAAGCCATCGGCGCTGAGACGGCCACTGTCGAAATTCGAAATCTGCGGGGGCTACGCGACGAAGCAACCCAGAACGCAGTTGGCCGAGGTCTTCCACAGGCAGATGCCTCCGTTGTTCGCTGCTCCGGAAGTCCTGCGAAGCCCGTTAACAGCAGCGAGCAGTTGCTGCCAAAGCTGCGTAAGGCGTGGGACTCGTGGGCGCGGAGGCAAAATGCCTGTACTTGCTCATGGGAACCGAGCATCGTTGGTTTGCATGCCCACTCGGCATTCCAGGCAGACTGTTCAACCAGCGTCCTGAACTCTGGACGAAAGTCAACCGTCAATCTCACAGCTGACGAGTTTCACTACCGCGGCCCCTGGAAACATCAGAGAGCGGACCTGCTGCGAGTGACAGGCCTTTCAGGTGATGCGACATACACTGAGTTTCTGAAGATTCTGCAAACGCATTTTCAGGAAGCACAGACGGCGGTATCGACGACGATGCAGCTCGATATTCGTGGAAGTTCAAATGGCCGTGAGGATCGTTTGATCCTGAAGAACGGAAGTGGGCATCGAGCCGTCCTCTTTCCTCCCGGCGATCCTGCCACGACGACAGGGTTTCGCAATGGGGCATATAGAGGTCCGAGAATTGGCTGCCTTGATGATCTTTACTGGTTAGCACCAGTCATTGCCGTACGGCCGGATGCGTTGCTGTATTGGAGCGAGGAGTTGGACACGTTTGGGATTGATGAACGAGGGGCAACACAGATCCGTATTGAGCAAGACAGTTCAACTGCGGGAAAAACAATACGAACACACGTTTGCGCGGATTCAGCATCCGAATTCCTGCCAGTGCGGGTTGGCTTTGAGCAGGATCGAGTCACCCGAGAACTGATCGATCTGCATTACGACAGAATTCGCGATGACGGTGCCGTGCTGAACGGGTGGGATTGTGTGGCATTTCCGGCAGCCGCGACGTCCGTTTCCGATCGCTACTTTCCAGGGAATGATCAATTGTTTCGGTTCGTCACGGTTCGCAGTGCTCAATGGCAAAGTTCACCAGCGTTCGACGGACAGGACCAGTTTATTCCTTGTCCAGTGGTTCAGGATCTAAGAACACAGGAATGGTATCACCAGGAGGCGGATGGCACTCGGCATGTGCTTTCGTCCGACGAGATAACGCAGGTGGTTCTTGGCGACGACAGCAGGCTGCCGCGATCATGGTTTCATGTATCGCTGCTTGTCGCTGTTGCAATGCTCGGCGTGGCAATACGATTCAGGAAACGGCGTCTCTCTCAAATCCAGAGTCGCAATTGATTGGCATTCAATATGGCCAGCTTTTTCCTCAGACAACGTGAAGCGGTTCGCGGTCCGATTCCGTTCGCAGAACTGGTGGAGTTGGTGCGGTGCGGCGAAGTGACTGCCAATGACGTCGTCCGGGAATCTCACGAATCAGTTTGGCAGTCTGCGGCGGAGGTGATTGGGCTCTTTTATATGGCTGATCGCCTGCAGGCACTTCGCGATTTCGAGGAAGAACAACGCAGTCTTGAAGCGGTTGGGAACTCGAATTCGCCTGCGACCCCTGATGTGGGTGAATCATCGACGCTGGATCTCAATGAGATGTTATTAAGTGCAGCCACCGTTTCTGATGACGAAGAAGTGCCGACGTGGCTGCTGCGACTGCGGAAGATGGAACAAGCACGAATTCGCAGGGAGAGAGATGTATCAGAGGATTCGAAGGAGACCGAACTTTCCGAAATTCGAGCGGCCAAGGCGGTCGCCGTCCGGGACGCCGTCGCTTCAGTTGGAGCGGAGTTTGTTCCCCGGCGCAGGCATTGGCTGAAAACAATGCTTGTGATTGTCAGTCTCATTATGGTCACAACAGTTTGGCTCGTGGCCCGTCGAGGCACCACTTCGCATGCAACGATTTTTGCGAGGTTTGTTTCAATTCGTGAGCAACTTAAGAATGAAAGCGTTAATTCGCAGCCAGAGCCGGATGAGAGGTCGTTTCGAGCGGAATCGCTGATGTTTGTTCAGTCAGTCACACCTGTTCTCGAAGCAGGTGCTGTATCAGATGATCCGTCGTCTCTGTCGTTATTGTGGATCGCGCGGGACTACTTGCCGGTCTTGTTGAGCAATACGGCTTCCCGGGAGCAACGCGAAGTCATTCTGGCAAAGACGACTCAGCATCTTGTGATTGTTCAGGAGTCACTTGTTGCGTCTGCAAAAGCAGAATCCGCAATTTCCGATGGTCTTCTCAAGCTGCTGACATACATGCTTGGCACCATTGACGTGGGACTTGCGGTTGGCATTGTCGTATTTGTTTGGCGAAAGTTCTCACGATGATCCGCGAGAATGGATGCTGCAACGGCCCAACCGTTCGTGTGAATTCCAATATGCGAAATCCGAACGACCGGGCCGGTGGCCCTGAACCTGATGGTGGTTGGGCCATGATTCCTGGGCCGACTCTATACTGCAAACGGTTGAGGATGGCACATTCGTTTAATCGCCTGGGCAACGCCCCTCGCTTTGTATTTCAAATTTCAAATTCGAAATCTCAAATTGAACAATCGCGGCCCGCTGGGCACGCGGTTACACGAGTCAATGCCAACCGCGTAAGGTATAATCGCTTTGGCCCAGGCTATTCTCGACGGAGCGAGACGGCTACATTGTGGCTCGGATCCGAACGACTCAGACAGGATGACTCCGAAGAAATGGCAGAATCGTATTCCCATCAGCCAGACCCAGCTCAGGATAATCGCTTCCTGCACAACGTCATTCGTGACACTCGGAAATCTGTCGATGCCGCCGCACGAGAGCTTCACAAAATGCTGGAGGATCATGAAACCTTCCTCGCAGAAACTCCAATCGAGGTCTGGACCGCTATGGAATTGGCTGCTGAAGGTCTCACCGACGCTCTCCGAAGTCTGAATCAAGTAAAGTCCAAAGACGACACACCAACTGCCGGTGGTCCAACTAGACAGCAGGGACAATTCCTCGCCTATATCCACGAATACATAAAGTCCAACCATCGAGGCGTGGCACCGACTCATGCGGCGTTGCAACGATTCTTCAATCTGACCGCACCCTCAGTGAATTCCATGCTGAAGCGTCTCGACGAAAAAGGCTACATCCGCCGCATCCCGGGCAAGACCCGCGCGATTGAACTCACCATCGCTCTGGAACTCATCCCGCCGCTCGACAGACCGTTCAGGTTGTAATCCCGATTCGCTTGTCGTCGTCAGGCTGTTCCCGTTAAGATGCTGCCGCTTGAATTGTCAATTTTCCCTCGGATGTTGCCATGATGCTGATGCCCGTTCTCCTTGCCGTTTGTTTCGCACCGATCACTTCGGACTCCGTTGAGGCGGAGTTTGAGGTTCGTGAGAAGATTGTGTACTCAAAGGTCGCAGACCGTGAGTTGCTGCTGGATGCGTGGGTTCCGAACAAAGACGGCATTCATCCGGCGGTGCTGGTGGTTCATGGTGGAGCGTGGCGTTCCGGGGATCGCAGGCAACTTCGTGGCTATGCCACTGCACTTGCCAAACGTGGCTTTGCCTGTTTTGCGATCGACTATCGACTTGCTCCGAACGACAAGTTTCCGGCACAGATCGAAGATTGCCGTGAAGCGGTCAAGTGGATTCGTGCAAATGCGGCAGAGTACAAAGTCAATCCGGAAAAACTGGGAGCCATCGGCTACTCCGCAGGTGGCCACCTTGTGTGCCTGCTCGCCACAACAGGCGAAGCGCCGAATGAAAAGAACGGCCAGGTCGATACGCGAATTCAGTGCGTCGCGGCCGGTGGTGCTCCGACGGATTTTCGTACAGCCGCAGATAATGGCAAGTGGGCGAGGTACTGGATGGGCGGAGATCTGACGACGGCACCAGACAAGTTTCACGATGCCTCGGCGACTGCATTCGTCGATAAGGATGACCCACCGGTTTTTTTCTTCAATGGCACAGCTGATGAACTTGTGCCGATCGCATGGAGCATGTCCTGCCACGATGCTCTTAAGGCAAATGGCGTGAAAACTGAGATGCACAGGATCGAAGGGGCAGGGCACATGCTGGCCGCGATGAATCCAGAGGCTCTGGACAAAGCGTACACGTTTTTGCAACAGGAACTGCAGGAGCAAGGCGAGAAGAATTCGCAGGCAGAGACTGCGCTCCCCACCGAGTAGACGGCCAATGGCGTGGACTTAAGGAATTCCAAAGGCGAGCGGGGTACGTAAGTGCCCTGATTTCCGGATCATCCGCGACAAATCAGGGGATTGACATCCCCCGCTCGCCTTAAGTCCACGCCATTGGAGTAGACGGCACCGGTTGTTCACGGCATGTACAGGTGAGCCCGCCATTAGTGACCTTTCAGTCGTGTATTAATGTGTGCCACTGGCTCTGCCAGTGCTTCCTGCAGATGGGGCGCACTGGCAAAGCCAGTGGCACACAACCCATCAATGAATGCGTGACAGAGCATTAGCTATCCTCGCTGCGTCATGACTCGCAGAATCAACCAGCCCCTTCATATGAAATCACGCAATGCAAGCGCTCAACAAAGTCATCATCGTCACGGGTGGAGGCACCGGAGTCGGGCGGGCCACCTCACTGGCGATGGCACGCCTGGGCTATAACGTGATCGTCAACTATTCCCGTTCGCGTGACGAGGCGCTCGCGACGGTTGCAGAAATCGAAAAATTGGGTGTCAGGGCGCTGCCTTTTCAGGCCAACGTAGCAGATGACGCTGCTTGTCGGACGATGGTCGCGTTTACGATCGAGTCGCTGGGCCGCGTGGACGTACTGGTCAACTGTGCCGGCACGACTGATTTTATTCCATTCCACGATCTGGACGCAGTTTCCGATGAGTCATGGGAACGGCTTTACAAAGTCAACGTCGTCGGAGCCTTCCATTGCGCACGGGCTGTGCGACAGGCGATGCTGACGGCAGGCGGCGGCGTGATCATCAATGTCTCCAGCGTGGCCGCACAACTGGGGCAGGGCAGTTCGATCCCGTATTGCTGCACAAAAGCGGCACTGGATAATTTGACAGTTTCGCTCGCCCGCACACTGGCACCTCAGATCCGCGTGAACGGAATCGCGCCTGGCTTCATCGACGGACGCTGGACACAGGGCGGGCTGGGATCTAAGTTTGACAGCATCAAACAAGCATACGAAAAGACATTGCCTCTTGGGCGAGTCTGTCAGCCGGAAGACATCGCAGACGCCATCGTGAGCCTGATCATGGGCAGCCGTCTTGTCACCGGTCAGACTCTCACCGTCGATGCCGGCATGATGATCTCAGGATTCCAGGTAAAGTTCGATTGACTGGCGAAGGAACTGAGTCGAACCTGGAGAACAATCCTGGCACCGGCGCAGAAATAACTGTGGCCTTTCCGGACGTGGGGCACGTTTTGAACGTGCCCGGCACGATGGAATTGTCGCCTTTCCGGACGTGGGGCACGTTTTGAACGTGCCCGGCACGATGGAATCGTGCCCCACTTGTTTCTGTCTCAGTGCCTACTTCCCGCCGCTCTGAAGAAACAATTGCCCCAGTTGAGCCGCGGAGTTACCGTAGACCTGCTCCACGGCGCGTGCCGCATTCGGGTTTTTCCTGAGTTCACCGACCAGTTCCTTGAAGCGGGCAGGGCCACCCCGACTCTGCAGGAACTTGACCAACTGGTATCCGACTTCGCCAACTTCTTCCGGTGCGAGTGTGCCGTCGTCAAACAACTTGCCGGGTTCCGTAATCGTTGACACCGCTTTGCCCGCCCGACCGGGGATCGCTTTGAGATAGTCCGAGTCCGACGTCAGTCCTGACTCCATCATGCCGAAGCCCTGTTTGAGCCAGTCAGGGAGATTGGCACCGTCACGCGTCAGGTACGACTGACTCAGCAGCGAATTCATCAGTTGTTCAGTCGTCAGCGCACTGGCGGATTCTGTATCACCGACATCGTGCATTGCGACATACGCCGTTTCAAAGTTGGCGCTGACAGTTGAATGGCCCGACACGGTTTTCGGCGTTCGGCGGTTCATCAGTATCGTATTGAATTCTTCATAGTCAAAGCGATCCTTCGTCACGAAAACTGCCAGCCGTCCGCGAAATGGCTGCTCACCAGCAGGCAAAGAAAAACGCTCTGTAAGTTCCGCAAGATGTGTCTCCGCTACTTCGCTCAACTGCTTCAGGCGCTCGTTAGACACGGTGCCATAGAAGTAGAAGTTTGTGGTTGTTGCGGTTGTACCCTCCGTTCTCGGCGAGATGCGTTTCCACAATGCTGTAGTTTCGGCGATGCGTCGCGCGGCGAATTCTTCATCAGTCATTGCTGCAAGTTCCGCCGCTGCCAGTTGGGCTGCCGTTGGAACGATGTCTCGCAGCGGAGCTTTGGCATCTTTGCCGTCAAAGTGTGCGCCTTCCCTGATCCAGGTTTCGAGCGCCACGGCCTGCGACCTTTTCAACTGCGCCTGTCCCTGTGGCATTTTCAGCGGTTCCTGACGCAGAACCAGATCGACGATGTAGCTTTCGTCCGGCTTGCCAGGCACGATCGTGCTGCCGGTTGGACCGCCTTGCAGCAATTGCTCAAACGTCGTAAACCCGAACTTGCCACGCGGCGTGTCGCCCGAGTGGCATCCCACGCAGATGTTGACCAGCCAGGGAGCAATATCGTCCTTGAACGACACAGTCTCGGATCCATCGGCCATGACCACATTGACGGGTTTCGGAGGCTCTTTCTTTTCCTCGGTCGATTCGCCAATCGGTGCATTTCGATCATTGCCGTCATATTTGGCTTTCTGTTCGATCCATCGCGCGACGATCTTAATATCCGCGTCCGCCAGTTTCGCACCGTCCTTGGGCATTCGCAGCTGATCATCCGGGGATGCCATCCGCAGCACAAGCGTGCTGTTCGCTGGCAACCCCGGTGAGACAGGAACGCCATTCTGTCCGCCTTTGACGATCCCGTTGAACGTGTCCATTCGCAGATTCGCGCGGGGGTTTTCTGCTCCGTGGCAGCGCAGGCAGTTGTCTTTGAGAATCGGTGCGACTTCATGTTCGAAGCTTACGGGAATCAGATTCTTTGTTTTTTCCAGTTGGCCCTTGAATGTTGAGTACGCGCGGTCTTTTTCGTCTTCCGGGATGGCGAGTTCTGTGATCCGATCTTCGACCTTCTTGATGATCTCCTTCGCCTGATCCACTTCTTTCTTCTTGACAAGGCTGTTCACATCCTTGAGTTCCTTCATCAGTTCAGACAACTCTTTGCGCACTTCGGGTGGCAGCGTGGCGTTGGCGACAGGTGTCACGCAGACGATGGCGGACAGTACGATTCCGGTCGTGAACAGTTGCCGAAGGAACATGATGAAATCTCCGAAGACGCGGGAGTGATTTACAGGGCTAAGAGTATAACGTCAAAAAACGGGTTCATCGACAACTAGAAGTGGCCGCACAGAATCCAGGAAATCATTCGGTGAAGACAAACTGTGGACGGATCACGAAGTCAACAACTTTAAAAGCGTCGATGGAATTCAGATCTGAACCGCGAATGGACGCGAATGGACGCGAATGGACGCGAATAAGGTCAAAAAACAGCAAAATACGTTGTTCTCGTGCCAGGACTTCGGAACCCGCGCCAGTTTAAGTGCCATTCGAAATGAACCCACACTTTATCACGGCGGCGATTCGCGTGTATTCGCGTCCATTCGCGGTTGAAACACCGTTCCTCTTTCTGCGCACTTCATTCGTCGTTGAACCAAAAAACGTCGCCGCCCAACTTCCTGATGCGAGATTATGGCCAGACATGCAAAACATGGCATTGCGCTTTGACGACACTCATCCGCCCGTTTACACTGCTCATCCCTCCCTACGCGCCTTCCCAGCCATGTGTTCTTCAGAAAACCTTCCCCTATGGCTGTTTCTTACCAGCAAACTGATTGTTTTCGCCGAGTCTCTGTTGTGGCTCTGGGTGTGCTGACGGCTGCACTGACTGCCCCTCAGATTGCCATCGCGCAGGATCCCGTCATTGATCGTGTTGATGCCAGTAACCTGCGTCCTGGTCAAAATGCTTCAGTTGTCGTCGTCGGCAAACAGTTGACGGGGGCCATGAGTCTCTGGACACCCGCCGGAGTTCTGCGGCCGAAAGACGGGCAGGATTTGACAAAAGATCAGCCTGTCACAATGGAGGGTGCAATTGCCGCAGACGTCGTTCCGGGGATTTACCCGGTCCGCATGGTGACCAGTCACGGCTGTTCCGAAGCTGCATTTGTCGTGGTCGATGATCTTCCGTCCGTCGCCATCACCGCTGAAAGCGACGATCGCAAATCCGGGCAGTTGATCACACTTCCATGCTGTGTTGGCGGCCAGATCAATCCCGTGATTTCAAAGTTTTTCCGTGTCGCAATGACCGCGGGCCAAATTGTGAGTATTGAAGCCTTCGCGCGTCGTTTGGGATCTGATCTGGATCCTGTCATTCGTGTGATCGGCCCCGATGGACATGAAGTCGCTTATCGGGACGACCAACCGGGTGCCGAGGGGGACGTGCAACTGCAGTTCACCGCCGCGACCGATGGCGAGTATCGTGTCGAGATCCGCGATGTGCGTTATTCCGGCGGAGCGCGCCACTTCTTTCATCTGCGATTCGGCAGGCTGCCCATGGTGACTTCTGTGTCGCCTCGAATTACTCAGGTCGGACACAATGTGTCTATCTTCGGAGCGAATGGAGAAGTTCTTGGCGAGGCAACTCCGCAAACGGCTCCAGAAACAACCGGTTCGTTGATCCCTGTCGTGTTCCGAACTGCGGAATCAGAAGGCAGCGCATTGAGTTCCGTGGTGCTGACGAATCAACCGACACAGGCTGAGACAGAACCGAATAATGACCGTGCGGAAGCGACAGTCACTGCGGCAGAGACCCAAGTGCTGACAGGCGCGTTGCAGAAGGTCGGCGATTCGGATTGGTTTAAGCTGACCGCAACCGAGGCAACGCCGCTGCTGGTGACAACACGCACGCGCGAAATCGGCTGTCCGACCGACGTGATGCTGGAATTGTACAATGCCGAAGGTGGCAAGATCGTGGAAAACGATGATGCCGGGCTCCGCGATGCTGAACTTGCCGCCCAATTGCCGGCAGCGGGTGAGTTCTTTCTTAAAGTTTCGGAGATCGCCGGACGTGGCGGGCCGGCATGGACGTATGCACTGGACGTATACCAGGGTCGGAAGTCCGTGCGTGTCACCGCTCCCGTGGATCACATCAACATCCCGCGCGGCGGCAGCGCGGCCATGCCGCTGACCGTGCGGCGGATTCATTATGACGGTCCGCTACGTGTGGAAGCCGTCGGGTTGCCCGCAGCGATTCAGATGGCTCCGTTCTGGCTGGGTGCGAAGCAAAGCACAGCTCCGGTCGTGCTGACGGCGACCGATCCTGCCGCGACAAGTTCGGATGCGGACTGGGCTCCGGTGAGTTTCAGGATTACTGCTCCGGACGGTGCGATGATTCCGCCTGCAGAATTGCAGCTGGTGCCCCCGCCACCCAAGAAACAGGACAGCGAGGTTTTTCGGAGCGTTCGTCTGCGAACAGACCTTTTCACTGCCGTGCAGCCGGCCGCTCAGTTTTCATTCACTGCTGATCCCGCCACAATGACCGTCGCTCCGGGAGCCACTGCCACGGTGATGATACGATCAACTCGTGCAGCCGACTGGACGATGCCAATTGAGATCGCACTGGCCACACCCGCCGATCAACTGCCGCCAGGCATCACCGTAACCGCCGGATCAATGGCGGCCGGAGAACTGGCCGTCACAATCACTGCAGCAGCTGACGCCGCTATAGGGCAATTTAGTATCTTCCTTCAGGGCAAAGCCAAGAAGGATAATGTCGAACCCGTTCATCCTGTGCCACCCATTGTTGTCGAAGTGAAAGTTCCGTAAGTGTGTTTTCAGTTTTCAGTTTTCGGTTTTCAGAAAAGGCAGTTTGATGTGAGTTGAGTGTTACATTGTGATGGTTCCCACGCCGGGCCTTTGTGACTTGTGATTCACTAAAAACTGAAAACTGAAAACCATCCCTCCGAGGTCTTGCCATGTTTCGTACCATCTGTCTGATGCTGACTGCTGTCGTTGGTGTTTCATCTGCTGTGCTCGCGGCGGACTTGCCCACAACATCGCTGGAGGTGCAGCCTGCGGAGATCACCCTCAACGGGCCGCGCGGACTACAGCAACTGATCGTCACGGCCAACGCCGCAGCGACCACGATTCACGATGCCACGCATATTGCGGAATACAAGACAGACGATGCCGCCGTCGCAGTCATTGAAAACGGAATTGTACATGCAAAAGGGAACGGCACGACAACGATTCATGCCATGCGCGGAGGTCAAACCTCCAGCGCAAAGGTCACCGTCGCCAATTTCGAAACACCATCACCTGTTTCTTTCCAGAGCGAAATTCTGGCATCGCTCACCAAGTCCGGCTGCAACATGGGTGCGTGTCACGGATCGCCTTCTGGAAAGGGAGGGTTCCGCCTGTCGCTCCGGGGCTACGATTCGACCGTAGATCTGGTCACGCTGCGCGGCGAGTACTTCAATCGTCGTTCCAACGTGCTCAATCCGGACGAAAGCCTGTTGTTGCGAAAACCGCTGATGGAAGTCGCTCATGGCGGTGGCCGACGCCTGCAACATGGCGATCCCGCGCATCGCGTGCTGCGTGAATGGATTGCGGAAGGAATGAAGGTTGACCCCGATGGAGCCCCGACGCTCGCTCGGATTGAACTGCTTCC
>CAMAVB010000123.1 GCA_945861465.1 Candidatus Kuenenia stuttgartensis
GCCTTCTGCCACCCCGACCGCAGAAAAGAAGACGGCAACCGGCACTGATGCGTTACTGGATATCAACGCGATCGGAATTTCATTTGGCGGCCTCAAGGCGGTGCAGGATTTCTCCTTGCAGCTTCCAGCAGCTGGATTGTTCGGACTGATCGGTCCAAACGGGGCTGGCAAGACGACCATTTTCAATCTGTTGACGGGGGTGTACAAACCCGATCGTGGCGAGATTCATCTTGCTTCGCGGAGGCTGTTCAATCGCCAGCCGCACGAGATCACCTCTGCAGGGATTGCCCGCACTTTTCAGAACATTCGCCTGTTTCCGGATCTGAGCGTCCTTGATAATGTGCGACTGGCCGGTCAGTTGCATAATCGGCACGGACTTTTCTCCACGTTGCTCCGCACACGCGGGTATCGTCGTGAGGAACAATTACTGCAGGACCAAGCGTTCAATCTGCTGGAGATCTTTGAACTTCAGGACCGCGCCCACGAACTGGCGAGCAATCTCAGTTACGGCCATCAGCGAAAGCTCGAAATTGTCCGCGCCCTTGCCACAAATCCGCAGGTGCTTTTGCTCGACGAGCCCGCTGCCGGACTGAACCCACAGGAAAAAAAGCTGCTCGCTCAGTCCATTCAACAGATCCGTGATCGCTTTCAAGTCGCCGTACTGCTGATTGAACACGATATGCCACTGGTGATGGAGATCTGCGAAAATATTCTTGTGCTCGATCATGGCATCACCATCTGTCGAGGAACACCCAGCGAAGTGCAGAACGACGAACGTGTGATCGCAGCGTATCTGGGAAGCGGCCTGACGGATGAGTAATCTATTTTCCTGGTGATCTGTCTCGCATTTATTTATGGATTGTGTGCCACTGGCTCCGCCAGTGCGCCCCATTTGCAAAAAGCACTGGCAGAGCCAGTGGCACACATCAATACACGAGTGACTGAACACTGGCCTACTCACCGGATCATACAGATTCAGGAACCTCTATCGATGCGACCCGCAAACGACAATGACCGCGTGACTCGCCGTGAGCTTCTGAAAGCCACAACCGCTGGTTGCGGAGCCTTGATGGCAACGAGCGCTGCCCGGGCCGTTCCGCTGGGTCAGTCGCAAGCGGCGGTCGGAGAGGAATTTGCACTCAACTACATGTTGGCGTCGTGCATGTATGGCTACATGTATATCGGAGAAATACTTCCCGAGGTTACAAAGTGCGGTGCGACGAATCTGGATCTCTGGCCAAAGAAGCACGGCAATCAGCGTGAACAACTGACGGATCTCGGTGAAACACGATTCGCGGAATTGTTGCAGAAGCACAACGTGAAACTGGGTTGTATCACGCAGTATGCCCTCGGCCCATTCGGGCTGACGGAAGAATTTCAGCTCGCGAAGCGTTTTGGATGTGAGTTGATCGTCACGGGCGGTGAAGGGCCGAAGGGCCTGGCGGGCGTCGAATTGAAGTCGACCGTTCGCGAATTTGTGGAACGCCTGAAACCTCATCTGGCCGCGGCGGAAGAAAACAATGTCACTGTCGCGATCGAAAACCATGCGAACAATCTGTTTGAATCGGCAGATTCATTGAGATACCTGCGTGACCTGTCTCCGTCAAAACATCTGAAAATCGGCCTGGCACCGTACCATCTGCCGCAGGATGCCGAACAACTGGCCACCTTAATCCGCGATCTGGGTGACAGCATTGCCATGTTCTACGCATGGCAGTATGGCAACGGCTGTATGACCAGGTTGCCTAAAGAGGAAGAACTGCTGCAACTTCCCGGACGCGGTCCGCTCGATTTTGCTCCGCTGCTGAAAGCGCTGCGCGACATTCAGTATCAGGGCTGGACGGAGATCTTCATGCATCCGGTTCCGCGCGGGATACCAATCCTCGAAACCGCCGAAGAGGTCACCAGCGAGATCAATCGATCTCGGGAGTACCTCGCCGAACGACTCCGCACAATCGGCAGAGTCTGAGTTTTTTCACCACTGAGCGAGACAACCTGCATGACTTTCGGAAAGGCGATGGATTGCCTCAGAGCCTGAGGTCTTAACATCCGAAACTCGGGTGAGAGATACGTTGCCATCAACTGGATGCAGGTTGATTGATCTGACGGGCTCTGCGGCGGCGCTGCGAAGTTGCGCAATTCTGACGATTGGTCAGCCGCGATTCACGGAAGAGACCACTTTTAACGATTACCGCTGAAGTCAGGGTCGCTTTCGTGATTCAATCGCTCCGTCGATCTTTACGTGCGAACCTGCTCGCGTACTCGATGCTGATGCTGTGTTCCGACATGGCCGCGCACTCACAGGAAATCGTACCGCCGCCTTTGCCGCCGCTTCCCCTGCCTGGACCCGTCGAACGAGTTATTGATCCGGTCGAACCGGTTGTTGATGTCGTGTCGTCACCGCAACCAGCCCTGATAACGATGGGGTACTGGATTGTCGGCTCGCAGTCATCACCGCAGGACTTTGATGAATCAGCCCCCGTATTCTGTCCCAGCGTGACACGGTTCGAACATTGTGTTGGTTTTCGTCAGTCGAATATGCAGGAGTTAACGCAGTCACTCCAGCCCGGTGTGCCGGTCTGCATTTTGTCGCACGGCAGTTTTGTGAGCTGGGAGGATGTACTGACGGAATCGCAGGAAACCTGGAAGTGGCTTGGCCATGCGAGTCCGAATCAGCCAATTCAGATGATCTGTTTTTCGTGGCCGAGTGACCGACCTGTTTTTTCCCCGATCGTTCAGTTGGACGTCAATCGACTTGGCCGTCGAGCGGAGCGAAATGGGTTCTATCTGGCAAGTCTGGTGCAGCAGATTCCATCGGAATGCCCGATCTGCCTGATCGGCCACAGCCACGGGACGCGCGTGGTCGCGTCCTCGTTCCATTTGCTGGGCGGTGGCTCCGTTAATGGCTATCTGCTGGCAACGGGTCCGTATCCTCAGCACCGACTGCGTGCGGTGTTCGCGGCTTCGGCGATGGATCACAAATGGCTCAATCCGGGTCAACGCTACGGTCAGGCTCTGCGTCCTGTCGAGTGCGTTCTGAACCTGAAGAATTCTTGCGATCCCGCATTGCTCATCTACCCGCTGCGACACCCGTTTTCCTCTGGTGCACTCGGTTTCACAGGTCTGACAAGGAGTGACAGGAAAAAGTTGGGACCGTGCGGCAACAAGATCCATGATCTGGATTTGACCGAAGAAATCGGAAAGGGCCATTACTGGCCAAATTACTTCCGACGCCCCTGGCTGGCTCGCGCAATTCGGAACTACCTGTTCCTTGGTGAACAAACGGCCCATCCGTAGAATACACCACGGCTGGTTCATCATTGATGATCTGAAACTCGTAGGGTGTGACAAGCAAAGCGCAGGCACACCGATCCAAAGACATGGTGTGCCTGCGCTGCCGCTTGTCACACCCTACTAATTCGCAAATTCGCAAATTGGCAAATCCGGAGCGAACACAACTCACAGACGCCACGTTTGGAAACCTTGGCAAAGGTTCTCGGTTGCCGGTTGATTGAAGTGCTTTGGCACGGTAAAACCTGAATTTTCCCGCGACAACATTTCGAATCTGGCTCCTACCGGACAAACAGCATGACCTTGGAAACTGCCATTCGCGAACGCAAAGACGCCATCCGCAAACAGGCGCACGGCAATCGAAACGCTCAGGACAACAAGGACGAACTCAGTCGTCGCATTGTCGGTGCGTTCATGGCGCTACCGGAATACGCACTCGCTGAAACGGTCATGTTCTACATCGACGTCCGCAGTGAAGTACGAACTCGGCATGATCTGGAACACGCGCTGCAGTCCGGAAAAGCAATCGTCGTACCCTGGTGCAATTCGGATGGCGAACTGGAATTGTTCCGACTGGGCTCCATGGACGAGCTCGAAATCGGCATGTACAAGATCCTCGAACCACGGGTGGAACTGCGTGCCCTGGCAGAAAAACAGGTCAACGTCGAATCGTTGGATCTGATCATGGTTCCGGGCGTCGGCTTCGATCGTCGCGGAGCCCGCATGGGGCATGGAAAAGGCTACTACGACAAGCTCCTGCAGCATGCTCGCTGTAACACGCCGCTGATTGCATTGGCCTTCGAATGTCAGTTATTCGACGAGATTCCGATGGCCGATCACGATATTTTTATGGACAAGATCATCACAGAAGACCAGGTTTACAGTGGTCTCGGTCGCAGCTAGCGGATTCGGTCCCGATGGCCATATGATTGTTGCGGCTGATGATTCGCCTGTGCGGCGATCCGGAAGGGATGTTGCAGGCGCGGGCGAGTATCACAATCCAACGACCGGTCCGGCTGTTGGCGACTGGACGGACCGCCACAACTGAGCGCATTCTGTTGCACATCCCTTCACTCAAACTATCGCAAGCACAAGTTTCATGAAAGCCATTCGACTCGAAGAACCAAAGAACTTTCAATACGTCGATGTCGCCGATCCGGGCCAGCCGGGGCCGGGCCAGGTTTTGGTGCGGACGCATCGCATGGGAGTCTGCGGCACGGATCTCAGCGGCTGGCTCGGCAAATTTCCGTTCTTTCGCTATCCGCGGATTCCGGGGCATGAACTGGGAGTCGAAGTACTGGCGGTCGGTGACGGCGTAATGAACGTCTCACCGGGTGACCGTTGCAGCGTGGAACCCTACATGAACTGCGGAAAGTGTTTTGCGTGTCGGCGGGGCCAGGGAAACTGCTGCTGCACATTGAATGTCATCGGCGTGATGATCGACGGTGGACTCTGCGAACGCTTTCTGATTCGGGCCGACAAGCTGCATGCTTCAATGCAGCTGTCTTACGAACAACTGGCGTTGGTTGAAACGCTGGCGATCGGCTGTCACGCGACTGATCGTGGAGCAGCACAGCAGAACGAGCATGTCCTGATCATCGGGGCAGGGCCGATCGGCCTCGCGACACTTGAGTTCACACGGCTCACCGGTGCCACCGTCACGGTTATGGATATGGTGCCGTCACGGCTGGAATTCTGCCGAACGAATTATGGAATCCGGCACACCATTCAGTTCAAGGGAGATGGCAGCGAGCTCGAACAGATGCAGGCCATCACGAACGGAGACATGTATCCTGTCGTCACGGATGCGACCGGCAACAAGCATTCGATGGCCTCAGCCATGAAGTATGTCGCGCATACCGGGTCGCTGGTTTACGTGGGCATCACGACGGAAGAAATTACATTTGCACACACGACATTGCATCGACCGGAAATGACGCTGAAAGCATCACGGAACGCGATGCCGTCCGATTTCAGTCGCATCATTCGCCTGATGGAAGACGGCATAATTAATACGGCACCATGGATTACACATCGGACGCCGTTCCAGAACATGGTGGCTGACTTTGAATCCTTCACTCGTCCCGAAACGGGCGTCCTGAAAGCGATCATAGACGTGTCCGTGGCGTGAATGGAACAGTCGGAAACCGTGCGCGGCCAGAAATGAGCCCGGCGAGCGGAGTGACGTGAGCCCGATGGTACCCCGCTTTTTTACCGGCAAGCTGACGCATTCTGCCCGCCAATTTGCTCACTCATGACTTGCGGCACTCTTTCGTACGAGAAATCTACGGTGGAACTGCCAGAAAGGTCAGATTTGTTGTTCCGCGCCCGAACCAAGGAAAATCAGGGCTTGTCCGAGTTCCAGCCACGTCGAATTTGGGATCCCGCAGGGCAACAAATTGACGAGTTCCCCCGTTGTTGGGAGCATTCGGGGATCTGCCTTGTCTGGCAGAAACCGATTGTTATACTCCGCCGCTCGCTATCGCACGCGGTCCGCGCTAGTGTAGCTCAATTGGCAGAGCTCCGGTTTTGTAAACCGGTGGTTGTGGGTTCAAGTCCCTCCGCTAGCTTCAGCGAATGAATTGGCCTGTTTCGCTGGCAATTTTGATGTTTGGTTGGGGAGAATTTTAAGAAGCTGGCAGGTCAGCAAGAAATCACGTAAGGGGGGAATACCCGAGTGGCCAAAGGGGCCAGACTGTAAATCTGGTGGCGTTAGCCTTCGCAGGTTCGAATCCTGCTTCCCCCATTCTCGCTTGTGGGGCTCCCGAGAAGGAGGCTTGGAGGCGGGATCCCTTAGTTAGGCTAAGGTAAGGGAATCCGGCATTTGGGAATCAGGCATGTGTCAGAAGTAGTCGCAGGAATGCGGTTAGATAAATGCGGGCAAAAAAAATGCGGGCGTAGTTCAATGGTAGAATTCCAGCCTTCCAAGCTGGCTGTGTGGGTTCGATTCCCATCGCCCGCTCTTTGCGTTCTGGGAACAGCTTGATCGCGAAGATTGCTGCTGTAGCTCAGTTGGTAGAGTACGTCCTTGGTAAGGACGGGGTCAAGGGTTCAAGTCCCTTCAGCAGCTTTTCTGCTTCTGGTTAAACGTGTTGCTGGTGTTTCAGGCTGAATTTAGAGAGTGATTGAAAGTGATGTGTGGGTGTCTCGCGTGGGGATGCCGAGTTGTTCTTTTGAGGTGAATTTGCCGGGCTGCGAGAAGTGTCCTGGCGCAGATTGATCTGGAGTTGGGGTAATGGCGAAGGGTACCTTTGAGCGAACGAAGCCGCACGTCAACGTGGGCACGATTGGTCACATCGACCACGGTAAGACAACCACAACGGCCGCAATCCTCGCAGTTCAGGCTGCCAAGGGTTTGGCGACGGTTAAGGCGTATGCGGATATCGCGAAGGGCGGCACCGTGCGTGACGCCACCAAGACCGTGACAATTGCGGCAAGCCATGTGGAATATGAGACGCCAAATCGTCACTACGCTCACATCGACTGTCCGGGACATGCGGACTATATCAAAAACATGATCACGGGCGCTGCCCAAATGGATGGGGCCATTCTGGTAGTTTCTGCCGCTGACGGTCCGATGCCTCAGACACGCGAGCATATTTTGCTGGCTCGGCAGGTGGGTGTTCCGGCTCTGGTGGTCTTTCTCAATAAATGCGATCTTGTCGACGACCTGGAGTTGTTGGATCTCGTTGAAATGGAAGTCCGCGAACTGCTCACCAAGTACGGATTCCCTGGCGACGACATCAAGTTGGTGAAGGGAAATGCACGTGGTGCTTTGGACAATCCGGCAGACGCGAAATTCAGCACTTGCATCACGGAGTTGATGGAAGCTCTGGACAGCTCGATCCCTGAGCCAAAGCGTGCTATTGACAAGCCGTTCATGATGGCAGTGGAAGATGTGTTTTCGATCGAAGGTCGTGGAACGGTGGCTACTGGTCGAATCGAAGCCGGGGTTGTCAAAGTCGGCGAAAAGATCCAGATCATCGGTCTGCGGGACACGCAGGAAACGACTGTCACTGGAGTTGAAATGTTCCAGAAGACTCTGGACCAGGGAATTGCTGGCGACAACGTTGGTCTGTTGCTGCGTGGTCTGAAAAAGGAAGACATTCAGCGTGGCCAGGTGCTGGCGGCGAATAATTCGATTAAGCCGCACACGGTTTTCGAAGCAGAAGTTTACGTACTGAGCAAAGAAGAAGGCGGTCGTCATACACCGTTCTTCACAGGTTATCGCCCTCAGTTCTACTTCCGGACGACAGACGTCACGGGATCCACCAAGTTGCTGGGTGGTGCGGAGATGTGTATGCCCGGTGATAATGTGAAAGTGGAGGTGGAACTTGGCAAGCCGATCGCAATGGAAGAGCAGAGTCGTTTCGCCATCCGCGAAGGCGGTAAGACGGTTGGCTCCGGAGTTGTGACCAAGATTCTGAAGTAGTCTGCAGTGTTGAGAAATTCTGGCTGCCTGCCGGCGGTTCTGTCGGCAGGCAGTTTTTTTCTTTTTGAGCCGCGTTGGTTCTTGAGTGGTTTCAGGCGTCTGGTAAGAAGGTTTTTTGTCATGCGTGAGTATGTGTGGCTTGAATGCACGGAGTCCGGACAGCGGAACTACCGAGTGATCAAGGAGACTCGCGGAACGGAGCGGCTGGAGCTGATGAAGTATTGCCCAAAACTTCGAAAGCACACACTCCATAAAGAGTCGCGCAAGAAATAATGTGACATGGTCGTCACGGGTTGAACGGGTGTAGCTCAATTGGCAGAGCACCGGATTCCAAATCCGGCGGTTGGGGGTTCGACTCCCTCCGCCCGTGCTTTGGTGTTGGCTGTCATTGGTTGTCGTCTGTGGGTTTTCCTCTGGTTTAGTTTTTGGTTGAGTGTCAGATGTCGAGCAAGAGTGCAGGTGCCTCACTGCTACCAGAAATGTTCCGGTTTGGCATCCATAAGTCGAATCAGGGGCGAATGGTTCGGCAGTTTACATTTTTCGCAATTGTTGTCGTGGCCGCGTTCGGGTGCATTACGCTTTCGAACGGTCCTCTGATGTCGTACGGGAAGGGCATTCAGGTTGGTGTTCCCGTAGCCCTTTGGCTGCTCTGCGGCTGGGTGGCGTTCCGAATAGTGAATTACCCGCGGTTTGCCGATTTTCTTGTTTCCGTAGAATCGGAACTGGAAAAAGTGACCTGGCCTGGTCGGCAGGAAGTCCTGCAGGCGACAGTTGTGGTGCTGTGTACCATGTTTTTTCTGGGGTTGTTCCTGTTCTTGATTGATTTGGTGTGGACTTGGTTGTTCAGCTTCATCGGATTTACGGAATACAACACAAAGAGTTGAAGTGTTGTTTTTCGGCAACTTCTCAAACGGATTGCTTCAGCGGTTGCAATTCGTGTTTACAGTGGTCAGCATACCGGGTTTCGATTTTTTGCGCGGAATTGTGCAGGAGTTTGTCTTCATGGCCAAAGACGCAGTTAGTACGAATTCTGCGGTCGGCGACATGCTCTGGTTCGTGCTGAAAGTCCAGACAAACCGGGAGCGAACGATTCGCGACGCTCTGTTAAAAAAAGTAAAGCTGGAGGGTTTGGGAGAATTCTTTGGCGAGATTGTGATACCTTCCGAGAAGGTTGTTGATACGCGCGGTGGGTCACCAAAGGAGCATGACCGGAAGTTGTTTCCGGGTTATATTATGATTCACATGGTCTTGAACGATGATACTTGGTATCTGGTTCGGGATACTGGTGGCGTCGGTGACTTCGCAGGTGCAGCTGGCAAGCCAATGCCAATGGAGCAGCATGAAGTAGATCGAATGCTGGGCCGGGCCGAGCAGCAGGCGACTGCAGCGCCGAAAGTGCGAATCCAGTTTTCATCTGGCGATATGGTCAAGATTCGCGAGGGGACGTTCGAGAATTTCGAAGGAACCGTCGAAGGTGTGGATGAGCATAACGGCAAGGTGTCTGTGCTGATCGAGATTTTTGGGAGATCGACGCCGGTGGAATTGGATCATTGGCAAGTTGAGTCGATATGATCATGGCGTCATGTTCTGGTGTTTGGTTTGTTGTTTTGTTTAGCGAGTTGGGTTGATCGGTCATGGGTAAGAAGCGTGCGGTTACGGCGCAGATTAAAGTGCAGGTGACAGGTGGTCAGGCAACGCCTGCCCCGCCGGTTGGTACCGCCCTTGGTCCGCATGGGGTCAACATTGGACAGTTCGTTCAGCAGTTCAACGAGCGAACACGTGATATGATGGGCATCACGATTCCCTGTGTCATCACGGTTTACAATGATCGCACGTTTGAGTTTGTGTTAAAGAGTCCTCCGGCTGCCGTGCTGCTGAAGAAAGTTGCCGGGGTGGCTAAGGGTTCCGGGAATCCTCTCAGGACCAAGGTGGGCAGTGTGACGACGGCTCAATTAGAGCAGATTGCGAAGCAGAAGTACGAAGATTTGAATGCATCCTCGCTTGAGCAGGCCCGCAAGATGATTGCCGGAACCGCTCGCAGCATGGGAATTGAAGTGATTGATTAGTTCCCGCCGTGTGTGGATTATGTTTCTTGAGTGGTCCAGGTTGACAGATTCGGGTGCAAAAAATGGCAGGTCAGTCAAAGCGAATGAAGTCACTGTCCAAAAAGGCGGCTGGCCTGGGTGTTCTGGGGTTGCCGGAGGCGGTCAAGGCGTTAAAGAGTCTTGAAGAATCGATGCCAAAGGCGATCAAGAGGATTGGATTCGACCAGACGGTTGAGATCGCCGTCCGGCTTGGTGTTGACCCGCGACAGGCTGATCAGATTGTGCGGGGCTCGATTGTTTTGCCGCACGGGATTGGTAAGTCGCAGCGAGTGATCGTGTTCGCTCAGGGTGAGAATGTTAAGATCGCACAGACTGCCGGTGCCGATGTAGTCGGTGGTAAAGAGCTGGCTGACAAAATTAAGGACGGCTGGCTGGAGTTTGATGTGGCGATCGCGACTCCCGACATGATGGGTGTCGTTGGTCCGCTGGGTCGAGTGCTTGGTCCTCGTGGTTTGATGCCAAGTCCACGAGCTGGTACGGTCACACAGGATGTCGCCACCGCTGTGAAAGAATACAAGGCTGGAAAAGTTGAGTTCCGTGTGGATAATGGCTCAAACGTGCATTGCGTGGTGGGACGAATGTCATTTGATGCCGACAAGTTGACGGAGAATATCGAGTCGCTGTTGAGCTTTATTCGAAGTTTGAAGCCCAGCGCTTCAAAGGGTGTTTATGTTCGCGGCGTGGTAGTTTCGGCAACAATGATGCCTGCGATTCTGGTGGCCGTTTAGGCTGAAGATTGTGGGTTTTGGTATCACTGAGTTTGTTTTTGTGGTGAGTTGTCAGCAATGGGTCGTCACGTTAAAGACATGGTAATTTCGGATATCCAGTCCAGAATTGGAGATGCGAAGGATTTCATTGTCGTCGATTGCTCAAAGATGGACGCAATTTCAGCGAATCGTTGGCGGCTGGGGCTTCGCAAAGTTCAAATCAAAGCATTGACAGTCAAGAATTCGATTGCGGCAAATGCCTTGAAGAAAAAGGGCATCGAAGGGCTGGATACGATTCTGGCTGGGCCTTCGACGCTGTTATGGGGCGCGGGCGACGTTGTGGCACTGTCCAAGGCAGTGACGAATTACGCAAAAGAAATTCCAAAACTTGAAATTAAGGGTGGCAGCGTTGAGGGTCAAACTCTGAATGCCGCTGCTGTAGATAGTCTCAGTAAGAGTGCTGGCCGAGTTGAAACGATCGGTCAGATTGCAGGATTGATGCTGGCCCCCGGAAGGCAGCTGGCAGGTTGTCTGCAGAGTTCAGGTGGTCAGTTGGCTGGCCAGTTGAAGACATTGTCTGAGAAAGAGATTTCTGAGTGATTCAGCGGCTTGGTGTTCTGCTGATGTGATTTGTTGTAAACGAAAAGCGTGTTTCCGAAAGAGAAAGGTTCTGGCAATGTCTGCAGAAGCAGCCACTGAATTTGACAGCAAGACAAAAGAGCTTGGCGATAAGATTGTTGGTTTGACCCTGTTGGAGGCCAAGAGGGTTGTGGATTACCTGAAGGAAGTTCACGGCATTGAACCAGCGGGAGGCGGCGCGATGATGATGGCTGCGGCCCCTGGTGCTGTCGTTGAAGCTGCCGTTGAACAGACGGAATTCAACGTCATTCTGACGGGTTTCGGCGAAACAAAGATCGCCGTGATCAAAGTGGTCCGCGCTATGACGGGCCTTGGTTTGAAGGAAGCGAAAGACCTGGTGGAAGGTGTTCCAAAGTCTTTGAAGGATGGAGTTTCCAAGGAAGATGCAGAGAAGCTGAAGGCCGAGATTGTGGCGGCTGGCGGTACCTGCGACATCAAGTAATTGATTGTTGCAAACTCTGTGACAGAGCTTTTCGTTGGCACTGGCCGGGACGATCGTTGATCGTCCCCGGCGGTGGCATTGCCAAGGGTTTGGATTCGTGGTCTCTTTGAGCCACTTATCCGTTAGTGAATGAAGGCTCGACACTTGATTTCCAGCGAGCGTCAGGCGTTCCCGAATTTGTTGTGGATGGCTCAGAGAAGCAGGCAGCTGTCGAGTTAATCGACAGGTGCCTTTCGTCGCGCGCCGTTCGGCGCTGAGGGCGAATTGGCAGGGATTAGCTGTGATCGGAACCGTATTCGAGCAAAGAGTCAGAATTCGGTGTCTGCAATTGTTTCAAGCGGGTTTGTTGTTTCAGGGTGGTTTTATTGATCGCGAGTTTCGTCACACTCGCGGCTTGCGATCTTTTCAGCGAAGGCAGGGCTCCGTATGCCGATTCCGTCTGTTCGTACTATCGACCAGGACGAAGTTCGAAACTTCGGAAAAATTAACGCCGAGTATGAGATTTCCGGTCTGACATTGATTCAGACCGCTTCTTACGCTCGTTTTCTGCAGGCCGATCGCTCATCACGCGATCGTCTGGACATTGGTCTGGAAGCGATCCTGCGCGAAGTGTTCCCGATTGCAAGTTACGACTCGCAGTTTCGACTCGAGTACATTCGGTATGAACTCGGCAAGCCTCGTTATACGCCGGACGAGTGTCGGCAGCTTCGCCTGACTTACGGAATGCCGTTCCGTGTCTGGCTGAGACTGGTCAAAGAGCAGCCAGTTGAGGAAGAAGTGTATCTCGGCGACATCCCGATCATGGTTGGCGGTGGTGAGTTTATCATCAACGGTGCGGAGCGCGTGGTCGTCAGCCAGTTGCATCGTTCGCCGGGTGTAGACTTTGTGATGGCCGAGGAGACGGCCAGCAGTGACCGTAAGACGCAATCGTGCCGCATCATTCCGGAACGCGGGAGCTGGATCGAACTGCTCGTCAGCAAGCGCGAGGCAATTGGCGTCCGGATCGACCAGAGCGGTAAGTTTTCTGCCGTGACGCTGCTGCGTGCAATGTCGAAGGAGTACTCTTCGGACGCCGAAATCATTCGTTTGTTTTACGCGACCGAGACGATCAAGATCACGGCAAAGACGGTCGCCAAAGATCTGGAAGGCAAGTACTCCGTCGAGAATGTCGTCTTCCCGGATAAGCACGAACGTGCAGGCGAGATTGTTGTTGATGCGGGTTATGAAATTACCGAGTTGGTTTCCGAAGAACTGCTCACGTGTGGTGTGAAGAGCATCGAGATTGTGAAAGACCACACTGATCTGCTGATGCTGAAGACGCTGGCAGAAGACGGCACATCGACGCACGAAGAAGCGCTGCTGAAGATTTACCAGAGACTGCGTCCCGGGAATCCGCCGAACCTGGATAAGGCCAGCGATCTGTTCAACGAAAAGTTCTTTGACGTGAATCGCTATCGCCTGGGTCGCGTCGGTCGATTCCGGATCAATCGTAAATTCGCTCAGGAAATCTCTGACGAGGAGATGACCCTGAAGCCGGAAGATTTCATTAATGCGATGAAATACATTGTCCGTCTGCGGATTGGTGACTCGACGGCACAGATCGACGACATCGACAATCTTGGCAATCGGCGTTTGCGGACCATTGATGAACTGGCGGCTGACGAAATCCGCAAAGGGTTTTTGAAACTCCGTCGTACCGTTCAGGAACGTATGAGTCTGAAAGAAGTCGATGCCATGACGCCTCGCACGCTCATCAATCCAAAGAGCGTGTCGGCCGCAATCGACTACTTTTATGGTCGGAGTGAACTTTCTCAGGTTGTGGACCAGACAAACCCCCTGTCGATGCTGACGCACGAACGAAGGTTGAGTGCTCTGGGCCCGGGTGGATTGAATCGCAAGCGTGCGGGCTTTGAAGTCCGCGATGTTCATATTTCGCACTACGGACGTATTTGTCCGATTGAGACGCCTGAAGGCACGAACATCGGGCTGATCTCCAGTCTCAGTATTTACGCTCGTGTGGATGACTACGGCTTCCTGATTTCTCCATATCGCGTTGTGAAGAACGCGAAAGTCACGGACGAAGTGGTCTGGCTGCGTGCCGATGAAGAGGCGTCCGGCATGGTGTGTCCGGCCGATACGCTTGTCGAGAAAGGCATGATTGCCGAAGAGCGAGTGCTCGCTCGAACACAGAGCGACGTAGTCTGGATTGATCGCAGTGAAGTCAACTTCATCGACGTTGCCCCTTGTCAGATGGTTGGAGTTTCAGCCGGACTGATTCCGTTCCTGGAACACGACGACGCGAACCGGGCTCTGATGGGATCGAACATGCAGCGTCAGGCGGTGCCGCTGCTGATTTCAGAACGACCGGTTGTCGGAACCGGCATGGAACAGTACGTGGCTCAGAATTCCGGCATGGTGCTGCGTGCAGAGAAATCGGGTAAGGTCACCTTTGTCGATGCCTGCAATATCGAAATCGACGGCCGTCGCTATCCGCTTCGCAAATTCACTCGGTTGAACGAACGCACCTGTTTGAACCAGAAGCCGATCGTGAAGATGGGTGAACGTGTCAAGGCAGGACAAATCCTGTGTGACAGTGCGGCGACGAAAGACGGATCGTTGGCACTCGGGCGCAACGTGCTGGTCGCCTTCATGTCATGGGAGGGCTACAACTTTGAAGACGCAATTATTTTGTCCGAACGTCTTGTGAAAGAAGACGTCTACACATCCATTCATCTCGACGAGTTCGATGTCGAAATCCGCGAGACGAAACTGGGGCGTGAAGAGTTCACCCGCGACATTCCGAACGTCAGCGAGAAAGCCTTGCGCCATCTGGATGACACCGGTGTCGTGAAAGTCGGAACGCGCGTCAATCCGGGTGATATTCTGGTTGGCAAGGTTTCACCGAAGGCGAAGTCGGAATTGACGCCTGAGGAAAAACTGCTGCACGCAATCTTTGGACGTGCCGGCGAAGACGTGAAGAATGAAAGCCTGGAAGTCCCGAGCGGTGTCGGCGGGATCGTAATCCACACGGAGAAATTTTCTCGTCGGATGAGCCTGTCCGAAGTCGAACGCAAGCGGTTTGAAGACGAACTGAAAAGGGTTGAAAAAGAAAATGAAGTCGCCATTGCGACATCGTTCAGGACGTTTCTCGTCGATCTGGAAGCTGTCCTGGAACAACCGGTGACGGATTCGGATGGTCGCCAACTGGCCAAACTGGATGATCCCAAGGCGGTTGCCGATTATGCTCGTCGATTTCATACGCATTTCGAAGACATGGACATTCGCAGTCCGCAGAAGAAAACTGCGGCACGCAAGCTGGTACGTGAAGGCTGGGTGCTGGTCGAAGATGTCATTGATCGCGAAGATCATCGCTTGAACAGCATGAAGCGCGGCGATGAATTGCCGAGCGGTGTGCTGCAGATGGTGAAAGTGTACGTGGCCTCCAAACGCCAGATCTCTGTCGGGGATAAGATGGCGGGGCGTCACGGGAACAAAGGGGTGATTTCGAAGGTGCTGCCGATTGAGGACATGCCATTCCTCGAAGACGGTACTCCAATCGACATCATTCTGAACCCGCTGGGGGTTCCAAGTCGCATGAATGTCGGGCAGATTCTGGAAACGCACCTTGGCTGGGCTGCGGCCAAGCTGGGCTATCGCGCTATCTGTCCGGTCTTCGACGGAGCTGCAGAAGAAGAAGTGCGACTTGCCATGCAGGAAGCCGGACTGCCCGAAGACGGTAAATCGTATCTGTACGATGGCCGGACCGGTGAACGTCAGGAGCAGCGCACGACTGTGGGGCAGATATACATGCTCAAACTGCATCACCTTGTCGATGACAAAGTGCATGCACGCGCCACTGGACCGTACTCATTGATCACGCAGCAGCCGCTGGGTGGCAAGGCGCGATTCGGTGGTCAGCGGTTCGGAGAAATGGAAGTGTGGGCGTTAGAAGCCTATGGAGCGGCCTACATTCTTCAGGAGTTGCTGACTGTAAAAAGCGACGATGTCGAAGGCCGGACAAAGATTTACGAGAGCATGGTCAAGGGAGAGAACACCCTGGAAGCTGGCACACCGGCCAGCTTCGACGTGTTGAACAACGAAATTCGCGGTCTGTGTCTGAACCTGCAGCTTGAAAAATCCGTCAACTGAAAATGACAACCCGAAAACCACTTTGCATGTCGGAGTGGATGATCGGTTTCTGTGCCGCGCCAGTCCGGATTGACAAACTTCAATCCGGACCGACTTTGTACAGAGGCCACCAGGCCCCCGGAAAACTCGGTGGCGATGCCAGAATTTTTTCCAGATCCAAAAGGCGAACGCCGAACCGGACTCTCCGGATCGGACCCTGTTTTTTGAGCCTCCACTTTGAGGAGATTCGTGCGTGAGTGTCACCGAAGGTACATTTGATCGAGTCAACGACTATGCGTCTGTGAAAATCAGTCTTGCGAGTCCACACGACATTCGCAGCTGGTCTTTCGGCGAAGTCAAAAAACCGGAAACGATCAACTATCGGACTTACCGGCCTGAGCGGGACGGTTTATTCTGCGAGCGGATTTTCGGGCCTGAAAAGGACTGGGAATGTGCCTGCGGCAAATACCGTGGCATGAAGTACAAGGGCATGATCTGTGATCGCTGCGGCGTCAAAGTCACGCACAGCCGTGTCCGTCGTAAACGCATGGGTCATATCGAACTGGCTGCGCCGGTCGTGCATATTTGGTTCTTCAAATCCATGCCCAGCCGCCTCGGCGCGTTGCTGAACATGAAGACGACGTCGCTGGAGAAGGTGATTTATTTCCAGGACTACGTGGTGATCGAGCCAGGCGACACACCATTGAAGAAGTGTCAGATGCTGACGGAAGAAGAGGCACGTCAGGCAAAACGCGACTATGGTGATGGAACGTTCGAAATCGGCATGGGTGCAGAAGCGATCAAGAAGCTCCTGGCATCAATGCGTCTGGCTGAATTGTCGGGCGAATTGCGAACGGAGCTGGCAAAGACCGGCAGTCAACAGAAGATCAAGGATCTGATTAAGCGACTGAAGATCGTTGAAGCTCTGCGCGACAGTGAGAACAAGCCGGAGTGGATGGTCCTTGATGTCATTCCCGTGATACCGCCGGATCTGCGTCCGTTGGTACTGCTGGATTCCGGTAACTTCGCGACCAGCGACCTGAACGACCTGTATCGCCGGATTATCAACCGCAACAACCGTCTGAAGAAGCTGGTAGACCTGAACGCTCCGGAAGTGATCGTCCGCAACGAAAAGCGCATGCTGCAGCAGTCAGTGGATGCGTTGTTCGACAATAATCGATGTAAGCGTCCGGTGCTCGGTTCATCCAATCGTCCGCTCAAGTCTTTGACTGACATGATCAAAGGCAAGCAGGGTCGATTCCGTGAAAACCTGCTCGGGAAGCGCGTCGATTATTCAGCTCGCAGTGTGATCGTGGTCGGTCCTGAGTTGAAACTGCATCAATGCGGTCTGCCCAAGAAGATCGCGTTGGAGCTGTTCCAGCCGTTCGTGATTCGCCGCCTGAAAGATCTCGGCCATGCCGACACGATCAAGAGCGCGAAGCGCATGCTTGAGCGTCGCGATGAAGATGTGTGGGACATTCTGGATGATGTCATCCGCAACCATCCCGTGTTGCTGAACCGTGCTCCCACGCTGCACCGCATCGGAATTCAGGCGTTTGAGCCGATTCTGGTGGAAGGTAACGCCATCCGCCTGCATCCGCTGGTCTGCCGTGGTTTCAACGCCGACTTTGACGGCGACCAGATGGCCGTCCATCTTCCGTTGTCGATGGAAGCGCAGATTGAAGCCACGACGCTGATGATGTCGACTCATAACATTTTCAGCCCTGCCAACGGTGCGCCGATCATCAGTGCGTCGCAGGACATCGTGATGGGGTGCTATTACCTCACGCTCAAACGACCCGATCGTCCGGGTGAAGGGATGGTGTTTGCTTCGTCGGAAGAGGTCTTTATGGCCTTCCAGCTTGGCAAGGTTTCGCGGCATGCCACGATTCGGCTGCGGATGCCGCGCGGCAAGCGTGTGAAGGGTGATGGGGCTGAAACCTATCGTCCGGGTGGGCTCGTTGAGACGTCACCGGGCCGCGTGATCTTCAACGACATCCTGCCGAAGAAGATGTCGTACTACAATCAGACTCTGGCCAGCAAGGATCTGGCTCGCGTGATCTCCGACTGCTATCAGGAATTGGGTCGTCGTGAAACGATTGAGCTGCTGGACCGCATGAAGAGCTGTGGATTTCGTGCTTCGACGGAGAGCGGTCTGTCGTTCGGCGTCAGTGACCTTAAGACGGCTCCGAACAAACAGGAAGTGATCGGGAAATCTGAGAAGGACGTCCTCAAGCAGCAGAAGCTGTTTGAGCGCGGCGTGATCACAAACCAGGAACGCTACAACAAAGTGCTCGACATCTGGACTCACGCTCGTGAAGAAATCACGAAGTCCATGATGGAACAGCTCAAGGAAGACGTACGCGAATCTGGTGCCTATGTCAATCCGATTTACCTCATGGCGCATTCGGGTGCCCGAGGCGGTGTCGGACAGATTCAGCAGTTGGCCGGGATGCGCGGTTTGATGGCTAAGCCGAGCGGCGAAATCATCGAAACGCCGATCAAGTCGAATTTCCGCGAAGGGCTGTCGGTGCTGGAGTACTTCAGCTCCACACACGGTGCCCGCAAAGGTCTGGCGGATACAGCTCTGAAAACGGCGGACAGCGGTTATCTGACTCGTAAGCTGGCCGACGTCTGTCAGAACATGGTCATCACGATGCACGACTGCAAAACGACTAAAGGTCTGACGCGCGGTGTTGTGTATCGAGGTGAAAAAATTGAAGTCGGCCTGGCAGACGCGATTCGAGGACGCGTCAGCCGTACCAACATCGTCAATTTGATAACAGAAGAGCTGATCGTGAAAGAGGGTGATCTGATCACCGTCGAAAAGGCTCGCAAGATCGAGGAAATGGGATTGGAGCGCATCCAGGTGCGTAGTCCGATGACCTGCGAATGCACGCTTGGTTTGTGTCAGCAATGTTACGGCATGGACCTGTCGATGGGCGACCTTGTCGAGCTGGGCATGGCGGTCGGCATCATTGCAGCTCAGAGTATCGGCGAGCCGGGAACTCAGCTGACGATGCGTACGTTCCACATCGGTGGTGTGGCGTCAAAGGACGTTGAAACCAGTGAGTTGTTCGCAAAACGCGGTGGCCAGGTGCGATTCACACGAATCCGCAGCGTGATCAACGCCGAAGGTGGTCAGGTCGTACTGGGTCGAAACGGTGAGATCAGCATCGTGGACGATCGTGGTCGCGAAGTCGAAAAACAACGCGTACCAAACGGTGCATTGCTGCAGGTGAAAGAAAACCAGGCGGTGAATTCCGGTGATGTGCTCTGCACCTGGGACCCGCATTCGATCCCGATTATCGCTCAGGTCGGCGGACGAGTGCGTCTGGACGACTGCGTCGAAGGTCAATCGATTCGTACGGAAAAAGAACAGTCCGGAACGATGCGACGTACGGTGATTGAACATAAGGCCGGTCTGCATCCGCAAGTGGTTGTGGAAGACGGGGCTGGAAAAATTCTGGACTTCTATTACCTGCCTGAAGGTGCAAGTCTGGATGTCGAAGACGGCGGACAGATCACGGCTGGGGTGGTCGTCGCCAAGACACCGCGTGAATCTACTGGAACGCAGGACATCACGGGCGGTTTGCCCCGCGTGACGGAGCTGTTCGAAGTTCGGAAACCCAAAGATCCGGCGGTTGTGGCGGAGATCGATGGCGAAGTCGAATTTCCACCGGAGAAGAAACGCGGCAAGCGAATTGTGCTTGTCAAGGGTGCTGATGGCACTGAGGTGGAGCATGTGATCCCGCACGGCAAGGACCTGCAGGTGCATCCGGGTGACATGGTCAAGGCCGGTGACGCGCTGGTCCGCGGCCCGCTCGTTCCGCAGGACATTCTGCGCGTGAGCGGTCCGGAAGAAGTTCAGCAGTATCTGTTGCATGAAGTTCAGAACGTCTATCGCGCCCAGCGCGTAGAAATCGATGACAAGCACATCGAAATCGTGATCGCTCAGATGCTCCGCAAAGTCCGCGTGGACAGTGTGGGTGATACTGACCTGTTGCCAGGGCTGTTGATCGACAAATTTGAACTGAAAAAGATCAACGACGGGCTGGAAGCAATGGGCAAAGTCACCGATGCTGGCGGGTCGGACTTTGAGATCGGTGATCGAGTTCAGTTAACAGATATTGCAGCGGTCAATCAGGAAGTCAGCAGACCGATTAAGCACACGACGTTGAAGAAGGCAAAGGCCAGTCCCCAGTTGTTGGGGATCACGAAGGCGGCAGTCTCGAGCGAAAGCTTTATCTCTGCGGCCAGCTTCCAGGAAACGACGAAAGTTCTGACCGAAGCTGCCCTCGGCGGCAAGGTCGATAACCTCGTCGGATTGAAGGAAAACGTGATTCTGGGACATCTGATTCCGGCTGGGACCGGATTCCATCTGCACCAGGAGGCTCAGGTTCGAATTCATGATTCCGCATTGCGAGAACAGGAAGAGCAGAAAATGCGAATGGCGGCTGCTCGCAAGGATCTGATGGGAAATTCAGAGTTGCAGGCACGGCGGGTTGATCCCGATCGACCTTCGGCACCTTCACTTGCGGATTTGAGCCCAGATGAATTGATGTGATGAGCGAATTTGAGTGATCGTTGACATGCAAGGTTGACGATCGAGGAAAACGCGGATAGAGTGCTGCGTTTTCCTCATTCCCGGTGACATTGTCGTAACCGTCCGTTGTCCTGGCTTTCAGCTTTTTTTCTGGCGAACTATGCCCACGATCAATCAACTTGTTCGGAAACCCCGAAAACAACAGCGCACCAAGTCAAAAACACCCGTGCTTGAAGGATGTCCTCAGAAGCGTGGCGTGTGTTTGCAGGTGAAGACTGTCACCCCGAAGAAGCCAAACTCGGCTCTCCGAAAGGTGGCGCGTGTTCGCCTGTCGAACAGCAAAGAAGTGACGGCTTACATTCCGGGCGAGGGTCACAACCTTCAGGAACACTCAATCGTCCTGATTCGCGGCGGTCGTGTCCGTGACCTTCCGGGTGTGCGTTACAAGATCATCCGCGGGGTACTGGATACGCTGGGCGTTTCTGATCGCCGTCAGGCTCGTAGTTGCTATGGAGCCAAGCGTCCCAAAGGTGGCGCTGCGGCTGGTAAGAAATAGTGGGTTTTCCAGTCGCTCTGTTGGCTGGGATTTGTGATTATTGCTGTTCAGTCGCTTTGCTGACTGAAGATTTTCGATATCAAGTGATTGAGAGTTTCCTTCGATGGTCAAGAAGTTCACCGCCAGCCGCAAGCAACTGAAGCCGGACACACGCTTTGGCAGTTTGTTAGTTTCCAAGTTCGTCAACTGCCTGATGTACGATGGCAAGAAAAGCGTCGCTTCAGGTGCCTTCTATCGCGCCATGGAAATTGTCCAGAAGCAACTGCCGAATGAAGATCCGCTCAATGTTTTTGTCACAGCCGTGGACAACGTGAAGCCTGCGATCGAAGTTCGATCCAAGCGCGTCGGTGGTGCGACCTATCAGGTACCAACCCCCGTCAGTTCACGCCGTCAGCAGGCTCTGTCAATCCGTTGGCTTCTGGAAGCCATCCGCGGCCGAAAAGGTCGCCCGGTTGACAAGTCATTGGCAGAAGAACTGCTCGCCGCGTTCCGCCGTGAAGGCGCTGCAATGAACAAACGCGAAAACGTACACCGCATGGCGGACGCAAATAAGGCATTCTCCCACTTCGCGTGGTAATGAAATACGATCAGACTCTGATCCAATTGAAACTATAAAACGCCGGACAGGATTTTTCGAAATCCCGCCCGGCTTTTTTTTGCAACGATCCGCCGCCGGG
>CAMAVB010000124.1 GCA_945861465.1 Candidatus Kuenenia stuttgartensis
AATGCCTGTTGCGGCTCCGGGAATTGCGCCTGGAGTGAGGATTATGAATTCGAATGCATATCTCCCTGGAATGTTCTCTGACCGGCGAAGTCCACGATCCCACTCAGCTGCAGGGGCTCAGTCGGGCTGGGAAGCCGTTGCTGGCGCGGTATGACCTGGACTCGCTGAAGAACAGGATTTCGCCCGAGATTCTGCGCCGGCGAACAGAGCGATCGATGTGGCGCTTTCACGAAGTTCTGCCCGTCAATTCTCCGGACGAAGCCGTTTCGCTTGGCGAAGGACTGACGCCGCTGCTGACCTGTAAGACTCGTGGCCCATTCAGCGATTTTGGAAATTTGCTGGTTAAGGATGAGAGTTTCAATCCGACTCAAAGCTTTAAGGCGCGCGGCATGTCGGCCGCAATCACCCGAGCCGCCGCACTCGGGGTCACGACCGTCGCGTTGCCGTCGGCAGGGAATGCCGCTGGAGCAGCGACGGCTTATGCAGCTCGAGCGGGTATGAAGTGCATCATCTTTGTGCCGGAAGATACGCCTCCCGCCAACATTCTGGAATCTGCCTGCGGCGGTGCTCAGGTCTGTCTGGTGAATGGCCTGATCAGCGATTGCGGACGACTCTGCCGCGCCGCATGTGATCGATTCGGCTGGTTTGACTTATCGACACTCAAGGAGCCGTTTCGCATCGAAGGTAAGAAGACGATGGGTTATGAACTGGCGTTCGACCTCGCCGATCATCGATGTTCATCTTCACTGCAGTTGCCGGATGTGATTCTTTATCCGACCGGCGGCGGCACGGGACTGATCGGGATGTGGAAAGCATTCGACGAGATGGAGACACTGGGCTGGATCGGGCCGAAACGTCCGCGCATGGTTGTCGTCCAGGCAGAAGGATGTGCGCCGATTGTCAAGGCGTTTCATGAGGGAGCAACATCGGCACCGATGTTTCCGAATGCCCATACCATCGCCGCCGGTCTGCGAGTACCAGCGGCGGTTGGGGACTTCATCATGCTGGACATTCTGCGAAAAAGCCATGGCACAGCCATGACAGTAACAGATGTTGAGCTGATGCAGGGGGTGGAAGAACTGGCGAGGCATCAGGGATTCCACTGTGCGCCGGAAGGCGGAGCGATCTGGATCGCCGCGCGTCGCCTGAAAGACAACGGCTGGATTCGCCACGATGAAACCGTAGTGCTGTTCAACACCGGGGCCGCAGTCAAATACAACCACTTGTTGAAGTGCGAGAATGCACTGAAGCTGGATCACAACGACCCAAAGGCTCTTGATGCGCTGGAGCGTACCTGTCGGTAAGGAATGTTGGAGAAATTACGACCGCATCAGCCGGCACGCGGAAGTTCTCTGCGAAGCCCACGAAATGGGACCGAATCTGTAGGCCGGACCAAGCGGAGCGCCGTTCCGGCAGGTCGGCCAATTGCCGGAACGGCGCTCCGCTTGGTCCGGCCTACCACAAGTTCCAGCGTTGACAAATTAATCCACTAGATCGGATCTCCGATGATGACCATTGCAGTGCCGTCTGAACCTGAAAACTCGCCTCGATCATCCACGAATCGCGGGAAACTGCAATTGCGGGGATTGATCCTGGGACTTTTCGTGAGTCTCTGGCTGAGTGTCGGTGCGCTGCAGGCACAGTCGGAGAAAGCACCACTTCAGCCGTCACTGCGAACCCGGAATGTGATTCTGATCACAGTGGACGGACTCCGGTGGCAGGAAGTTTTTGGCGGTGCCGACGTGACACTCATGGACAAAGATGCGGGCGGCGTGAAAGATCTGCCGGCGCTCACGAAACGCTTCCAGCGCGAAACCGCTCGAGAAAGTCGTGAAGCTCTGATGCCATTTTTCTGGAGCACCGTCGCGCAACAGGGGATCGTATTTGGTGACCCCGAACACGAGTCAAAGGCAGTTGTCACGAACGGGCGGAATTTTTCGTACCCTGGCTACAGTGAGATCCTGTGCGGTTTTGCAGATCCGCTCATTGATTCCAATGCCAAAAAAGATAATGTGAATGTGACCGTGCTTGAATGGCTGAAGCAGAAACCCGGATTCGACAATTCTGTCGCGGCCTTCTGCAGCTGGGATGTGTTTCCGTTCATCATCAATGAGACTCGCAGCGGAATTCCGGTCAACGCCGGCTGGGAGCCGCTGGCCACGGACGCCGGTCTGAATCTACAGGAACCGGAGGCTGCGGCGACACTGCGGCAGCTGGATGAGGTCTCGATGGAGATTCCGCGTTACTTTCCGGAAGTGCGCTACGATTTCGTCACGTTTCGGGGAGCGGAAGAATTCATCAGGGTAAAGCAACCGAGACTGATCTATGTCTCCCTGGGAGAAACCGATGACTGGGCTCATGCGGGCCGATATGATCTTTATCTGGACTCAGCATTTCGGACCGACGACTACGTCCGGCGACTCTGGCAGCAGTTGCAGTCGATGCCCGAATACCGTGAGAACACCACACTGATCCTGACCACCGATCACGGACGCGGAGACAATCGCATCGACTGGAAGAATCACGGCGAGAAGATTGAGGACTGTGAGTACATCTGGATGGCGGTGATGGGACCGGATACTCCCCATCAGATCATTCGCGGCACAACCGTGACTCAGTCGCAGATCGCAGCCACCGTGGCCGCATGTCTGGGCTACGACTACCAGGCCGCTGTTCCGAGAGCCGCAGCTCCGCTGCCCGTTTTGCCTTAGAATTTGGTAGCCGAATTCGTGAGGGGTCTCAACCGAAGTATGTCAGTGGCTGACGCTATTGTGGCTTTGTATACTCCGCGCGGTCAGAGTTGAGATTGAGTGAGCGGGGAGGCGCTAGCCGCTGGTGCTGACCGAATGCACCACCTGCGGCTATACTGCCCGCGTTTGGCATTGGCTCGTTGAATCGCGTGCCCAGCGGGCCGCGATTGTCCCATTTGAAATTTCGTATTTGAGATTTGAGATTTCGTATTTGAGATTTGAAATTTGAGATTTGAAATTTGAGATTTGAAATTTGAAATTTGAAATTTGAAATTTGAAATATCAAGCGCGGGGCGTTGCCCACGCCTTTAAACGAATGTGCCATCCTCAATTGCGTGCCATCTCCCCAAGGCGTGCCATCCCCCGGTCTTTCCCGCGATTCCGGACCGCATTCCTTGCGAGATATGAATAAAGTAGAATAGTATTTTATGAAACCGTCCGGGAATCGTCACTACTCGCTTTCCCGAGATCGCAATCGAATTCGACTACACCCGGTCGAGGGAGGATTCTGAACGTGGGGTTAGTCGACTGGCTGGTGATCGCTGCGTACGGCTGCGTGTTTGTGGGCGTCGGGGCTTACTACTCGCGACAGAATCAAACGGCGGACGACTTTTTGCTGGGAGGGCGCAAAATGTCGCCAGTTGCGGTCGGGCTGTCGCTGTTCGCCACACTCGTCAGCACGCTTTCGTATCTGGGCAACCCCGGCGAGATGATTGCTCACGGCCCGATGATGACGACGCAACTCATGGCTCATCCATTGATCTTCGTCATCGTGGGCTACGGACTGATTCCGCTGCTGATGCGGCAGCCGGTGACAAGCGCATACGAGATTCTCGAAGCACGTCTGGGCACGAGCATTCGCCTTGCCGGCGCGGCGGTGTTCCTGCTGCTGCGGCTGGGTTGGATGGCGACGATCCTGTTTGCGACAAGTCGGGTGGTGCTCGTGCCTTTGCTGGGGATCCATCCGGGTTGGACGCCATGGTTATGCGTCGCGTTGGCATCCGTCACGGCGCTGTATTCGTCATCAGGCGGGATCAAGGCGGTCGTGATGACTGACGGCATTCAATCTGTAACGATGTTGGCAGGAGCCATTGTGACTTTGGCGGTGATCACACTGCGCATGGGGGGCGTGGCAGAATGGTGGCCGAATGAATGGCCCGCTCACTGGCAGCCTCCCAATTGGGGCTTCGACCCGGACGCGCGAGTGTCGTTTGGGATGTTACTGCTCTCGACGACGCTGTGGTACGTCTGCACGAACGGTTCCGATCAGATGTCGATCCAGCGATTCCTCGCGACGCGTGATGCGGCAGCGGCCCGGAAAACACT
Source organism: Candidatus Kuenenia stuttgartensis (assembly GCA_945861465.1). Taxonomy (GTDB): domain Bacteria; phylum Planctomycetota; class Planctomycetia; order Planctomycetales; family Planctomycetaceae; genus SXXK01. The sequence goes on from CAMAVB010000124.1 coordinate 4,077, forward strand.
GGCCGTATCGCAGATCGCGGATGTGTCCGTCTCGCTGCTGCTGGCGCTGACAGGGCTGGCGATCCTGGGCTTCTATCGTGCTCATCCTCCGCAATTCGATGCAGGTCAGACGATGGGCACGAGCGGGGATCAACTTTTCCCGAAGTTCATTATGACGGAGATGCCATCCGGATTAGCAGGGCTTGTGCTGGCGGCGATCCTGTCTGCTGCGATGTCAAGCCTGTCGTCCGGCGTGAACTCGGCGTGCGCGGTGCTGGAGAAGGATTTCCTGTCGCGTCGCGCAGTCGGACCATTATCGACCGCAGCTTCGGTGACACGCATGAGGTGGCTGACCTGGCTGGTGACGGCAGTGTCAGTCGCGCTGAGCATTCTCAACACGTTGATTGAAGGCAACCTTGTCGAGCGATGTTTTAAGGTCGTTAACCTGTTGACTGCCCCGCTGTTCGTGCTTTTCTTTCTGGCATTGTTCGTGAAATGGGCCAACGCTGGCGGAGCCTGGCTGGGCTTGCTGTCGAGCATCATGACCGCCGTGCTGATCGCGTACGCGAAAGATTTTGGCTTGCCACTCCACATCAGCTTTGTATGGATGTTGCCGTGTTCGCTGCTCGTCGGAATCGTGGCGGGAACGCTGGGCAGTGCTCTCATAGCGTCAGCAGCAGGGAGTGCCACATGAGAATGACCGACGTCCGATCGGTGCTGCTTTGCCCCCCCCATAACTGGAACAGTAAGTCATGCCCTTTGAACTCGAAAAACAATCGTACGATCAACATGGATTCGTCATCGTCCGCCAACTGCTGAAACGCACAGACTTTGCGGATTTGCGGGAGAATCTGGATCGCTATGTGCGCGACGTCGTGCCGACGCTGCCCGATGCAGATGCATTTTATCAGGATCGAACGAAGCCCGAGACGCTGAAACAGTTGCAGCGGATGGGAGTGGATTCGTACTTCCGGGATTATGTGCAACGCAGCGAATGGACGGCCCTGGCAGAGGCTCTGATCGGTGAACCGGTAACTGCTGATCAACCGGAATGGTTCAACAAACCGCCCGGCACAAACCATGTCACGCCGCCGCATCAGGACAACTACTACTTTTGTCTTGCACCGTCGAACGTCGTCACGATCTGGATGGCACTCGACGAGGTTGATGCCGAAAACGGCTGCCTGCGATACGTTGCCGGCTCGCATCTGCAAGGGTTTCGGACTCATGCGAGGTCGAAGATTCTGGGATTCTCGCAGGGAATCATCGACTACACGCCGGACGATTTCACCCGCGAAATCGCCATTCCGCTGCAACCGGGAGACGTTGTCGCGCACCACGGGATGACGATCCATCGAGCCGACGCCAATATGTCCGCCACGCGCCATCGCCGCTCGTTTGCGATTGTGTTCAAGGGCGTATCGTGCGAGCGCGACGAAACGGCCTACGCCCGTTACCTTGCATCGGCTCGCGAGCAACATCAGGAGATGGGATTGAAAACGTAAAGACGCACTGGACAGAACGCGATTCCTAAGGATCCGCACGGAAATAAATGTCGCAATTTGTCGTGGTTCGCGGACCGAACCACGACAATTAATTATGCGCCGGTCCTGAGCCGCGCACATCATTTGTCGATGAGTCGAAGTGTTTCCGCTGCGGTTTCCGGCGTGACAGTGACGATTTCGACATTGGTCAGCAGTTCCCAGCCAGCGATGCGACCAGTTCGCGGCAACAGATCGAGAGACCACGAAAACGCGGCAGGCTGATCGATTCGAGCGTGCGTCAGCGTCAGATTGAAGGAGTATGGACCACCAAGAGGTTGCTCAAGTGCGACCAGGGTGAATTTCAACAAGGCAGCCAGGTCCTGTAACATCTCATCCGATGCGTCCGCGAACGCCGTGGGCCGAGACTGCTTCGGCACAAACCGGACTTGCCACGACATGCGTGACGCGAAGGGACAGTAGACGCCGAAAAATGGTGTTTCGCGGATCACTCGAATTCCGTGCGTACGTTCGGCATCCCACAGATCCTGCACGAGATCACGCCCGGTCGCCGATCGATGCCAGGCCGCTCGTTCGTGTCGCAGGCGATCAAGTGGCATCAATTCTGTGGTGGCCAGAATCTGCGAATGACAGTGTGGCAGTGATGCACCGGCACTGAAACCTTCATTGCGAAAAATGGCGACACTGCAAATCAATGGCGACTGTATCAACTGCTGCATCCGCGTCCGCCAGGCGATCAGCGTCTGCCGAATTTCCGCTGGTGAAAGTTCGGCCATACGACTTCGCTTGTCAGGGCATTCGATGACGACGTCGTGTTCTCCGCACGCGGGCCAACAGGGAAACATTGCAGGTTCGTCGGTCGCAGAAGTTGTTGAAACCAGCGCCGAGACCGGCATCACGGAGGGATAACGATTGGAAACGACGCGCAACATCCACCCCGGACCATTTGGCTCAGAATCATCCGCACGCATCGCGAAGCGTTCATCCGGCGTTTCGCTTTCTTGCCCCTCAGCGAATGGATCGACTAATGAACTCAACGGCGGATCGGGGACATGCGCTGACGGGCGGTGTGAGCGGTGCGGAGCGACGATAACCTGCTGGCCGGTGAGGACATCCGTGCGGAATTGCGGGCTTGAAGCAGTCATGTTGCGGAAATCATCACCAAAGGGCACCTGTTCCAAAATATGTGAGTCCACATTGATCCCGTGGGATGCTCGAATCAGATAGGGATGTTATACTCCGCGCGATCGCAAATGATACTTTCGCGAGCAATTGTACACTTCGGAAGCAGTTTGACGAGGAGTCGTTTGATTATGGCGAAAATCACTTTGTTTCCGGGCTTCCTGAGTCTGTGTTTCCTGAGTCTTTGTCTCAGGGCTGCGGGCGATGATCGGTTCCTCGGATTCGAAGCACAAGTGATCGACGGCAACGTGGGAAAAGTCTGTTACGCAGTCACGGCCGCTGACGTCGATCACGACGGAGATACTGACATCGTGGCGCTGACAGAGAATCGCGTCGTCTGGTACGAGCAGCCGTCCTGGGCCGCGCATGTGATTCTGCAGGACCAGACTCCGCTGGACAACGTCTGCATCGCTCCGCACGACATCGACGGCGATGGACTGGTCGATTTTGCGATCGGTGCCGGCTGGACAAAGACCGGGACTCTGCATTGGATTCATCGAGGCACCGATCCGAATGCTTTGTGGACGGTTGCCGCGATCGGTGAAGAGACTTCCGTGCATCGCGTCCGTTGGGCCGATGTGCTCGGTAAAGGGACGCCGCAGCTGGTCGTCTCACCTTTGAATGCAAGTACGGGAAGCGGCGTTCGTCTGTTGGCTTTTGAGATTCCTGAAAACCCGGCCACCAGCCGCTGGACGGCCACAGTCCTGGATTCGGAACTCAATCGAATGCACAACCATTGGCATCTCGATTTTGACGCCGACAATTCCATCGACACGATCACCGCCAGCCGTGAAGGGTTATCGCTCATACGTCGTACCGAGTCCGGCTGGCAGCGCGAACATCTCGCGGACGGCGCGACGGGGGCTGTTGATCCGAACCAAAATGGAGCCGGAGAGGTGAAGCTCGGCCGCCTGGCCGGTGGCGGGCGTTTTCTCACCTCCGTGGAACCAATGCACGGGACGGAACTCGCTGTTTATGTACAGTCTGACAACGGTCCAACATGGAAGCGACACATCATCGACAGCGGATTCGTGCGCGGCCATGCACTCTGGACTGCCGATTTCGACGGAGACGGAACCGATGAAATCGCGTTTGGTCACAGCGATACACCGCAGACATTCGGCGTCAGTGTCTATTCTTCGACAAACGCGGACGGCACGGTCTGGAACAAGCAAATTCTGGACGAAGGCGGAATGGCAACGGAAGATCTCGTCGTGGCTGACCTGACCGGCGACGGTCGTCCCGACGTGCTGGCTGGTGGTCGAGCGACCCATAATGTCAAGCTGTACGTGAACAAGGTCGCAGCAGAGTGAAGAAATTTGAAATTTGAGATTTGAGATTTGAGATTTGAGATTTGAAATTTGAGATACAAATCGCGGGGCGTTGCCTACGCGGTTAAACGATTGTGCCATCCTCAACCGCCTGAGGTATCACGCCGGCTCGACTGGCAGTCGCCCGGCAAAGTTTCAACCTCCGCAGGGTTTGCATTCCCTATCTGATCGGCCATAATCCGCAGCAGTTCATTTTTCGACAAGCCTGCGCAGTCGGTTCACAGAGGAGTTTACGATGTCTCTTAAATCTTTATCACTTGCAACACTATGCGTGCTCGCATCAATGTCGATTTCACATGCGGCAGACATTCGGGGGCTGGAAAAGGGCACACCGGAAATGAAATCGGCCACGACTCTGGCATTTGGGCCGGAGGATATTCTGTTTGTGGGAGATGCCAAAGCGGCCACTTTGTTTGCAATTGCTACCGGCGACACGGAAGGTGATGCTTCGAAGGCGTCCATCAACATCGACAACCTTCCGAAGGCGATCGGAGAAGTACTGCACGCTGCGAAGGTCGAAATCAATGACCTCGCTGTCAATCCTCATACCGGTTCGGCGTTTGTGGCAGTCTCTGCGGATGACAAAGCGGCTTTAGTCAAGATTGACGGAGCCGGAAAGTTGACACCGTTGTCACTGACCGGTGTCAGTTATTCCAAAGTGGCTCTGGCTGACGCGCCGGAAGACAAGGTAACAGGAGAAGGCCGTCGTAGCCGAAATAGTCGCATGGACTCCATCACCGACATCGCTTTTTTTGAAAACAAAGTGCTGGTTTCGGGCCTGAGGAATGCAACCTCACCATCGACCGTTCGTGAACTGAATTTTCCGTTCACCGAATCAGACAAGGGCATGGGGATTGAAATCTATCACGCGGCGCACGGAAAATCTGAAGACGGGTCCGCGATGCGAACGTTCGTGGCGATGATGATTGATGGCGAACCCAGCCTTTTGGGCGCGTATGTCTGCACCCCGCTCGTTAGAATTCCTGTTAAGGACATTGAAGCGGCTGGCGAAAAAGTGAAAGCGACGACGGTTGCTGAACTTGGCAACATGAATCGACCACTCGATATGATCGCGTATGAAAAGGACGGCGTGTCCTATTTGTTGCTCAGTAATAGTGCTCGTGGCGTGATGAAGATTTCGACGGCAGGCCTGAAGGAGAACAAGGGCTTGACTGAACCAGTTCGCGGCGGCGGTAAAGCGGGCCAGGCATATGAAGACGTTCAGTCCATGACTGGCGTCGTCCAGATGGACAAACTCAATGACCATTCGGCATTGATTCTTGCGCAGGCGGACAATGGTCCACAAAATCTGAAGACCGTGCCCCTGCCATAAGAACCTCCAGGCCGGAGCCGGCGGAGCGAAGTTCCCGCACTGAAGCATTTTCAGTGAGCGGCACGGCGCTAGCGGACTGTTGATTTAAGGACGATCAGGAGTGTTTTCGTTTAACCCGATGCCGCAGGCGAGGCGTTCCGGTGGCATTCCTCCCCCTTGGGTCGGGTTAAACGATTAAATCAACAGACCGCTCGCCGCCATTCCGCTCACTAAGGACCGCTCGATAAATAACTGTCTCTTTTTATACCCCTCACCCTGCCCTCTCCCCTTCCAGGGGAGAGGAGGATGCGGTCAATTATTTCTTGAACGGTCCTAAGTCCTCGCCATGCCCCAAATGGTGCGTAGCGTTTCGCTTCACGCACCCCAGGATCAGTCCATCAGCGGCCGCAGTTGATCAAGGATTCTGGGGATCGCTTCGAAAGGTGAATCGCTTTCTTCGTATTCGAGAGCCACGAAGCCGCGGTAGCCAGCGTCTTTAAGAATCTTGATAATGCGTTGAAAGTCGGCGGGTTGTTTTTCCTTGCCGCCGGGTGAAATGGAGGCCTTGATCTGCGCGTTGACGGCGTACGGGGCGATCTTTTCCAGGTCGGCATAGGGATTGTCCGTCTGAAAATTGCCGCTGTCGAAGTTGACGCCAAACCACGGCGAGGCATCAACTTTTTCAATGATTCTGAACATCTGTTCTGAAGTGGCCGTGATCCCGCCGTGATTTTCGAGAGCCAGAAAGATACCTTTTGTGGCCGCGTATTTCAGACATTCGTTGATGCCCGCGACACAGCGTTCAATGGCGACGTCGTCCGTGTCATCCTTCGGCGTCTTACCGGCAAAGATCCGGATCGCAGGTGCGCCCATGATCGCGGCGTAGTCGATCCATTCACGGCATTCCGCAAGTTGCTTCTGTCGCGCGTCACCCTCCGCCAGACAAAAATCATTGCCGATCGCGGTGCCGGAAATTGAGAGTCCGAGGCGGTGCGTCTGAGCTCGCAGGCTCAGAAGATATTCAGGCGTGATGACTTTCGGAAAATAATACCCGGTGAGTTCTGTCGCTCCCAGTCCTTGTGCCGCACAGTAGTCGATGAACTTTTCCAGCGACATTTCGGCCTTGGCAATTTCATCCGGAGTTCCGCGTTTTGCAAACATTCTGTTGAACGAGTAACCCGCCAGACTCAATTTCAATAGCGGAGCCCCCGGACGTTTCACGGGATCTGCCGCGATGGCTCCTTCTACGATCGGTAGTTCCGAGTGAGAGAGCATTGCAGCTGCTGCAGCGGCGGATGACGTCAGCCATGTTCGACGCGAAAAATTCATAGCGAAAACTCCCGGAAAATTGGGTGGAACGGTTACTGTCCTTGGCATCATAGCCACAGTCGGCTCCAAGGAACAGAAAGCGGCCTGCAGCCATTGGCCGTGGGCTGGTCGTAGGGTGTGACAAGCAACGCGCAGGCACACCGCATTACCGTCATGGTGTGCCTGCGCTGGCGCTTGTCACACCCTACGGGTTTGATTGGACGACCGGCGCTGAAGATGCGATAATTCTGACTGTTTATGTCGCACATTCTGCGTATTCGGACGAACGATTCTTATGTCCACGCGTCGTACGGTTTTAAAATCGGCTCTGGGTACTGCCGCGATTGCATCGTTGCTGCAGCGGGATGGCCTGGCTGCCGTCGGAGCCACTCATTTTCCGCCGACAGCGAAGCGTGTCGTGTACCTGTTTCAGTCGGGTGGGCCATCGCATTTGGAACTGTTCGACGAAAAGCCGGAACTGCGACGGCTGCACGGAACAGAACTGCCCGATTCCATCCGTCAGGGTCAGCGACTCACTGGCATGACATCCGGCCAATCCAGTTTTCCCGTCATCGCGCCGAAATTCGGGTTTCATTCCTGCGGCCAGGCGGGAGCCCGCATCAGCAATCTGCTCCCGCATACAGGTTCGGTCGTGGACGACATCTGTATCGTGAAGTCCATGTTTACGGAGGCCATCAATCACGATCCGGCGATTACATTTATTCAGACCGGTTCACAACAGCCCGGTCGTCCGTCCCTTGGAGCATGGGCCAGTTACGGACTTGGCAGCGAAGCGGAAGATCTCCCGGCCTTCCTGGTCCTGATCTCACACGGGAGCGGCAAAGATTCGAATCAGGGGCTGTTAGAACGATTGTGGGGCAGTGGGTTTCTGCCGTCGAGTCATCAAGGCGTGAAGCTCCGCAGTGAGGGCGATCCCGTGCTGTATCTTTCCGACCCCAAAGGGATTGATCGCGGACTGCGACGGCAAATGCTCGACAGCATCGCAAAGCTCAACCACGAACAACTGGCGAAGTCCGGTGATCCGGAGATCTCGACTCGAATCGCGCAATATGAGATGGCATTTCGCATGCAGTCATCGGTTCCCGAACTCACGGACCTGACACACGAAACCGACGCCACATTTCGCCTGTACGGCGATGACGCTCGCAAGCCGGGTACCTTCGCAGCCAACTGTCTGCTCACGCGCCGCCTGTTCGAAAAGGGCGTGCGTTTCGTGCAGTTGTATCATCGCGGCTGGGACAATCACGGCGGCTTGCCGACAAACATTCCGAAACAATGCATGGATGTTGATCAGGCTCAGGCTGCGTTGGTGAAGGACCTGAAACAACGTGGAATGCTGGAAGATACGCTCATCATCTGGGGCGGAGAATTTGGGCGCACCGTCTACGGACAGGGAGGTCTGCAGGACGATTACGGTCGCGACCACCACGGTCGCTGCTTCTCGATGTGGCTGGCGGGCGGCGGAATTAAACCGGGTATGACTTTCGGGCGGACGGATGATTACGGCTACAACATTGTGCAGGATCCTGTCCACATTCATGATCTGAATGCGACTATTCTGAACCGCATGGGGTTCGACCACGAACGTCTGACCTACCGCTATCAGGGCCGCGACTTCCGGCTGACAGATATTCACGGCAGGATCGTGGAATCAATTCTGGCGTAGTGAGTACTTTGGAGTAGGCCGGACGTGGAGCACGTTTTTAACGTGCTCGGCACGATGGAATCGTGCCCCACTTATTTCTGACTCAGTTCGACGCCTTATCCTGTGAAGCCTTTTCGACCGCTGCCTTCATTTTTTCCAGGCCGGTCTTTGCGACTTCCAGCGGATCCAGCTTCCAGTAGTCGCGGTTGAACAATTCCAGCGACAATACGATGCTGCGGTCGGCACCTCCGATCGAATTCAGGATCTGAGACATGGGCGCGATTCCGTCGCCCGGATAAACTCGGTCCGCATCGTTCATTTTTTCGCGAGGCGGCGCTGCCGGATAATCGTTGATATGAAAAACCTGCAGGGCACTGTCGCTCATCAGGTCAAGTCCTGTGAAGTCTGAGCCACCTCGGTAGAGATGATAAATGTCGAGTAACAGACAGGCTTTCGGGTGTCCGGCTTCACCGACAACGTACATCACTTCGCCCAGCCGCGACAGGTTCTTTGAAAATCCCCAGATTTCCAGTTGAGGCACAACACCCGTCTGATCGCCTACTTCCAGGAGAGCTCGAAAACGTTCAGCGACGGCCTGCAATTCGATCCTTGCGCTGTCACCCTGATGTGCGCCGACGGGTGGTGCCGCGATGCGTGTGCCGCCGATTTCGCGGAGCATCTCCATGTCGCGTTTTGCTTCTTCCAGAGCGTCCTTGCGGCGCGTCTCGTCGTCAACGATCCATTGAGCGAATCCGATGGCGCTTTCAACTGTGAGACCGGCGTCGAAAATTCGCTTGCCAAGATCGGCTAGCCGGCCACCGCCACTGACGAATTCCCGAAGCGTCGGAATCCAGGGCTCAATCGCGTCGTATCCAGCGGCACCGGCAATATCGACTTCCCTTTCGATCCCCAGCTTCGGCTCACGAATCGTACTGGTGTTCAGACAGAACCGAAAACCGTCCGCCGCTTTTCGAATTCCAGGAGCGGCCGGAGAAATCGATGCGGCACGAGCACCGTTGGAATCTGACAGTGTCAATCCGACACCGGACAGCAATGCAGAAGACACAAAACGGCGTCGATCAATGGACATTCCGGACCTCGGTCATGCTGAATTTTTAAACACGGAGAACGGGGAAGACCGTTAAAACTCTCAAAAACTAACGATTCCAGCTTCAAATTGGAACTGAGCCGACTTTATCGACGATTCCGGGAAAGCAATTGTCTATTACCGCACGGGGATCGCATGTCGCGTATTCTGTCCGTGATTCTCACAGATTTGAGCTGATGCGTTAAGATCGGCGATTCTGACTTGAACGGCGACCGACGTACGGTACCCTAGGAGTCTGTCTGATTGCCGCTGGTTTTGTGAGCGGCAGTGCGCTAGCCGCCGGTTTTTACAGGTTAGTTCCCCGGCGGCTGGCGGAGTGTTGATTTAATCGTTTAACGGCTAGCCGCAGGCGTCGGCGTTCATGGAAACCGTCGCCTGCGGCTTGCCGTTAAACGAAAACTTGATCCAAGTGACTAAATCAACACCCCGCTTGCGGCTCACGGTCCTGGAGTATTGGTCCGGCGTACCACAAATCTCAGCAGACCCAACATGAAACTCGCATGGCATTTTAGCAAAGTGAACCCTCGGTTTAAGAACCGCGAAGCGACTCAAGGTGAGTTTTTCGCGAACGATACCGAGCTGCGCGCATTCGTGCGGGAGGCCGTTCAAAATTCTCTGGACGCACGGCGTCCTGGCTGCACTGGGCCTGTCTCCGTCCGGATTTTCGTTTCCGGCAGAAAATCCGCATTATCGATCGATGCGTCAAAACGGTACTTCAAAGGTGGCTGGGACCATTTTCATGCGGACGGGAGCGGTCTGCGGGACTCACCTGGCCGTGACGATAACTGTTGTTTCATCACGTACGAAGACAGTGGCACGACGGGCTTGACAGGTGACGTGAACCAATATCATGAAGTGGCTGGCGTCCGGAATCCGTTTTACTATTTCTTTCGCGCTGAGGGCCAGTCGAACAAAACAGAGTCGGGACGAGGTCGCTGGGGACTTGGCAAGTTCGTCTTTCCTCGCTGCAGTCGGATTCGCAGTTTTTTTGGCCTCACGGTTCGGCATGACGACCGCCAGCGGTTACTCGTCGGGCAGTCGATTCTGCGTTCGCACAACATCGAGGACAAAAGCTTCACGCCGGACGGCTGGTTTGGCGAGAAACCCGACAAAGACGAAGCCGCCGCGCCGGTGGACGACCAAAATTTCATTCAGCAGTTTGAGGAAGATTTCTGTCTGGAACGCGGATACGATCCAGGCCTGTCTATTGTTGTACCATTTTGTGACGAACGGTGGACAACTGCCGCAGTTGTGGACGCCATCGTACAGGATTATTTTTATCCGATCCTGAAAGAGGATCTGGTCGTTACAGTGGAAGACGCGGATACGCAGACGGTGCTGAATGCGCTGTCGCTGGCCACTGTTGTGAGCGAATGTGCCGATGCGATTCGTGAATTGATTCAGCCTTTGTTGAACCTGACGCAGTGGGCACTGCACCGTGACGACGAAAACGCCATCATGGTTCTGTGTGGCTTTGCGGGTAAGGGGACCAAATGGAACCGCAAATCCATCGACGACACACTGTTCGAAGAGATGCGAAAAGCACTGCAGGAGAAAGGCCGCATTGCTGTTCGCATACCGGCACTGGTGCAGTACAAAAATGGTCTCAGTCAGCGCACACAGTTCGATGCCTGCATTGAACGTGCCGAAGGGTCACCTCAGAAGAGACCGATGTTTATCCGCGACGGTATTGTGATTTCCGATGTGCGTTGCCGGCTCATGCGGGATGTCTATGCCATCGTGGCGATTGATGATCCTCCGCTGACGGGCTTTCTGGGCGACGCGGAGAACCCAGCGCATACGGAATGGAGTGAGGAATCATCTCACTTCAAAGGCAAGTACGTCAACGGTGCGGCGACGCTGCGGTTTATCCGCAACGCAGTGTCCGATCTCTGCCAGATGCTGGCAGAAGCTGCCGATGATGATGATCCCGAGATGCTGCTCGACGTCTTTTCTGTTGGCACCAGCCACGATCAGCCAGGCATGCCGGTTGAGTTCTCCTCTATGAGCAGCAAGCGTGGCGGTGCCGCGATGGATCGGCTGAAAGTCCTGAACGCGAAGCCACGCAAACGGAAGTCATTTCGCTTGTCAAGTCGTCAGGGTGGTTTTCGTGTCGGCAGTCTCTCCGATGTGGTTGAACCACGCCGACCGGTGGAAGTCCTGGTCGCGTACGATCGTCGCGGCGGTAGTCCCCTGAAAAAATACTCAGCGGCCGATTTTCGACTGGATAGAGACCCAATTCGCATCGAATCCAGGAACGCCACAACCGAAATTCGAGGTTCCAATCACTTGTTGATTTATCCGCTGGCTGACAAATTCAGCGTTGTGGTGACCGGCTTTGACGTCAATCGAGATCTGTTCGTGCAGGCTCGAAACAGTCAGGAGTCACTCAAAGCTACAAACGCCACGAGCACACCGCAACTTCAGGAATCGCACGTCTAGCCTGCATTATGCCGGGCGAGGTAGGCCGACTCAATGTAGGCCGACTTCGCCGAAGTCGGCACAGCAGATTTCAGCGAAATCTGCTTACCTTCTTCGGTTGCGGACGCGGCGCGCGCCAAGCGCTATGCAGGTTTTCTCCATGCTTCCGCCGCGATTGTTTTGCGGGAATCAGAGCGACTGGCTCGAGTCGGGTTCGCCGAACGGCTGCAAACGTGGCATCGCGGCCCGCAGGTTGAGCCACTGCAACCGGACGCCGGACTGCTGCAGTTGCGTGAACAGATTCGGAAGCCATTTGTCGAGCAGGCCGTCCTGACAGAGCCCCTCAATGTGCGGCCCGGTCAGATCACACGACTTGCAGAACACGACCTGTTTTGCCGGCCAGTGAATCGCCACAAACGCGGCGATGGAATCACTTGTCACGCTCCATGATTCCGGCAATGATCGGGAATGCTGGGCCTCTTCGTCGCGCAGAAATGCGGTCGGATCAAGCAGGACGGCATTTTTCGTCTGCCATGCCGTGTCTGCATTGATCCGGTTTGAAACGACTGGCAGACATCCGCAGACACGCGCGAGAGTCGCCGCGTTGAACGTCATTGCTGCGATGGCGCTCCAATGAGCCTGCGTGGCCGTCAGACAGGCACCGTCATCCAGCCGCCGAATCTCATCTGCTGCCGCGCCACCACCAACAACGATCAGCACCCTGTGCGGACGCAGCAACGACACGACAACCTCCAGTCGTTCGGCCAGATCCGGCAACGCCAGTAGGCTGCCACCAAGTTTGACGACGACCGGAGACTTCAGATTCATGCAGATCCAGCGTAGCACACGTCGAGTTTGAGTGGCGATTTTTCAATCAATAATCTTGCTGATCGGGTACTCCACAATCCCTCGCGCTCCGGCTTGTTTGAGTTGCGGGATTGTCGTGCGGACGACGCTTTCGTCCACGATCGTATTCAACGCGACCCAGTCAGAATCCGACAGATGCGACACGGTCGGGGTCTGCAGTGCCGGCAGAATTTTCAGGACCGCGCCGAGATCGCGTTGATGCACATTCATCATGAGGCCGACTTTGCCTTCCGCCTCCAGACAGGACTGCAGCATCAGCGCGATATTATCGATTTTTGATCGGACCCAGTCATCGGCATACGCCGAGCGGTTGGCGATGAAACGCGTTGTGCTTTGCAGCACTTCATCCATGATTCGCAGGTTGTTAGCTCGCAGCGAACTGCCGGTTTCCGTCACTTCCACGATGGCATCGGCCAACTTTGGAGGCTTGACTTCTGTCGCGCCCCAGGAAAACTCCACCTGCGCCTGGACGCCATGCTGTTCCAGAAATCGAGTTGTCAGCCCCACGGCTTCGGTAGCGATGCGTTTGCCCTGCAGGTCCTTGACCGTCTTGAACGGGGAATCTTCCGGCACACACAGCACCCAGCGCACGGGGCGACGGCTGACTTTCGAAAACACCAGTTCGCAGACCTCCTGCACATCGGCATTGGTTTCCAGAATCCAGTCGTAGCCTGTGATGCCGGCATCCAGAATGCCGTTCTCAACGTATCGCGCCATCTCCTGAGCGCGAATCAACATGCACTCAATCTCCGGGTCATCGATAGTTGGGAAATATGAACGCGAGGCAAACTTGATGTTGTAACCGGCACGGCTGAACAGGGCCGCAGTGGATTCCTGCAGACTGCCGGCCGGAATGCCGAGTTTTAGAATTCGACCTGACATGAAAATGTACCTCTGAAACGCAGTCGCCTGCGGCTTTCCGTGAATCGATCAAATTACTTCCCGTAGACCGACTTTGGGTCGAACACTTTTGTGCCATCCACGGTGAATCTTTGGGTTGCCGGATCAATCCGACGGAAAAAGCAACTGCTGTATCCTTCATGACACGCTGCACCGCCAACTTGCCTGACCTTGACCAGCAGCGTGTCGCCGTCGCAGTCAAAATAGATGGCGTGCAGCTCCTGAACGTGCCCACTTTCCTCGCCTTTACGCCAGAGCTTCTGACGACTGCGGCTGAAGTAGCAGACGCGACCGGTCCGCAGCGTTTCTTCGTACGCTTCCCGGTTCATCCATGCCATCATCAGGACTTCGCCGGTCGCAGAATCCTGAGCGATCGCGGGAAGCAATTCAGATTTCGAAAAATCGGGACCAGTCACTTCAGCCATTGGGCAAAAACCAGTTTCCAGTTTTGTGATCGGAATGAACGTCGCCTGAACATCGGTCTTCGATTCCTGCGCGTAACAACAAGTGCCGTAACGTATCGTTCGCTGCGAACGATCTCCACCGGGGACACGCTTTCGCCGCTCCAGACGTCACATTTTCCCGAGATTTTCACAAATCTGATGTCCGAGATCACGCGGGAGGACGAACTGGCAGGGCAGATTGTGAATTTGTAGGGTGTGACAAGCGGCAGCGCAGGCACACCTTGCCAGTGGTTTCGGTGCGGCTGCGCGTTGCTTTTCACACCCTGCATGTGGCAGGTTTCCAATCATGAGGCAGCTTTGACAACTCCGGGAAACCGCGTGCATCAACTCCCGGTTTCTGTTACTCTTCCGGCCCACATTCTGCATCAAGACTTTTTTTAATTGAACCCATGAATAACTTCCACCGCATCGTTACCCGACTGCTGACGTGTGCCGTAATCAGTTCCACCGTTCAGCCCGCTTTTGGCCTCGATGACCCAACTCCGCAATCGGATGTTTCGAAAGGCGACCTCGCGCAGGCATTCGAAGAACGCAGTCTGCCCGATTGTTTTGGAAAACGTTTTGAGCTGAAAGAATTGCATTCAGCACCAATTGTCGTAGTCGCATTTGTCGGCGCGGAATGTCCGTTGGCAAAACTCTATGGACCCCGACTGCAGGAATTGTCAATTCGTTACGCGGACCAGGGCGTACGTTTTATCGGAGTCTGCTCAAACGTCCAGGACAGCCTGACTGAAATCGTGGCTTATAGAAATAAAGCCGGTATCACGTTTCCGATGCTCATTGACAGTCAGCAGGAACTCGCAGATCTTCTTCAGGCGCAGCGAACACCGGAAATCGTAATCCTGAACAAGGACCGAGCGGTCCAGTATCATGGCCGCATCGACGATCAGTACGGGATCGGAGTGGTTCGCGAAAAGCCACAGCAGGAAATGGCCGCACTTGCGATCGACGCGTTGCTTGCCGGGAAATCGCCCGAGGTTGCCGCAACAGACGCCGTCGGCTGCCTTATCGGACGACAACGCAAAATCGTACCGCACGGCGACATCACATATTCGAAACACATTGCCCCGATCTTCAACGCACGCTGCATGGAATGTCATCGACCTGGTGAGATCGCCCCGTTTTCACTCACCAGCTTTGCTGATACGGTCGGCTGGGAAGCAACGATCGCCGAAGTCGTGCGTGAAGAACGCATGCCGCCGTGGAACGCAAACCCCGAATTTGGCCATTTCAAAAACGACGCGCGGCTGTCGGCAGACGAAAAACGACTCATCCGGGAATGGATCAATAACGGTTGCCCGGAAGGTGATCCCGGCGACCTGCCGACGCCGCCAGAGTTCGTGACTGGTTGGAGAATGTCGGAGCCGGACATGATTATTCCGGTTCGCGACGAAGCATTCACGGTGCCCGCTACGGGAGTCGTGGACTACCAGTATCTGCGAGTTGATCCGAAATTCACCGAAGACAAATATGTCGTCGCTGCCGAAGCGAGACCGGGCAACCCTGCCGTTGTGCATCACATCATTGCGTTTCTGATGCTTCCAGGCCAGACAGAAGTCACCCTGGGAAAAATGCTGATCGGCTATGCCCCGGGCACGTCACCGCTGATCTTTCCTGAAGGCGCAGCGATGAAGGTTCCGGCGGGGACGCAGATCATATTTGAAATGCACTACACGCCTAACGGCACGGAACAAACTGACATCAGCCACATCGGGCTGAAGTTTATTGACGCATCGAAGGTCCAGAATGAAGTCGTCGGTCTGGAAGCTGTCAATCCCAAACTTCGCATCCCTCCCGGAGTTGCCGCACATCCGGTTGTGTCAAGCGAGAAATTTCGCGAAGACATCACGCTGCTGAGTCTGACACCGCATATGCACTTGCGAGGCAAATCGTTTCGCTATGAAGCAGTTTTCCCAGACGGCACGTCAGAGATTCTGCTGGATGTCCCGGATTACGATTTCAACTGGCAGTTGCGTTACGAATTCACGGAGCCGCGACTGATTCCCAAAGGGACGGTCGTAACGTGCCGTGCGGAGTTCGATAACTCAGACGGAAATCTGAATAACCCCGACCCGACCAGAGAAGTTGGCTGGGGACAACAAAGCTGGGACGAAATGATGATCGGTTTCTTCACCGGCATGAAACCCGTTCAGCCACCCGCGGAGAAACCGTAGGACCTGACGCGGACTCTGGTGCAATTCATCGTAACCGTCTCGTTCCGCCGAAACGCAGCCCCAGATTTCCGCGACCCTCATTGTCATCACACATGACGGCGATGAGTTCACGGTGAGCCCATTGCGAGCCGCTGGGCGTCAGCCCTCGGTGTGCTGCGATTCCGCTCGCGGCGACTGGCGATGTTGTAGTCTGCCCCGAACTGCAGCCAAGTATTCCACGACCTGCATCCCTGCTGCTCCACGCTACGCAGACGAATTTGCATGGCGGCGAGAACGGCGGGCGGAACTGACGGACTGCAGGGATTTGGCTAACCCAGCTTCAGTGCGGAAACGCTTTCGGAAATTCTGCACCAGATCCAGCCAGGATTCTGCACTGCAATCAAGTCGCTCCAGAATCGGTTCGAACTCGACCGGAATCTTTCCAGCCTTGTCCTTGCGAAGCTGGCGTCCGGTCCAGTCGAGCAATTTCAGATACTGATCCAGTGTCATCGGCAGAAAGCCCTTGTTGCTGGCTCGGCGCGTCGGTTGTTTCTCGCGGACTTTCTTACGCGGCGGATCGAGAGCCACCGGAGCCAGCCAGCCTGCGTGCTCACCATGTTCAACACGCTGATCCATTGCATCACTGCCCCGTCCCTTCTCCTCGGCTCCGGGGGACAAGGTGGCCGTCAGGCCGGATGAGGGCGCTTGCGTCAAGGCTGATTGCCGATCAAGAATGCGTTCCTGCACACTGGTGAAATCACTTGTCTCCGGAGTCAACGCAATGCCCGCTCGGATCGGATTCAGATCCACATACGCCATGCACGCCGCGATCGCCATTTCATCCAGAAGCGGCTGCACCTTGAAACGCGCTTCCCAAAAATGCCCGGTCACCTCTTCTTCACGATTCCCGCGTTTCGCGATCGGCTCGGACAAACACTTCATAAACCACGACACATTTGACAGGCGTCTCCGCTTCTCTTTCAGACCAGACGCATCATTGCGAATATGACTAAGCTCCGGTTCCGTGGGTTCTGCCGGTGAACCATCTTTCTCACGTCGCTGAGGAAACAGGTTCCACCAACGCACGGCAATCTCCGCGTCGGACCATG
>CAMAVB010000125.1 GCA_945861465.1 Candidatus Kuenenia stuttgartensis
AACGTCGTATTGACGGTGGCGTAGGCGCGAATTCCTCAGCTTAGCTTTGCAGCGCGCAGGCACACCGAATCACAGACCTGGTGTGGCTGCGCTGGCGATTGTCACACCCTGCAAATTCACAAACCCGTCAGCTGGCTCACGTGTCCGAGCAAGAGCTTGATGCGTATTTCGCTGTTTGCCTTATATGCAGACTTCGACAATGCACCGTCCTTTGTTTCGGCGATGTGCTTTGGCCAGTGCGACGGACATGAATGTCCATCCTACGGGAATCCATTATTCCTGACCGGATCGTTTTCCGGCATGACGCACGCTGCCAAGCGGGTTGTCAGGCGACAGAGGCGCGATATGCGGACGCGGTGCTATGTTTGGTGATCCGTCATGTGTGCGTTGAATTTTCGCTCCGAGATGATTCAGTTTCTGTTCAAGAGCATGGTAACCGCGATCGAGATGATACACGCGGCGAATTTCGGAATGACCTTCGGCCGCCAATGCAGCCAGCACCAGTGCGGCACTGGCGCGCAGGTCCGATGCCATCACCGAGGCCCCCGATAATCGTGCGACACCGCGGATGAAGGCGGAATTGTTCTGAATCCGGATGTCGGCTCCCAGACGCACAAGTTCTGCCGCATGCATGAAGCGTTCGGGAAAGACAGTATCGGTGATCAGACTCTCGCCCTCGATTGTCGATAACAATGCCATGAATTGCGCCTGACAATCTGTCGGCAATCCCGGATACGGTTCGGCCGTCAATCGCGCCGGTCGCGGCATGGAACTGGCACGAATGTGCAGCGTGTCGTGCGTGGCATCGACTGGAATACCGATCAGATTGAGGGCATTCAGGACGCACGTCATGTGCGTTGTCGGGGCGTTCCTGATTGTCACGTCGCCGTGAGTGATGGCGGCCGCGATCGCCAGGGTGGCGGCTTCAATCCGATCTGGAATGACGGTGTGACGCACTTCGTGGAGATGGTCCACGCCATCGATTTCGACAATGGACGTACCGGCCCCGGAAATTCTGGCTCCGGCGGCAGTCAGAAATCGTGCGAAGTCCTGAACCTCCGGTTCTTTGGCCGCAGAACGAATGATCGTGCGGCCCTTTGCGAGCGAGGCGGCAATCATGATGTTGCAGGTTCCTGTGACGGTGGGGCCATGCGGTCCACACAGATCGAGGTCGGCACCACGGAGTCGCGAACTTTCAGCGACAATATATCCGGCTTCCAGTCGAATCTCGGCTCCCAACGCAGCCAGACCACGCAGATGCAGATCAATCGGACGATGACCGATGTTGCAGCCGCCCGGTAATGACACTCTCGCTGACCCGAACCGAGCGAGTAACGGGCCGAGCACGCAGACACTGGCTCGCATCTGTCGCACCAATTCGTACGGGGCCATGGACGATTTCACAGCGCACGTATTGATGCGGAGGCTTCCATCGTCGAGCCGTTCGACGGCGGCACCAATCGACTGCAGCAGTTGGCCCATCGTGGCGACATCCTGTAACTGCGGAACCTGCTCCAGCGTGACTTCACCCTCAATCGCCAGTGTTGCGGCCAGAATCGGCAGCGACGCATTCTTGCTGCCGTCTACGAACACAGTTCCGTGCAGCACATGGCCGCCTTCCACACAAAACATGTCCATCATCAGCTTCCTTTCTGATCACAATCGCCTACACGATTCCTTCGACAATTCTGTTGTTGCCGCTGAGATCACGGCGGATACTTGTGGAGCTGAATCCCGACGCCATCAAAAGTGTGGCGACTGTCTCACACTGTGCCGGATCAAGTTCCAATGCGATGAACGCGCCAGGTTTCAGGATCTTCACTGCGTCGGCTGCAATCCGTCGGACGATGTCCAGACCGTCTTTGCCGGCAAACAATGCTTCTGCAGGTTCGTGAAGTGCGACTTCCGGCTGCAGTGAGTCGCGCTCGTCGTCCCGGATGTAAGGCGGGTTGCTGATGAGTCCGTCAAACAACGTGCCGCAAGCCAGCAGCGGTTGCAACACGTCACCTGCGAGCAATGTGACGCGGTCGGTCACTTCCAGCTTCTGCACGTTGCGTGTCGCAATCTCCATCGCGCGCTCGGACAGATCTGTCGCAATCACACTGCACAGCGGTCGTTGTCGCGCAATGGTGACAGCAATACACCCGGATCCGAAACCGACTTCCGCAACTGTCCGAGGCTGATCTTTCGGGATGCGTTCCAGGCAGATGTCAACGAGCGTTTCGGTTTCCGGGCGCGGGATGAGCACACCCTGTCCGACTTCAAAGCTGCGACCGTAAAACTCACGCGAGCCGATAATGTAGGCGAGCGGTTCACGCTTTGCGCGACGCTGGACAGATGCTCGCATCTGCGTCCGTTCGGATTCAGTCAGTTCGTTGTCAATGTCGGTGTAAAGTCGGATTCTCTGGCACTGGCGGGCGTGGGCCAGCAACAATTCGGCTTCCAGTCGCGGCGATTCGACACCCTTCTGTTTCAGAAACCCAGCGGTCCATTCCAGGATTCGCCGCACAGTCCAGACGTCAGGATTTGCAGGTAGGTTACCGGGTGTTGACATGGGATCCGAATGCAATCAATGAGCAAATGACTAAGCACCAGTGCAGAAGTTTTTTAGTTTAACGGCGAGCCGTAGGCGTAGGCGGAAGCACGCTGGATGCGCCTACGCCTACGGCTCGCCGTTAAACGATTTGTGCCAACTTACTTATGCACCAGTGCTTATGTAGACAGTATTTTCTGTTTCTCGTAACCGGATTCGTAAGAATCCCGAGCTCTGCTTCGACATTTGGAGGAATGCTCCAGATGTTGGTGCGTGGTCGTGATTGTAGTTCGAACCACGGAATTGTTCTACGTTCGCTCGAAATTCAATCCTCCGCCTTGCTCCCATCGCCACACATTTTGACGATCCTGGGATCAAAGCGGGCGACCACCTCGACAAGATCCGACTGTTCTGCCATCACCTGCTCAATGTTTTTGTAGACCATCGGTACTTCATCCGCGCCAGCCGACAGCACCTGAATTCCCCGTTTGGCAAGGTTCTTCTGCACCGTTCGAAAGTTGAACTGGTCCAGAGCTTTTTTGCGCGACATGGCTCGCCCCGCACCATGCGACGCCGAATTCAGGCTTTCCGGATTTCCCTTTCCTCGCACGATAAAAGCCGGATCGGCCATTGATCCCGGTATCACGCCCAACTCGCCCTTTCCCGCTGGCGTTGCCCCCTTCCGATGAACGATGACGTCGCGACCGTCGTGATGTTCCTTCCACGCAAAGTTGTGATGATTTTCGACACCGGCAATTACCCGCGCGCCGAGCAACTGAGTCACCAGACGATGAATCACGGCGTGATTCGCGGATGCAAATTCGCCCATCAGATTCATGGCAGCCCAGTATTCCTGTCCGGCCTGCGACTGTATGTCCAGCCATGCCAGGCGATCAAAATGCTGATGCTTCCTTGGCATGTTCGCCCGAGCCATGTTGGAATAGGTCGAACACACTGACGCTCCCGGACCGCGGCTCCCACTGTGACTCAGCAACGCAACATACTGACCTGCCTCGAGTTCGAGATCAGCCGACCGCTCAGAGATGGTCACAACACCGAACTCAACAAAGTGGTTCCCCGAACCGGATGTGCCAAGTTGATTGCGGGCTTTGTCTTTGTTCTCACGAGTGATCCGGGTCACAGACCAGTCCTCGTCCATCACCGGATGGTCCTGAGGTTTCTTGTGGACCGAGCCGACTCCGAAGCGAGTCCCGTTTTCCAGTGCGTTACGATAATGCTCAAATCGCTTTTCCAGCGTCTCCACGGGCATGTCGAGAATGGAAATTTTCATGCGGCAGGCGATGTCCACACCGACGGCATACGGAATCACGACATCCTGAGTTGCCAGCACACCTCCGATCGGAAGCCCATACCCAATATGCGCATCCGGCATCAATGCCGCACCGACAGCCGCTGGAATTCGACATGCGTCCCGCATCTGCTGATGAGCGCCGTCGTCAATATTCGTCCCCCATTTGCGATAACCGATCGGTTCAAATTCAGGCTCCGGATCCGATTCCGTAAGTTCCCGCGCAAGCCCGTCCAGGACGGCATCCCCGACAAACAATTGAGGATTCTGCGCGACCAACCGCAGCCGCTCCTTAATTGTCCGTTTGTCAAAGTCCTGAGATTCCATAAGCAATTGAATCGCTCGAATCGCCTGATTCACGGCGTGCCTCGGTATCCCAAGCTTTTCCAATTGTCGCGCGTTCATTCGTGAAGATCCATCATTTAACCCGCTGCCGAAGGCGGAGCCATTGTTCTGACTTCTATGAGTGCTGCACAGACACAGCCCGAGGCGAAAGGCTCAGGGCTATTTTATTGCTGTAGCGGATTTCAGGTAACCATGAACGCTGCTGCGGAGCTTGCATCCGCTGGTTTGGGATCATCGCCGCACGGGGTCAAGCGCCGCAGTGGCGGAAAAATGATTGGACTCATTGACTCAAGTATTTCTTGATTGAAGAAAGACCCTTGCACAACGGGACCGTCGATTTAGTCTCCGGGATCAGCATTTTCGTTTAACGGCGAGCCGCAGGCGCAGGCGAAACCTGACGACAACTCCTGCGGCTTGCCGTTGAACGATTCAAACGATAGTCCCCAAGCCGGATGAGGTCTTCGATGAGAACGTCAAACAGCCCAATTAGTCCAATCGCACGCCCCAGTTGTCCGTCGCGAATCGAACCCTACATGCACCGTCGGTGATGGAAAACTGCTCGATGTAAAATGCTGAGTTGATGAAGGTGTCCCCCGTCAAATGTTGTAATTTGTCGCTGTAAGCACCAAAAATAGTGATTGTGTCATTGGAGAGTGCCAAGCTGATTACATCTACCCGGGTGACCGGCGGCCCACTGAAGAAGGAGCGCTGAACTGCATTGCCCCACATCTGGTTTCGCCATCGTTCTGTTCCACTGGCAATTTCAATGCATGCGATGCGAGGGAATCCAGCATCCGTCGGTCGCGACACGACGAGGACATTTCCACTCTCAACAGCTGTAGTGAATTGGTGCGAACGATTCTCTTCCGTTAACCATTGCAAGGTCGCAGTCGGAAGAGATATGCTCTTCGATCCTGCCTCGATCGCGATTGAATCTGAATCGAGATCTGGAATAGCATCCCAGCGATTCGTGCGTCCCTGCATCCTCGACGGATGGTGTTTGTCAGGTGATTCCAGCATCTCTTCCCACCACAATGGCGTCTGCACTTTCAGACGCCCTTCAACGACTCCAACAAACCGTTGCACGTCCGGTAGATAGTGATTCACAGGAAGCACTCCAAAATATGCAGATTTCTCAGGCAACTCGCGGACATGCATTCGCCATGCGGCCTGGAGTGCAATTCCGGCGTGTTCGCAGTTTGCAAGTACTTCGTTATTGAAATGCGGTTCTTCTTCTTCTGGATCTTCATAGAACAGTTTTTCGAACGCCTCTCCTGCCTGTTTCGGGTCTTGAGCGCTGATGTATTTTTGGACGATCGCATGGTTAGAGATGTCCTGAGCAGCGCCAGGATTTATCGAAAGGGACAAAATCGATGCAGTAAAGACAACAGATACTACTCGCATGTCAATTTCTTTGCGGCAAAGAGGCTGGAACAGACGAGTTGAGTGAGGAGACTGTCCATCGAAGGGTCGGCGAGGCAGATGTCAGAAGACATGGACGCGAACGATCCCCCGAAAGTTCAGAGAATCTTCTGTTGGCGGCAATTTTTTCTGCGGATCACGATTCGCACAAGGTGTCGGTGTCGCAGGCGCCAGCAGGTTGTTGCCGACGCTGTCGCCTGCGGCTTGCCGTTAAACGAACGTTGGCCACCGTGCGCGGTATAGCTTCGCTCAGTCCAGCCGCGGCCACTCCATTCTAATTCCGTCCCAAACTACTCGGCGTGCGAGGATCCAGCGGCCAGGTTGCCTGATCGCAGTTGGCGGCGTTGCAGGGCAGCTTCGATGAAGCCTTTGAAGAGTGGATGCGCGTTGTGAGGCTGCGACTTGAACTCGGGATGGTACTGTACTGCCACAAACCATGGATGTGATGCAAGTTCCACGATTTCGACAAGACCGCCGTCAGGGCTGGTGCCGGCGATGGTCATGCCGGCGTCGCTGAATTCTTTACGGTAGTCCGGGTTGAATTCATAGCGATGACGATGACGTTCGCTGATTTCGTCTTTGCCGTATGCTGTGGCGGTTCGTGTGCCGGGAGTGATCACGCAGGGCTGAGCTCCCAGACGCATCGTGCCGCCTTTGTAGCGAATTCCTTTTTGTCCTTCGAGCAGACAAATCACCGGATGCTGTGTGTCGCTGGAGAACTCGCTGCTGTTGGCATCCGCAAGTCCCAACACGTGTCGCGCGAACTCGATCACGGCACACTGCATCCCAAGGCAGACACCGAAAAACGGAATTTCAAATTCACGCGCGAACTGAATCGCCTGAATCTTTCCTTCAATTCCCCGCATTCCGAATCCGCCCGGAACCAGCAGTCCATCGACGCCCTTCAGCAGCAGTTCCGGTTCCTGGCGTTCCAGTTCTTCGGCTTCAATGCGTTTGACATTGACTTGCGTGGAATGTGCAAAACCGGCATGGTCGAGTGATTCGTAGATGGATTTGTAAGCATCGCGGTGTTCGATGTACTTGCCCACGACAGCAATCGTGACTTCGCTGCGGGGATTTCGAATGCGATGCACAAGCTGACGGTAGTCGTCCATTTTCAACGGACCAGCGTTGAGATGCAGCTTCTGGCAAATCAATTCATCCAGGCCGTGTTCGATGAGTCCGATCGGCACCTCATAAATGGAGAATTCTTTATCGACCTCTTCAATCACCGCCTTCTTTTCCACATTGCAGAAGAGCGCGATCTTGTCAGTGTGCTCGCGACCAATTGGCCGTTCAGTCCGCACAATCAGAATGTCTGGCTGAATTCCGATTCCTCGAAGTTGCTGCACGCTGTGCTGTGTTGGCTTGGTCTTGGCTTCCCGCGCGGCCTTCAGATAGGGTACCAGCGTCAGGTGAATGAACATCACATTCTCTTTGCCAATGTCGAGCGGAATCTGGCGAATCGCCTCCAGAAACGGCAGACCCTCAATGTCTCCGACCGTGCCGCCGATTTCTGTGATGACGACATCCACATCCGGCGTGGCCAGGCTCAGGATGCATGCTTTGATCTCGTCGGTGATGTGCGGCACAACCTGAACGGTGTGACCGAGATATTCGCCGCGGCGTTCTCTTTCGATCACCCTCAGATAAATCTGACCGGTCGTATAATTCGAATGCCGATTCAACGCGCCGGACGTGAAGCGTTCGTAGTGCCCAAGGTCGAGATCAGTTTCTGATCCGTCGTCCAGTACGTAGACCTCACCATGCTGATAAGGACTCATCGTGCCCGGATCAACGTTCAGGTACGGGTCAAGCTTCTGCATTCGGACCTTGAGGCCGCGACGTTCCAGCAGCATGCCGATCGATGCGGAGGTCAATCCTTTTCCGAGAGAACTAACGACACCGCCTGTGACGAAAATATGCCGACTCATAATGCACCTGCGCTTCTGTCGCTGGTGAAAGTCCAACGTCCAGAAAGGGCTGCTGACGGCGCTCGGCTCAGATGGAGGCTTTGCTGCCACGGGGACACTGAAAGCCCCGTCTTTCAGGAAGTGCTTCTTACAGGACAGACGTCCTCGCCTCAATGGACCATCAGCGCATTTTTGCCGAACCGGAACAATTCATCGTCCGATTCCGGAATTCCTGAACATCGAGAGCTGCGAGGAGTGAGAAATCCCAAAATTCGGCAAGGCCTGGAGTTGTCCGTTGAACAACAACGTGGGCGAAAGTTCAACTTTTAAGCCCGTTGGTGCTGAAGAATGGTGGGTGGTTTGGCGAAAATCGGCTGATCCACGGGCAAGCTGGTCAACTTGAATGTCCCAGACACACGCTGGAATTTGGAAACAGTCATTTTTTGTACGGCCATGATTTTTGAACGAGGACGCTGCCGGGTCGGAATCACAGTCGGCGGAGCGACTGAGCTACTTCGGCGATTTCGCTCCGCGACTCACATTCTTGTGCCCGTTCACCCGAATACAGACCCTCGTCACGTGGTGAATCAGTATAATTCAGTTTCCATAGCTGATGACGAAGCAATCCCAACACGAAACATGAGAAACGCGAACCAATGACAACATCGATTTTTGATCTCAGTGGCGAAACCGCCGTGGTTCTTGGCGGCACAGGAGTTCTCGGAGGGGGCATGGCGGCGGCCTTGGCTGCAGCAGGGGCGAAAGTTGCCGTGGTCGGGCGCAACGAAACACGCGGCATGGCCCGAGTGGAGCAAATTGAATCTGCCGGTGGCACTGCCATTTTTCAGCCAGCCGACGCTTTAAATTCTGCATCATTGACCGAGGCTCGAGACGCAATCATCGCCAGACTCGGACCGATCAGTATTTTGATCGCAGCGGCGGGTGGAAATAGTCCTGGCGGCACGTTGCCGCCGGGCAGCGACTTTTGCAAACTGTCACGCGACGGTTGGAATGGTGTCTTTGAACTGAACCTGGTTGGCGGTGCCTTGTTACCAGCGCAGGTGTTCGGTGAAACCATGCTGGCTCAGAAAAAAGGCAGCATCATCAACATCGCTTCAATGGCCGGCATGATTCCACTTTCGCGAGTCGTCGCGTATTCTGCAGCCAAAGCAGCTGTGATCAATTTCACAAAGTTTCTGGCCCGCGAATGGGCTACGCGCGGCGTGCGTGTGAATGCGATCAGTCCCGGTTTCTTTCCTGCCGATCAAAATCGCCCGCTGCTCTATAAGGACGACGGGACTTACACCGAACGCGGTGGCCAGATCATCGGACATACTCCGATGTCGCGTTTTGGTGAGACGCACGAATTGGACGGTGCCGTGGTGTGGCTGGCGTCTGACCGAGCCTCGTCGTTCGTGACGGGGCAAAATATCGTGATCGATGGCGGGTTTTCAGCGACGACGATCTGACGGAGCGGATTCAAAATTTCGAGTCTCAACTCTCAAATTTGAAATTGTGGTCGATGGAACGACGGAATTCTTATCAGGCTTTTTCGTCAGGTTCCAGTCATGGCAACTACTTCGTTGGTTAAGAAATTTCTGCATTCAATTCCCCTCGGGCGCAAAGCCGATCCTGCTTTACGTGAGGCCATCGCGGCGGATGATCCTGTCGCCTTTCAGGAAGCATTTCTGAAGGCCATCGCCAAGCCCGGGAAACGGCTTCGCAAGCGATTGGGGCAGTCTCCTCTGCTGGCGACGTGGTCAGTGGATGTGGTCGATTTGAGCGGTCGCGAACGCGAACTCGCAGCGTCACTCGACGACTTGTCTTCGCGTCCGACAAAGCAATCCGGCAGAACAAAGAAACACCGAGGCAAAAAGCGCAGGCCAACCAGGACGCCGTTAAAGTACGACGAAGTGATCGCGAATTGGTTAGTCGAAATCGGCCCCGCACCTGGGCCGTGGGAGACAATTGCGATCGCCGAAATCCTGCTTCGCGAAGGACAGACTCTGTCGCCCGAAAATTTTACTCAGACGCTCGCCGTCCTTGCCGGCGCGGCACTGCGCGATTCCTCAGGAGGCTTGTTTGATACACCGACCGCAACGGACGAAAACGATGCCATTCGACAGATGATCCAGGACGGGGAATCGCCCTGGATCTGCAGCGTGTTGCTGAGTCCTCTCGGCGGTGTGCAGACTTTGGCAAAATCGGCAACGGAATCCTTACGGAAGGTACTCCTCGAATGCACGGATGCTGACGGATTGGTGCATGGATCGCTGCTCGGTCGACTTCATGAGTGGCTGGCTCCAGTCACGCGATGTACGATCTGGTCTGAGGTGTTCCATGCTCCGCTGTGGGACAACGCCAGCGCGGAGCGGTTGACGCTGGTGACGGAGCGTGCCGCTTTGCTCGTGTTCCCGAAGTTACAGCATCAGGTTTTCGACGCACCGCACAGGCTCGCGCCGTCACTGGCGGATATCATGGAACTGCTGATTCCAGCCTCCGGTTCCGCACAGGAGAAACGGCTGACAAGGCTCGTGAAAGCAAGTCGCAGGCAGGTCGGTGAGGTTACACGCCCGAAGAAACTGAAGAAGTCGGTGGCTGGCGATAATCATGGTGTGGTTGAACCTGCAACCGTTAAATCCGCAGAGATTGAATCCTCAGCGAGCGTCCGGAAAAGGAAGAAGGAAGCCAACCGCAGGCCCGTGGAGAAGTTGCCGAATCCGGAAGTTTCATGGCAATCCGACCCGAGCTGCGTCGCAATTCTGCGATCAGCATCTGGTCCGGATGCCGATACGCTTACGCTGGAATGGCATTCGAGTTCTCCTCAAGTCATGATCGCAGCCGCCGGGGTTCCGATTCTGGCCGGCAACTGGAAGTGGTCCGTGCAACTGGATGACGAAGTCCTGCCGACGCCGACTGAATGGAAATGCAGTTGCTGGTTCCTTGACCCGGAAACAGTCTTCGTGGAACTGGAGGCGGAAGGTGCCGCAGACGTGAAACAGGTGCGCCAGTTGCTGCTGGCACCATGTGATCGCTTTGCCATGATGACCGACAGCGTGACAAGTAGTGACCCGGAACGCAAAGTCCAGTTGGTCACATCCATGCCGCTCGTGGATGGCGCGGTATGTGCGACATGCGATGTCACTCGGGAACTGACACTTTCCGTCGGGCCACGCACGGTGCGAACTTTTCCGCTGTGGCTGGAGGACGACCGAATCCAGCACACACTGGGCAGTTATCGGGAACATGATGGGCAGCTGGAACTCGCCGGAGTCGGCAAAGGTGGCGTGACAATGCCTCTGGCCCTGGACTGGCACCCAAAGCACATCGATCAGCCGGCTGACTGGACTCAATTGTCTGTCACGGAATCGCGTCGCACTGTGGGCGCTCATGAAGCCAGCGGATTTCGAATCCGCATCGGCGGCCATCAGGTACTGGTTTATCGCAGCCTGATGGCACCCACGATATCACGTGCCGTCCTCGGCCTGCATACGTGGGACGAATCCGTTTACGGCCGCGTCCCCCTGAAAGGCGGACTCCTGCAACCACTGGTTGAGGTCGAGTATCCGGAATGAAAGCGATGGTAGATTCCTACCCTGCCTGGCGAAAAACAGGTTCGAATTCACGGCCGCGAGTACAATGTTGCGGCAGGAATTAAGCAGATTTTTGGCATGTCCGGGCATGCAGATCGTACCGGGTTGCTCCAGTGGCTGCCAGAGAGCGATCCTTCGTATCAACTCGCTCATCAGACATGCCAACTCATCGGTGAACGCGGATTTGCAATTATCACGGGCGGCGGACCCGGAATCATGGAAGCGGGTAACCGCGGAGCGCGCGAAGTCGGCAGCCCATCCATTGGACTGAATATCGAACTGCCGCACGAACAGTCCATGAACCCCTACTGTGACGCCTCGTACACTTGCCGCTACTTCTTTGTTCGCAAGATGATGCTCGCAAAGTACGCACGCGGGTTCCTGATTTTCCCTGGCGGCTTTAGCACGTTCGACGAATTCTTCGAGGCGATTACGCTGATTCAAACGGGTAAACTCGCACAATTTCCTGTTGTGCTGGTGGGGACGAGTTTCTGGCAACCGCTTGTCGAGTGGCTGCGAAACACAGTGCGCGAAAAACACGGCATTGACAATCACGATCTTCAGTGTTTCCGTATGATGGATGCGCCCGATGAAATCGCGGAATATCTTGATCAGGCGATCGACGGCAATCGTCCAGAGAATCGCTGACGGAGGCTTCCAGCCTGCGGCGTATCTACACTTCGATCGGTGGTACAAATCTGACTCAGGTCACGCCCACCAGAGAAATCAATACACAGAACTGCGTCCGGCGATCAGCATTTGTGTCTTGACGCAGGCCATGTTTCCACAATCGTCCGAACTGCATCTGGATTTCTTCGCCTTCCCGAATTCCATCCTCCCGCGCATTTTGCAGTCTAAATAAAATGCGCAAGGAAAGATTCGGTAGTCGAGGATCGAATGGACGTCGATTCGTCCAGTGCGCTCTGGCAGACTAATAAGGCGAGTGACGACTGCGTTTCGCCCCAATCGGGGCGGAGGAAATCAGCCTGGGGCACCGCCCCAGGAATCAGACGATCCACGACCAAATGCCCTGAAGGGGCATCGGAAATGGCCATTCCGCGACCCTTTCAGGCTCCATGATTCCATTCGAATTTCCTGGGGCGGCGTTCGACCGCGTTCGCGGACTCACTTGCCCCAGGCTGGAATCCGCGATCCCTTCAGGCTCAATCGCAGTCCAAACTCGCCATTTTCTGGACCTCACACCGTTCGCAGAAACAGAGCGGCGCACTTCATTTGTCGATGAACCCATAAAATGACGCTCCGGGCTGCCGTAACCGCCGACCACGCAGCGCGTCACGAGCTGCACCCAGCTGTCCACGCGATCCGGCAGCCATTTCGTGAAGTCGTACCACTTGATGAGCACGACCGGGGGATCCGACTTCTTCGCCACGTCGCTGCCTCTCTTCAACCCGTGCCACGCCCTGCTGAACGAAGTTGAATTCGATACCGCAAATGAAGGGTCTATGGAAAGTCAGCTGACGCGCGTGGACACGGAGGGCTGACGCCCAACCGCTCGCCGAAATACAGCATTACCAAATTTCAAATTCGCGCGCCGCCTCCGGCGACGCTGCGAAACACAAAGGGTAAAAGAGCAAAAGAGCTCAGGGTTATTTCCTCAGACGCTTTCGATACCACAACAAGGAAAGTGCCATCGTGCTGAACATGATCAGCGACGATGGTTCCGGTACCGCAACCGCGTCTGAGGAAAGACTTGCGACACGTAAACCAATGACGCCGTTGCCATCGGACGTGGGGAGGAGGCTGCTCCGGGACGACGACGACATCTGGGCGAAGGCGTTGACGGGGCTGACACCCCAGCTGCCGCCGCGGTACTCGCGAAAATTAAGACCTGAATCGTTGTTCAGTAAAAAGTCGGTCTCTTCCATTTCAAACACATTGCCAGCCATCCCCATGATCCCGTAGGGACTCAGGCCTCCGGCTGACATGATCTCCGCCGGGCCCGGATCGTCAAGAGTGCCAGGCTGACCATAAACCGCTGTGTTGGGAGCCATGCCGCTGGTGACTGGGGTGGGGATGCTGCCGTCGCTGCTCGGATAGTCGAAATACGTCATCGACCCCGGATCGTAGTACGCCGCCTTGTACCACTCGTCCATGCTCGGCAGCACGTAGTTGGTTCGCAGGCTCCGATACGGATTGCTCGGGTTGAAGTCGGCCACGTTGGCATTTGTCCACAGAGTGATGTTGTCGTTGACACCGGGCGTGGTGAAGTTGTACGCGGCAAATCCCCCGGTGCTGGTGTTCAGCCAGTTCACGAAACGGGCCGCTTCGTTCCAAGTGACTCCGGTTGCTGGTATATGAATGCCATTTCCGCCTAATAATGTCATGTCGTGCAAAGTGATCCCCAAGCCGCCAACTGTGTTGGCCTTGTTAATCATGTCGCGGCTGACTTCGAACTTCCCCATCTGGTAGGCGTACTCCACCTTCCCTGCTGGATTCGGATCGCCAGTCATATCATCATCGTTGTTGGCATTGCCGATCGGGACAAATTCCATGTCGAATGCGCTGCCAAGGCTGCCAAACGTGACGATGCCGGCATCGGATCGCTCGCTGAGCCACATCGCCGATATCACGACGCACAATACTGCCGTCCAGGTCTTGAACGGATTGGTCATTTTGCTCATCAACTGGTCCTTTTCTCTGCGGGAATACAATCTGGATGCGTTTCTTCAACCTCGGGCCGAAGCTTCGAGAAAACAGGCACAACTGTGCAAGACGCCCAAATGTTGCCTAAGTTACCCCCCCCCCCCCCCGCAGAATGGAAGCGGCGGAGCAAAAAATTCAGACGGTTTTCGGTTTTAGCGACAATAACTGCGAGCACTTCACTCGTCCGCGATGGATCATCGCATTCTACTTGCCTTGCGGGGTGTTTGCGTGACATAATCTCACCATGAAAGCACAACTCACAACCGAGCAATCTGACGCGCTGAACCAAAGCGGCGATCCGTTGTCTTTGGTCGATCCAAAAACGCACAGAGTTTATGTTCTCGTAGATCAGTGCGTCCATCAGCAGGCGATGGACGCATTGCAAAGGCAGCGTGATGAAGATGAAGCCGCTATTCGGCAGGGGCTCGACGATATGCACACTGGACGAGGAATGTCGCTGGATGAGTCGCGGGCCAGAACCAGCGAAGCTCTTGCACGAATGTCGCAATGCCGTTGAAGCTTGTGATCAGTGAACGGGCTCATCAGGACATCGAGCGAAACGCTGTTTGGTGGGCGCGAAACCATTCGCTCACCCAGGCGATCGATTGGCAAGACGTTGTCTACCGACAGCTTGAGACCATTCCGGAGATGCCGGAGAGTTATTCGCTGGCTCCCGAGAATCCGAAGTTCGACGAAGTGCTTCGAGAGAAAAACATCGGATTGGGTGCTGGCGGATACCGCGCGGTATTCACTGTGCGAGGCAATGAAGTTCACGTCCTGACGATTCGTAGAGGCGCTCAGCGGGAATTAGGCGATCACGAAATCGGCTGAAGCGGAACTCTTTTCAAGTCGCGACTTTTTTAATCGCCGTTGCTCGGAAGACTGAGCGCGGAGATTGGTTCGTCAATCGCCGTTGTGCTGAACTTGATTATCCTGCGTCGGTGGGAGGGGATCTGCCCAGTGCCAGTCACCTCGACCAACCTCCAGTCACCTCGACCAACCTGAAACAATCTCGAAGAAGTTAGCACGGATTTTTTATTCGCAGGTTGAGCGAACGATGGCTTCGCGATCGGATGTTTGATCTGCGAGGTGCCAAACGGATCCTTGACGCGGGGTGTGGAGAGTTGGATAACTGTCGTTGAACCCAATTTCTCTCTGAACTGCACTTGTCCAACCGCTGTTCGATCGGTCAACGGCACTCGAATTCGAACTCAGATGGACTTGATACATGCGAATGCAGCAATTCGACGGTCAAGCGGGATGGTTTCGTGTCTGCGATTGCGTCGGCATCAATGCCTGTCCGCCCTCAGTCAGGAGTGTCACCAGCCATGAATTCGCATGAAACAGAGTTGACCGCATTCAAGGACGAGGCTGCGTTTCGGCACGACCATCCGTTAGCGTGGCTACTGACTTAGGACCGGCGGAGAAATAACTGTCGTCTTCCGGGCGTGGGGCACGTTTGTAACGTGCCCGGCACGATGGAATCGTGCCCCACTTAATTCTGCCGCAGTCCTTATTCCCGGTTCCCGCGATCTCGCGCCAGTGGCAGCAGCACCTGAGCGATCAAAAACAACACCAAAGGCGTGATCCACAGGATGCGGAGAATGTGCAGGACGTTGTCTGGCAGCGGCACGAGTTGAGCGACGATCAGGTAGGCCACCATGCCCAGCATCATGAATGTCAGGACACCGCAGCCCAGGGCTGTCATCTGACTCTTAAAGACCCCTTTTTCGCTGCCCGAATCGAAGTGAACATCGACCGTTCTGCGTCGGCGCAGCGACTTGCTGACTGCTTCGGCTAGTTCCATTGTGACTGAAAAAGCGTCCATCCACTTTCCACAGATTTCACGCGACTGGCAGACCGTCACAATGCGGTCCACGACATTCGCCGTCTCAGCAATCGTGACGGTTCTGACTCCCCCACCGTTCAGCGAGATCTGCAGCACGCTTTCCCTTTCAGCCGCCGTTGATGGTTTGCCTGATGGCTTAATTGTCAGCGTGCCGGGCGGTAAAGGCTTTTCCGCCGTCGTTGCAGCGCTGAGTGTAATTAAACGCGAGATCAGGCTTCCGTCTGGTGCATTCGATTCCAGTGCCGTGACCTGCGTGAACTTAAATCCAGCGGCCGACAAATAATCGAGTCCGCGAATGACGGTTGCTCGCAATTCCAGCGGGCTGGTCGCTGTCAACGACAGTTCCAGCGACAACTGCCGAGTCGTAAGTTCGTCCAATCCGAGGTCCACTGCGGCCAAGGGCAGTTCGGTAATCGCGGTACGTGGCAACAGCGGCATGATGCCGCACTGTGATTCGTCCAGGATCAGATGCAACTCAAACGAGTAGGCCGGAGAACACAACGCGGGAGGAATGACGATCACATGCCGATCCGCTTGTGACGCTGCCCGGACGATTCGCAGTGATTCGTCGAGATCATCAATCGCGACAATCACGATATCCACGTCGCCCGCCAGCAACGCATCTTCGACTGTCGCTGCCAGGAACACCGGAATACTGGCCTGACTTACAGCCGCCGCTAATTGTCCGGATAGCGCGCAGCGCACCAGCGAGTGTGCAGAGGAACCAGCCAGTTCCCGCAGCACATCAAACGCTGTCGCGTCATTGCCAGCAATGGCGAATCTCATGTAGGCTGAATCCTCGTTGGAATGTATCGAAATTCTTCTCTGAAAAACAACACACTCAATACACTGCAGAGTCTAGGCCACACTCGGATATCGTCGAGCGACCTGCCACCATTTTCAACGGCTTCCCGAACTCGCGACAGAGACAAACACGAGAACGTTTCCCGCTTTGGCATCGACTTGATTGGAAAATGGGCGGCGACCGGTAAGCTGTAGCTGAGAGAACGTTTTACACCATCCGCTGCACGATACCCCAACGATCGGCAAGATAATATGAGTCCAGAGCCCCCTCTCGTCGGTGTCATCATGGGTAGTCGGTCCGACTGGGAGACGATGGCTGCGTCTGCGGATATTCTGCGTCAGTTCGGCATTTCCTTTGAATGTCGCGTTGTTTCTGCACACCGTACGCCTGCGTGGATGTCTGAGTACGCGACCGAAGCGGAATCCCGAGGCTTGAAGGTCATCATTGCCGGTGCTGGCGGTGCGGCTCATTTGCCGGGCATGATCGCCGCTCAAACGATCTTGCCGGTGCTCGGCGTCCCCGTACAGAGCAAGGCATTGAATGGGCTCGATTCTTTATTATCGATCGTGCAGATGCCTGGTGGAATTCCTGTCGGCACCCTGGCGATTGGCATTTCGGGAGCTCGAAATGCAGGACTGCTGGCCATCAGGATTCTGGCGATCGACAACCAGATTCTGAAGCAGAAGCTGCATCACTTTCAGCAACAACAGACGGACGCAGTTCTGCAGGACAGCGAACTTCAGTTGCCGGATGTTGTGACAGAGTAACCGGTATCACGCGCAGATGACGGAGGCTCGTTGAACTGAGTGCCCAGCGGGGCGCGATTTTAGATTTTAGATTTTAGATTTTAGATTTTAGATTTGAAATTTTAGATTTGAAATTTGAAACGCGGGGCGTTGCCCACGCGGTTAAACGAATTTGCGATTTCAACCGTGCGAGCAGAATATTCAACTAATCGCCATCCACAAGGTCCCAGAATTCAGCCTCATTCGGATCAGGCTGAGGCTTCTTGCGACCGGATACATTGCTGCGGCGAGCAGACTGTTGGATGTTCGGTGGCGAGTCGGCTGTTGTTGGTTGCGACTGGACTCGTTTTGCAGACTTCTGCGGCGTGGCCGGGCGGTTTCCCTTCGGACTCTGCTTTAGAGGCTTGGTGTTGCACTTTGCACAGCGTCCATTTCGCTGCAGCGGCGTGCCGCAATCATTACAGAGCAGCACCGGCTGGTCTTCAATTTCCGCAACGGCATGTGACAGTTGCGAAAGTTCCGCCAGTGCGTCAAGTTCCGGACTGAGCACGACGTCAGGTGTTTCCTGCAGTTGTGGATTCAGGTTTTCCTGCCGGATGATTTCTATTTCTGTTCGCAGACCACTCACGGGTTCCACAGCCGAAACATGGACTCGAGCCTGATGGTCGTAGCTGATCGTGACTTCAATCTCCGTGCCTTCCGGCAGGTCCGCTGGCAGATCTGTAATCTGACAATCTCCGAGGACGGTTGGCGGACGATCAGCCCCGGCACCGCTTTCAACAATTTGTACGCGGACTCGAGTTTGATGATCCACAACAGTCCCGAACACATGCGTCGTCGCCGTTGGCAAAGGCGAATTCGCGGGAATCAGGTAATGGGGGATGCGTTGCCCCGTTTCATCGCGCACCAGAATCCCGAGTGCCCTGGCGTTCACACTCTGCTGTTCCACCTTTGCCAGCCGCGACGATGCCGTACTGTTGAAGACCGTCCGGGCGTACTGATCGTTTGACAGCAGCATTCCCGCATAATAGGCCGCACCGTGTGCGATCGATTGATCGGGCGAAAGCGATGAATTCAGAGTTCGACCGCTGAGCTTCTTCAGACTTTCCCGGATCATCGGCATCCGCGATGCACCGCCAGTCGTGAGGACGACATCAATATGAGCCCACCCGAATTTGTTGTCCTTCAGAATGCGACGCGTAATTTCTTCCGTTCTCAGAATCAACTTTCGGCTGAGTGATTCGAATTCTGTCTGTTCAATCTGATACGTCTTGCGATGCCCTTCGTGCTGCACGGTGATCGCGGCTCGCGGGCGGACGGAAAGGCTGCGTTTGGCCTGCTCAGCTTCCAAAGCCAGAAACTGCAGGCTGCCGCGATGCGAACGAGGATCGTTGCCAAAGTCCGCGATGAATTTTTCAGCAGCAGCATCAATCAGGACTCTCGTGAAATCTAAACCACCCAGTTCCAGGTCACCGTCGGACGCGACAACGCGAACCTGGTTCGTCTTGTACTTCACAATCGCCATGTCCAGCGTGCCGCCACCAAGGTCGAACACGAGCAATTGCTGATCGATGGCGAGTTCGGTAAATGCCAGTCCTTCATTCCCCAACACATGACAAAGCGCCGCCGCAACGGGCTCATTGATCATTTCGATGCGTTGCAGCCCGACCGCATGACCGGCCTGCATGGTCGCATGTCGCTGTGCATCGCTGAATTGAGCGGGCACGGTGATGACGGCTTCACTAATCTCGCCGATTTGTTCCTGAGCAGCCGCGATCAGCTTTCGCAAAATCATCGCGGAAATATGCACCGGTGAGTACCGCGTCTCATCGATCTTCCAGAACTTCTCCGGGTTGCCCATAAAACGCTTCGCGTGCTGGACAACACGCTCCGGACTGGCGATCGCGTTCCGCATGGCTTCGGTACCAATGATCGGCTGATCACCATCGAAGAACACCACCGACGGCGTGGAGAGTTCGCCTTCCTGATTCGGGATCGTGACGGGCTGACCGTGCTCGTTCAACCACGCGATGCACGAGTACGTTGTACCAAGGTCAATTCCAACAGCATGGGTGTGCTTCATAATGTATCTCAACAACTTCGCACGACGAGCCTCCGGAACCGTCCGGGCAGAGTTTTTCCACCGTCGCATGGTACTTGTCGCATCGCCGGTCCACTACAGAAACTGCTCGCTTCCGGCACAACACGTGACAGATTTGTCGTTCTTCAGTTTAGTCCTGCCTGGATTTATGACAGAATAGACCGCATTTGGCACCGGAATGGCATGGATTGATGGGTCGTGTGCCACTGGCTCTGCCAGTGTTTCATGCCGATGGAGAACACTGGCAGAGCCGGTGGCACACATCAAAGCACGGTTGACAATGCACTGTTTTTCTTGAGAAGATTCCTGATCTGATGTCTTTTCAAAAGATGTTGCCAATGAGCGAGTTTTTGGAAGCCGGAGCGGCCCCTCCGGCTTCACGTCTCGACGTTACCCAAAGAAATCGCCGTTTTCTTTGAGGAACAACGCTTCCGTCGGGCTTGACCCGATCGGAGCGACAACTGAGATGCTACAACACCACACGCCCACGGACCCTCCCCTTATTTCGCTCGCTCGCCTACGGCGAGCGAGCGAAATAAGGGGAGGGGAGGATATTCATTTCAGTTGCAGCAAATCGGTTGCGTTCCCGCTGGGGCAGCCCGACGAAAACCAGGGACACGACCTGGTTTTTTGCTGCCAGACATGGGAACGACCGGCGCGAAGCCTTGTCATTACCAACAACTTTGTGCAGTGGTTCACGAATTACTCGGTTTCTCGTACTCGTACTCAGCCCGCAGGGCGGTACTCGTACTCGTTCGCAACATGATCTCTGGGGAATTCAACTTGAATATGCTCACGATCCTCATCTTTTTTCTTGTCCTCCCGACCGACGAACCGGCCCCGTTTCACACGGGGAAGGATCTTCAAACCGCCCTGGCGACCAACATCAGTTGGTTTAGCATCGGGTCAGAACTTGGGATACAGCTCCGTGATCTGCAGGCACAGACGGGTGTCGTGATTCTGCGGGATCGCCGAATTGATCCGCACCAGGCGATCAGTGTGAAAACGGATTTTGTACCGCGAGTTCAAGTGCTCAATCAGATTTCGTCCGCAATTCCTCAAGGAGCGTTTTGCGCGACTGAAAATTTCGTCTGTGTCGGGCCGGCGCATGCCATTTATCGGCTTCCGATTTTGCTGAGTCACAATGCTGAACAGGTGAACTCACTTCGACAGAAAATTGATGCCGCCGCGTTTCGTAAGCTGACCGCGAAAACCGATGCGTCGTGGGAACGGCTGTCCGAGCCGCGTCAGATGCTGCTGGACCACGCTGTGTCCGCCGGGGCTGTGATCAGGAATCCGGACGTCATACCTCACGACGTCTGGGCCGAAGTAAGACTGCCCCGAATGTCCTTCTCCGAATCAGCCACGATGATCCTGAATCAGTTTGACCTGACATTCAAGCTGGCAGGCGATCGTGCGGAACTGACGATTGTCCCGATCGATCCGGAACAGCTGCTGGAACATCGTTATACAGTTGGCAGCAAATTCAAAGCCACGGTCGTCACCGCCTGGCAGCAACAGGCACCAACTGCTGAGATCGAATGGACGGGTTCAAACGCCACAGTGACGACCACATTGCGGCAACACGCTGCACTCAACGCGACGCTGCAGGAGTTGTTGAACGCCGTCACCAGTTCCGATGCAACTTCGACGACACCGGACGGTTCCATTCGCACGAGGAACTTCCAGATCAAGGCTGAACGAGCGACGATCGGGCAATTGATCGATTTCTTTCGAGAAGAAAGAATCAGGATCGAACTTATAGACAAGGATTCACCTGAGGTGCTCGCCATCCTGAGTGAATCCGTTCAACTCGACACACTGGGTGAACGACAACCGGGCTCAAAACTATTCCCGCTCATCTTTGGCACGCACTTCAAACGAGTCGATGTGCAGGATGATCGAGTCGTACTGTCGCGGGAATAGTCCACCTGCTGGATACGCATCGGGGCACGGCCCTGGATAGCCCAGTCGTTCTGCCGTCGCTCCGATGTGCGGTTCGATGCGTTTGAGGTACTGCAG
>CAMAVB010000126.1 GCA_945861465.1 Candidatus Kuenenia stuttgartensis
GGAACGCCATCAGCATAACGACTGGAAACCTGGCTTGCCAGGCATCGAGCGTTTTGCTGTCACACCTGATGGGTTGGGACACGGCGTGATTCGCTTACCAGGGGGAGAAGGGACTTCGAGAAACTCGGTGAAAACACGACGATAAATCCTTAACGGCGTTGGGTGAGGGGTGTAAAAGAGACAGTTATTTCTTGAGCGGTCCTAAGACTCTACCTGAGCCCGCCGATTTTGTCATCCCGACGTGCTTTCGCGAATGCTGAAGCGTTCCATCTCGAACTGCTGCAGCAGGGAAATCAGATGTGACACGCGCTCGTCGATTGACGTACCGGATCGAATGCTGACGACAATTGCACCGGCAATGAGTGCGGCGACACGCGCGACGCTGATCGGCAATCCGAAGGGCTTCAGGTCGGCGTAGAGTTCTTCGTCGCTGCACACTTCACCGAATTTTTGTCCTTGGTACGTAAATTCGATGCCATACAGATCCCCGCTCCACTGGTAGACGAACGGGCCAAACAGTTCCCGGCGACTGACAATCCAGAATTTGTCGTCGTTCAGAATGATTTCATTGGAAACCGAATGTGACACCTGGAACCTGCTTCCTGCCCTGAGTCTTGCGTCCGCGAGCCGTCAGCTCAGGAAACGTGACCGCATTCTAGTGCATCGTCAACCGTGCTCTGATGTGTGCCACTGGCTCTGCCAGTGTTCTTCATTGGGATAAAGCACTGGCAGAGCCAGTGGCACACAACCCATCAATCCATCACTGACAAAGCACTAGTCTGCAACTGCCATAGTATGGCGTTTCGTCTGAAAAGTGGGCAGATCGTTTCCGGCCTTTGAAAACCCGAAAATTTTGTGGAATTCGACGGCGCGATTTTCGGCAGCCTCGGCGATTTTGATGCCGCCGGTTTGGCCGTAAGTCCTCGCCTGCGTGACGACGAGGAAGAAGATTTCGACGTTATCCCAGCCACTGTTCAAAATACAATCTCATCGAACGGCGTTTTTTTCAATGTCCCGCTTGATTGCTGGGATGTTGGAGTGTCATTTCGATGTCGGCAGCTATAAAAAACGGTCATGGTTGAAAAGCCACGATGCGGGGTTGTCCCCATCGAGTAATGATCATCACCAGACGGAAGTTCTGACGTTCTGACGTCACTCCCATCACTACCCGGCTCGTCCGGGTAGGATGATGATCACCAAAAATGCCAGTATTATGATCATCGCCCCATGCCGACAAGCGGCATGGTGGCGTAGCACGCATCTGCCACAACCGATTCTGGTGGTGATTATCGCCCTACGGCGAGCGGCGGATAAGTTCTTACCGTACAGCGGACTTCAAAGTCCGCCGAAACAAACGACGGACAAGGATGTCCGTCGTACAGCAGGTAAATTCTTATCTGCCGCTCGCCTGTGAAGGCAAGTGTGGCTCTACACGCCGCAAAACTTGATTTATCGGTTGAATTCAGTTGCCCTGAGTTGTGATGATACCCATTCAATGCTGTCTGAACACCAGATTATCCCACTGTAGACTCCACGCTTCTATGAAAATACTGATCCAGCTCGCCGTTTTTTTAACCATGACGATTCCGTTGACTTCGCAGGCTGCGGATGATGAAGGCGTGCAGTTCTTCGAGCAGAAGATTCGCCCGGTACTCGTGCAGCATTGTTATGGTTGTCATTCGGTCGAAGCACAGGATAAAAAAAAGCTGCAGGGCGCGTTGTATCTCGACTCAGCGGCGGGAGTTGCGGCTGGCGGCGAGTCAGGCGCGGAACTGCTCGTCAAAGGGAAATCGGCGGAGAGTCTGCTGCTCAAGGCACTGAAGTACGATGGCATAGAAATGCCGCCAACTGGCAAGCTGTCGGACGAAGTGATTGCCGACTTCGCGAAGTGGATCGATCTCGGAGCACCGGACCCTCGCGAAGGGGACGTGGCTGTCAAACCGAAGCGTGAGATCAACATCGACGAAGGCAGGCAGTGGTGGTCGTTTCAGCCACTGAAGGAAAGCGCGTTGCCAGACGCTCAAAAACCCATCGATGGTTTCATTCGGCAGGCGCAGGCGGCGCAGGGTCTGAAGCCAAATCATCCGGCAAGCAAAGAGAAGTTGATCCGCCGGGCGTACTTCGATCTGATCGGCCTGCCGCCGACGCCGGAGCAAGTCGCTGCGTTCGTCGCCGACACGTCTCCGGAGGCGTTTGAGAGGGTCATCGATGAACTGTTGGCAAGGCCCGCGTATGGTGAGCGATGGGCACGCCACTGGCTGGACGCTGCGCGATTCGCCGAGAGCGGCGGTTATGAATTCGATGGCTTTCGCCCCGGAGCCTATCACTATCGCGACTGGGTCATTCGTGCTCTGAACAATGATCTGGCATATGACCAGTTCGTGCGGATGCAGTTGGCGGGTGACGTGCTCGCCCCGGATGATATCGAAGGTGCGGCAGCCACTGGATTTCTCGTGGCCGGGCCATATCCCGGTCAGATCACGGCCAAGACCGTCGAGCGGATTCGCTACGACCAGCTTGACGACATGATGATGACAATGGGTGGCTCAATGCTGGGACTGACGCTGGGCTGCGCTCGGTGTCACGAACACAAATACGATCCGATTCCGCATCAGGACTACTACGCACTGGCGGCATCTTTGGCTCAAACGGTCCATGGCCCGCGCACGCTGGATCTCGACACCGCCGCGACTGAACGTGCGATCGTGAAACATCAAGCCGAACATGAACCCCTTGTCACTGCGCTCGCGGCATTTGCCACGACTGAACTACCAGCCCGATTCACCGCCTGGCAGTCCACCGAACTGGCTAAGCAACCCGATGCGACTCGCTGGCACGCGCTGGAGCCGATTGCCCTCGAAGCGGAACGATCGTGGCTGAAGGAACTTCCGGGCGGGATCGTGGCCCACGACGGCCTGCTGAATCCGGGGACGAACGTCCGGCAACGCGGTCAGCGACGGAATGTCCGCAACGAAGAGCAGTATCGACTGACGTTCCAGACGCATCAGAAGAATGTGCAGTCCCTGCGTCTCGATGCCTTCACCGACAAGTCATTGCCTCAGCGCGGACCAGGGCTCAGCGGCGACGGAAGTTTTCAACTCGCCGAAATTACGGTGACTGCTCGTCCGCTCGATCCACAGGCCAGCGACGCTGCTCAGGTCGTCAAGCTGAAACCGGTTTTCGCGGCATTTGAAGATGAGAATCAGCCGCTGGCAAACACCGTGGATGAAAAGCCGGAAACGGCGTGGGTAGTCCGCACGACCGCGAAGAAAGACAACGCGGCGATCTTCGAATTTGAATCGCCCCTCGCCGGCTTCGCGAATGGGACGGAACTGGTCGTCGAATTGAAGTTTCGCGACCTGGGGATCGGTCGCCTGCGAATGGCACTCAGCGTCGAGCCAAACCCTGCGACATGGGCAGGTGAAGTTTCACCTCAGCATGTCGGCGAACTACGGGCGATCATCGCCGCTCACAGCAAGGAACTTCCCGAACAGGTGCGCGTGCGACTGACTCGCTGGTTTGCTCCATTCGACGCAGAAACGGCGAAGATCTTTCACGCGGTCCGCGATCATGCGGCCTCCACACCGCGACCGAATCTGCAGGAAGTCTATACCACCATCGCTGGCGGACAGGACGTCTTCTACCTCCGGCGCGGTGAAGTCGATAACAAGCAGGACAAGGCGGAGCCCGGTTACCTGCAGGTGCTGTGGCGCAGCAGTGAACCGGCGAAACCCGCTCAGACGCCAGCGCCGGAGAGTCCGCGTGTCTCGCTGGCCAATTGGATGGCCGACATCGAACACGGTGCCGGGCCGCTGCTGGCGCGGGTCATCGTCAACCGGCTCTGGCAGCATCATCTGGGCAAGGGAATTGTCGGTACCCCAAATGACTTTGGTGTGCAGGGGGAACGACCGACGCATCCGGAACTGCTGGAGTATCTCGCGGCAGAACTCGTTCGCGGCGGCTGGAAGCTGAAGCCGCTGCACCGAGCCATCATGCTCAGCGATGTCTATCAGCAATCACACGAAGTCGATCCCGACAATCTGAAGATCGACCCTGCCAATCGCTACTGGTGGCATTTTCAACCGCACCGACTGGAAGCAGAAACCATCCGCGATGCTCTGCTTGCCACCGGTGGCAATCTCGACACGACGATGTTCGGGCCAAGCGTGCTCGATGACAGCCAGCGCCGCAGCGTCTACCTGCGCGTCAAGCGGAGCGAGTTGCTTCCGATCATGACGATGTTCGACGCTCCAGAACCGACTCAAAGCATCGGTGAGCGAAGTGTCACAACGGTCCCGACTCAGGCGCTGGCCTTGATGAACTCACCACTCGTGCGGCAACAGGCCGAAAA
The DNA here is from genome assembly GCA_945861465.1 of Candidatus Kuenenia stuttgartensis. GTDB lineage: Bacteria > Planctomycetota > Planctomycetia > Planctomycetales > Planctomycetaceae > SXXK01. The sequence continues at coordinate 4,352 of CAMAVB010000126.1, forward strand.
ACTGTTCGCTCTGATCAAGCCAGCCACAGATGTACCGTTGTCTGCGGCGGTCGATCGCGGTTACCAGATCGCTTTCGGCAGACTGCCGACGACCGACGAGCAAACCCGCATGACGGCGTTCATCGAACAGCAACGGATCGCCATGGGCGGCGACTCACCGGAGTCGACAGACAAAGCCCTCATCGAATTCTGCCATGTCCTGCTCTGTTTGAATGAATTTGTATATATCGACTAAGAGTAACCATTTGCTCGTTTAACTGCGTGCCCAGCGGGCCGCGATTGTTCTATTTGAAATTTGAAATTTGAAATTTGAGATCCAAAATCCAAAATCCAAAATCCAAAATCCAAAGCGCGGGGCGTTGCCCACGCGGTTAAACAAACAGAAAGACCTCCTTATGTTCAACTTTTATTCCCCTGCCGAAGTCGTGCTCCCGATGCGTCGTCGCTTTTTGCAGGAGGCGGGGCTTGGCTTCGGGTCAGTCGCGCTGGCCAGCATGCTGCAGGGCGAAACCGCAGCCGCTGCGAATCCCGCCGATCCGCTTGCACTCCGACCGTCGGATTTTCCGGGGAAGGTGAAGTCGATCATCTGGCTGTTCATGACAGGAGCGCCATCGCAGGTCGATACATGGGATTACAAGCCGGAACTGCAGAAGCGAAACGGCGAGCAACTCGCAGGATCTGATCCTCAGACAGGGTTCTTCACGACTAGCGGCAAATGCCTCAAGTCACCGTTTGCATGGGAGCAGCATGGGGAGTCAGGTTCATGGGTCTCGGACCTGTTTCCTCATCTTTCGAAGCACGTCGATAAGATGTGCTTTCTGCATTCGATGTATCTGAAACAGAACAATCACGCGCCTGCGTCACTCGAACTGATGTGTGGAACCAACAGACCCGGACTTCCGGCGCTTGGTGCATGGATGACGTACGGTCTCGGATCACAGAATCAGAATCTTCCGTCGTTCGTGGTACTGCATGACACGCGACCGCGGGGGGACGATCAGATCTGGTCGGCTGGTTTCCTGCCCAAGACGTATCAGGCACTGACGCTCGATGCACGTCGCAAAGAATCAATCGACAACCTGGCGCGCGACGGAAAACACTCCGACATCCAGCAGCGATCCCAACTTGATCTGATCCGCGAACTGAATCAGGCGCACGCCACCAGCCGACCGACTCAGGCTGATCTGGCCGCGCGGATCAACTCGTTCGAACTCGCGTATCGCATGCAGATGGCAGCACCCGAAGCGCTTGATCTGGCAAGCGAGTCGGAAGAGACGCACAAGCTGTATGGCATGGAGCGTCCTGAATGCGCCACCTTTTCACGGCAATGCCTGCTCGCGCGGCGGCTCGTCGAACGCGGCGTGCGGTTCGTGCAGATTTTTGCAGGCAAGGGTGTCGGCGGTGACGGCAGCGTGAACGACGTTCCGTGGGATTGTCACAGCGACGTGGAAACAAACCACCGATCCTGCGGTCTGCACACCGACCAACCCGCCGCAGCCCTGCTGGCCGATCTGGACGCCCGCGGGCTGCTCGACTCAACTCTCGTCATCTGGGGCGGCGAGTTCGGGCGAACTTCCGATTCGCAGGGCGACAAGGGACGTGATCATAACCCCAATGGCTTCACCATCTGGATGGCCGGAGCGGGCGTTAAAGGCGGCTTCCACTACGGGGCGACCGATCCTTTCGGCTACAAGGCCGTCGAAAACAAAGTTCACGTCAACGATCTGCACGCCACACTGCTGCATCTGCTCGGACTGGAACACACAAAACTCACGTACCGGTTCAATGGCCGTGATTATCGCCTGACCGATGTGGGTGGCGATGTGCTGAAAGACATACTCGCATGAACGGGTATCTCCGCAGGTTGTGGAGTTGCAGAATAAGTCAGGTTTTGGAAACTGAGCGGCCCAACCGGGCTCATGCCTTTCCCTTGCCCATATCTTCGACGTATCGACTTGCGATTCGCTGCGGAGCAGCGGCGTGCGGTAGCCTGCGGTAAAACCGCAGGTCATCGGCTGGTGCATAAGTAAGTTGGCACAAATCGTTTAACGGCGAGCCGTAGGCGTAGGCGGAACGACGCTGGATTCGCCTACGCCTACGGCTCGCCGTTAAACTAAAAAACTTCTGCACCAATGCCTATGAGCTGCGGAGCAGCGACGTCATGCCGCGATGGAATCTACGTCGCTGCTCCGCAGCTTCCCTGAATCGTCTGCAAGATTCCTTGGGCTGGGCGCCCAAGGCTACCATCCACGGCTGCTCCGCAGCCAATCGCAGAGTCTTTCGTTCTCAGAATACCACCCATGCGCCGATACACTTGAGAAATCCTTGCCGTTGGCTCGGGCAAATCGAAAGATGGCCGATTCCTGAACCGGGTTTTGCCATCCACCGCGCGGAAAGTCAGCGCAGCGACTGACCCATCACGATCCGACCCCAAGCAAACCTCGTGCCTCGAACTGACCAGCGGCTGGCTTTCCGAATTCGCTGGCTGTCACGCGAGCCAGCGATGTCAGGTGTCGCCAGCGGGCAGATGGTCTTGTGGCGTGGAAATCATCCCACACCGTGTAGAAATATTTCTCGGCATGCAATGCCCCGTCTTCGCTGACGGCATATTTCAACATCGTTGCGAACAGTCGGTCGTCCGGAAGTGACAACTCACCATAACGCTGGGCAATTGCAGTCGCATGTCCCTGCAGATTATTCTGAATCGCATCATCCAGTTGAGACAGCAGGCCGTCTGCATCCGTTGCCGTCAGGCGATCCATATGATACTTGACAGGCAATGGACTCGTCAGGAGATTGCCGGGCTGATTCCGATCCCGAGCGACCTGCCACGCTCCAATGATCAGGCACGCATAGACATTGATGCCGCTACTGATTCGTGCAAGGTTTCGCCAGGCATTTGCGGCATCACTGGCGTGAACGCCGACTGAATCGCCATGCACGCAGCCTGCTGGTTTAAGTCTGTCTTCATTTTGCGGCAACCGCCCTCCGTCACGCAGCACGAGCAAACTGGCCGCCAGTGAAATCGCTTCCCCGATCGCGGCTGGCTGATATCCTTCTGCCAATGCACTGGCGGCGGCTCGGGCGGCATCGATCGGTGATGCCGATGCAAACGTATCGCTCAGATGTTGTACGAAGGCATCCTCAGCAGACTTCGTCCCCGGCTCCTTGCCAGCCAGGTGAAACTCGTCCAGCAGGCTCACGAGCATCTTGCCATGTACGTCCCAGTCGGCTGTACGATGCGGTTCCAGACGTAGACAGTATCGCAATGATTGTCGAAGCAGCGTCAGTGCATGCTCAGTTCCCACAATCTCCTGCATGTCCCAGGCACGATACGGCAAAACGGTTCGATGCACTTCCGGAGAGTCGTCAATTGCCGGAATCAAGGCATCCAGCGCGCTGCGACGATCATGAGTGACGAGGCCCGCAAGGATTTGTTCCGCATGATAGGTGTCCTTTGCCACGATCGCATCATGCAGCGCCGCCGCTGTGGCCTCGTTGGCTGGTGCTGAACCGGACAATGCATGCAGTACCTCAGATTCCCGACCTCCGAATTCCTGAATCCGGTTGCTGTTACGGTAGAGTACTTTAAAGACCGGCAGAGCTTCCGAACCCTTCGGCATCAGTGCAGACATCTTCAGTGCCGGCCCGAGTGCCATGAAAGTGTGGAACCCGATGTAATCTTCGCCCCCGAATGTGCGGGCATTCGCGAGCGCTCCAGCAGCGACCAGCGTCTTGAGCGGTAACCCGCCCTGCAGTTTGGTCGCCAGAGCAGACTGCAGTCGCTCGACGGGCGTTTCCTGCAATTCGCACACCAGCGATTCCAGATCTCCGAAACGCAGGGTGCTGTCGAGATCTTCAGCAAATGCCTTCGGTGCCAATCCAAGATCCGTCAACACTGCCGGGCCCAGAGTCGCCAACAAAGTTCCTCGTCCTACATCTGCCAAAAAACTACGACGTGAACGTTCTCGAAGCATCGTGAACTCCTTACGCAAAGCAGAATCGTTAAGCCAGACCTAGAACAATTGTATACTTGTGGCAATCGAAGTAACAACTCTGGAATGATTTTCCATACCTCACGCAGTTAAAAGTGACATGAACTCGACGCATCAATTCTGAAAATGCAGGTTGGACATTCTTGTCCGACTTGTCCGACCGCGCTTTGACGGGCAAGAATGCCCGTCGTAGCCCAGAACTCAACCATTGGCAGTGCACTCTCGGCGTAGCGCAGATGAATGACTGGCATCATTGTCTTCCAATTCCGCCCGATCCGGCAGTTGCGTCAAGTCGTTCGAGGATTCGAGTCAAACCGGCAGAAAAGCCCGTGCGGGACCGATAGAAAACGGCCACAATCGCGTCTGAAGCGTGACGGACACAACACCAGTCTGTTGTTCAGGCCCCGTGAAAACAGGGCGATTTTGCAGATTTTCGCACGGTTTTCGCTGTCAATGCATGGCCCGTTTCACAATTTTCTGATCGCAATCGCAGTCGCCGGTTTCCTGGCGACTTCAGCCCGCGCACAGAACGAGAGCATTGGAATCGCGACTGCAGAAACCTCCGAACAGCTTGTCAAATCGATGATCGACAAGCTGGCCAGTCCCAGCTTTTCTGAGCGTCAGCAAGCCGCCAAAGAACTCAGCAATGTTGGTCCGGAATCCGTCGGATTGTTGGAAAAGACAGCGGCAACGGCCACGGGCGAGACGCTTTCGCGACTCAGGATGATTCTTCCGCAGCTGCGTAAACGCCTGTTCGACGATCAACTGGAAGCCTTCCTGAGAAATCCCTCACTTGAAATTGCTCAACGACTTCCACAATGGGATCGTTTCGAAAAAATATCCGGCCACGATGACGCAGCACTGCAGATTTTCGGTGAAATCCTTGTCGCCGAACCGCAACTCTTTGCCACCCGGCTGTTCACCCCAAGCGAGCTGCCTGCTCTGCTGGAATTCCGCACGGCGACGCTTGCCCGGAAATACAGAGCACTTCTGGACGAAGAGTTTCCCATTGCCTCCGTTGCGGCCGTCATGCTGCTTGGAAGCGAAACAGAAACGCGACTCGTTCGTGCCACGTCAACGGATATCTCCATCCTGCTGGACACACCTCGATTCAGCGAACTCATCACTGACGGCGTCCATGCAAAAACACTGCTCGCGATCGCGGATGCATGGATCGTACGAGCCGGTATAACGACGGGTATTGCCGCAGAACGACCGCTGCTTTTTTCGATGAAGCACGATCTGAAGTCTGGTCGCACAGTCGCACTCCGCATCATCAGGAGCAAATCAAATCGACCGGACATGATTCTGTCGCTGCTTTGCCTGGCGAGCCTGAAAAGCACGGAAGATCTGCCGCTGATTGAGTCATTACTCGACAATGAAACCGTGCTCTGGCCTCAACGCGGTCAAGTCGTGAAAGAACAAGTCCCGGGCGATCTACCGGTGGATACGAACTACAATGTCCGGACCCGTGACGTTGCGCTTGTCGTTGCTGCCTGCCTGCGGGACATTCGACCCGACGATATCGGCTCCAGAGCCCGCCCATCAAACGTCTCGCTGTTTACGCATGATTCGCTTGGCTTTCGCGCCGAACCGGCTCGAGCAAGGGCACTCGCAGCCTACCGCTGCCTCGCCGATTAGCAGGGGAGCGATTATTGCCCACGAGCCAGCGGTCTGTTGACTTAATACCAACCCGAAGCGCCAGCGAGGCTAAAACGGCTGAATTCCTCGCTGGCGCTTCGGGTTAGTATGACATTGAGCCCCAATAATCACTAAATCAACAGACCGCTAGCGCGGTCCGACAATCTGTCGCATCGAAGTCGCAACGTCCTGCCGGAGAGTTAAACGCATCGTGGCCAGGCCTGGAGTGTAAATTGGAGACAAGGCGAGTTTCTAATGCCGGGTCGACAGCTGCGATTCCTGTAGCTTGTTGATTCACGTCCGAGAGATTGGCCATTCGACGGACACGAATGTCCATCCTGCGGAGAACTATCGGGGACACCGGATTATATACCTCAGGCGGTTGAGGATGGCACAATCGTTGAACCTCGTGGGCAACTCCCCGCGATTTGTATCTCGAATTTAAAATCTCAAATCTCAAATTGAACAATCGCGGCCCGCTGGGCGCGCGGTTAAATGAGCCAATGCCAACCGCGTGCAGTCTATCACAAAAAAGCCCGGCTCTTTGCAAAAGCCGGGCTCTTGATCCAAATGTCGAATGGTGTCGTCTTGTTCAATCCCAGTTCAACGAACCAGCGCTCTGATACTCGTTGACTCGCGTTTCGAAGAAATTCTTTTCTTTCGACAGGTCAATCGTTTCGCTCATCCACGGGAATGGGTTTGGAGAACCATACTGCGTCGGCAGGCCAATGCGTTCCAGGCGACGGTCGGCGATGTGCTGAACATAGTCACGGAACGATTCGGCATTCAGGCCCAGAACACCACGGGGCAGGCAGCCTTCGGCATAGTCGATTTCCAGTTCGACTGCCGTCCGAATGCGTTCGATCATTTCGGATTGGAACTGCGGCGTCCACAAGCCGGGATTTTCGGACTTGATTCCATTGATCAGATCGACGCCGAAATTCATATGGACAGTTTCGTCCCGCAGGATGTACTGAAACTGTTCTCCGATCCCCTTCATCAGATTGCGTCGGTGGAATGAAAGCACCATCACAAAGCCACTGTAAAAGAAAATGCCCTCCATGATGACATAGAAGCCGATCAGGTTCTTCAGGAACATCTGCTGTCCTTCGAGCGTGTCGGTCGAAAATCCCTCAGACATGACTTCCGCCGTCAGTTCCATTTCGAAGGCATCCTTCTTCGCAATGGCCGGGATTTCCCGGTACATGTTGAAGATCTCGCCTTCGTTCAGACCCAGACTTTCGACGACGTACAGAAACGTATGCGAATGCACAGCTTCTTCAAACGCTTGACGCAGCAAGTACTGACGGCATTCCGCGTTTGTTACGTGTTTAAAGATTGCCAAAACCAGATTATTGCCAACGAGTGATTCCGCTGTTGAAAAGAACCCCAGATTGCGTTTGATCACGAGGCGTTCGTCATCGGTCAAGCGATCTGACCGCCAGATTTCAACGTCCTGATTCATTGGCACTTCCGTCGGCATCCAATGATTGGAGCAGCCGCTGTTGTAGTGCTCCCAGGCCCAATGATACTTGATGGGCATCAACTGGTTTACATCCACCTGAGCATTGTTGATCAATCGTTTGGCAGTCGCCTTAACGCGACCTTCGGTTCCGATGAGTAATTTCTGATCGTCGATTACAGCAGTCGTCATAGAGACCTCATTCCGTGAGAGTAAGGGAAAACAAAAAAAGGGTGGTTCAGTTTTGAAATTTGCTGACTCTACCGGATTCCATATGCAGTCAGCAAAACCAAATTTACAGGTTGAATTCAGGCCCAACGGGCCGGTGCTATGTCAGCCTGGGGCATCGCCCCAGGACGGAAACACAAGCGAGTGAAAAAGCCCCAAAGGGGCGGTACTAATAAGAACATCAGGTTAGGATCGCCCCGTTGGGGCTATGTGAAAATTGTTTTGTATGAAACCTGGGGCGTTGCCCCAGGCTAACATACGGCCAGCCCTTTGGGCCTGAAGACAGATTCTGAAAGTCTATTCAAAACCAACGATGGTTTGGGAAATCACGACAAATAGAATTTGATAGGGTCAGGAAATTTGAAATTTCAGATTTGAAATCTCAAATCTCAAATCGACTTACGGGGACGCGGTGCCACGCATTGTAAAGGTAACCTTTCGGGTTCCACGGAACCGTTTCGGGCATTGAGTTTCCAAAAGAATCTGTCGCACGCACACAGACGTCTGTTTCAGTATTCGCAATCGTCACGGTCGCTGTCCAAAGTTGCCAGCAGAAATCACCAGCCTCGTTTCCAAGCGTGGCGGCTGTCCATGATTTCCCATTGTCCATTGAGATTTCAACGCGACTGATCGAACAACCTTTGTGACCGGTCGGCAGAGCGTATCCTTTCAGAAGGACCTTGTCGTCCTGTCTTTCCGCAGAACATAACGCCGCGTTCACAGGATATCTGTAAATCGGAGCGGTTTCATCAATTTCGACGGGGGTTCCCGAATACACCATCTTATAGACGTCGGCAATGAAGTGATTTGGAGAAGGCTTATCGCTGACGACAATCTTCCGCAACCATTTTACGCTGCGCGCCCCGATGTAACCCGGCACAATTGTTCGAATCGGGAAACCATGATCCGGCAGCAATGGTTCATTGTTCATGTGAGTCGCCAGGAGAACTCCCGGCATTGAACTGTCTTCCTCCAGAAGTTTCGACAGTGGCACAGAACCGCCAAACGGAAACGTCGCCTTCCCGTCCACGATTTCGTCAGCCCCTTCAAACCAGACGTGCTTTGCATCGGCTTTGATACCCGCCGCCTTCAGCACATCCGACAGCCGAACTCCGGACCATTTCGCATTGCCGATCGGTCCTTCCTGCCATGCTACACCTTTGACTTCCTTGACCTTGTTGAATTCGTACCGCCGAATCCCCGCACAACTGACCGTGCAGGTACAGGATGACTTCGGAAACTTTTCAATCAGTTCCTGAATCGAAAATACTAGCAAATTTTCGACCATTCCCTCGACCGACACCTTGAACTCATCCGCCACGACGGCTGGATTTGTGCCATGGCTGCGAATGTAGAACTGCGGCGTTGGCGTGATCCAGTTTTCAACCAGCTTCTTGAGTTTCGGTTCTCCGTTGCGAGGTGCCTTTGAGCGATAAATCAGATCCATTTTCCCTGGATCGATCGCAGGATCTTCCTGCATCATCGCCGACACCGTTCGCGAAGCCACCGACCAGGGTATCGCTGCCATCGCCGCACCTGCCAATGCAGACGAAACAAATTGTCGTCGATTCAGAGGATTCATGACTGAGATCTTTCGGACTGACTTCAGGCGAGCGGCAGGGCGTCAGCCCTCCGTGAAAGAAGTGGCAATTACACGGTTTTGATCAGCCGTCGCGGGCTCACCGAAATGTAGCAATGGTGGGCCGGCGCTGCGCTGGTCCCACCCTACGAATAAAACCCCAGCGCGAAGCCGCAATCACCTCATTGGTCATTGCGGCTTCGTCATCGGTCATTCATTCACTGACACGCTTCGCAATCCGGGTCTGTAATACTGCAGGCGTTGTACTGAGAAACCTCAGTCACCGGCACGACATGCGGATGCGGGATGTCTGTGCGTCCCTGCTCCGGCGAACGATCAGAATCCATGCGTGCGACCTGAATGTCGCTGGAAGCACTGCGACTCTTGACCCAGCGAGGCTGAAGACCAAATTTGTTGATGTCCACCGTCGATTTTTCGATCTGAGTCGCAGCGAGAGTTCGCAGATAATAGGTCGTTTTCAGACCTTTCCGCCAGGCCAGCATATACATGTCATGCAGCTTGCGGCCACTTGGTTCGCACATGTAAAGATTGAGCGACTGGCCCATGTCGAGCCACTTCTGGCGACGAGCTGCACATTCGATCAACCATTTTGGTTCGACTTCAAACGCGGTCAGGAACCGTGCCTTAATGTCGCCGGGGATTCGCGGAACCTGAGACAGCGTTCCGTCGTAATACTTCAATGCTTCCAGCATATCGGCATCCCACAGCCCGCGTTCTTTCAGCTCAGTGACCAGCGATGTGTTCAGGTGAGTGAATTCACCCGACAGATTGCTCTTCACAAACAGGTGCTTGTATATCGGCTCAATCGACTGCGACACACCGATGATGGTTGAGATCGTCGCTGTCGGAGCGATCGCCATGCAGTTACTGTTACGCACGCCGTGCTTCGTCACGGAGTCGCGCACAATCGCCCAGTTCATGCGGGCCGTGCGATCGACGTCGATGCGACAACCACGTTCCTGTTCCAGCAGATCCATCGTGTCGATCGGCAACATGCCACGATCCCACTTCGAACCTTTATACGTGCTGTAAACACCACGTTCAGCCGCCAACTCAGACGACGCCAGAATCGCGAAGTAGGAAATGGCTTCCATGCTGTAGTCGGCAAATTCCACTGCGGCCACACTGGCATAGCTGATGTCCATGGCCGCGAGAGCGTCCTGAAATCCCATCAGACCCAAGCCCACCGGACGATGCCGCTGGTTCGATACTTTCGCTTCGTCCGTTGGATAGAAGTTGATATCGACAACGTTGTCCAGCATCCGCATACCAGTGCGAACCGTTTCTTCCAGCATCGGAAGGTCAAGCTGCCCGTCTGTGATATGAGCCAGTAGATTGACTGAGCCCAGATTGCAGACAGCTGTTTCCGTCGGCGAGGTATTCAGCAGGATCTCCGTGCAGAGATTACTGCTATGAACAACACCCACATGATCCTGAGGCGACCGAATATTCGATGGATCTTTCCATGTGATCCACGGATGCCCGGTTTCGAAAAGTCGAGTCAGCATCTTGCGCCAGAGTTCAATGGCCGGCAGTTTTTTTGACATCCGGATTTCGCCGACTTCTGCCATCCGCTCGTACTCGACATAGCGGTCTTCGAACTTCCTGCCGACCAGATCATGCAGATCGGGAACTTCATCCGGGCTGAACAGAGTCCATTCGCGTTCTTCCTGAACACGCTTCATGAACAAATCCGGAATCCAGTTCGCCGTGTGCATGTCATGCGTTCGCCGACGATCGTCACCCGTGTTCTTGCGGAGGTCAAGGAATTCCTCAATATCCATATGCCACGTCTCAAGATACGAGCACACGGCCCCTTTCCGCTTACCGCCCTGGTTCACAGCAACCGCAGTGTCGTTCACAACTTTCAGGAATGGAATTACCCCCTGACTGCGACCATTCGTACCCTTGATGTGCGAATTCGTCGCGCGAATGCTGGTCCAGTCGTTGCCGAGTCCTCCAGCCCATTTGCTGAGCTTTGCGTTGTCAGAAACGCACTTAAAGATATGTTCCAGGTCGTCCTTCACGGTTGATAAGTAGCAGGAACTCAACTGCGGATGATTGGTCGCCGAGTTAAACAGCGTCGGGGTCGCGGATGTGAACCGCATGGTCGACAGCATGTTGTAGAACTCAATCGCCCGCGATTCCGGCTCGTCCTCTTTCATTGCGAGGCCCATCGCCACACGCATCCAGAAGTACTGAGGAGTTTCGATACGCCGTCCGTCAATGTGCAGCAAATAGCGATCATAGACCGCCTGCAGACCTGGGTATCTGAACAACCCGTCCCGTTCCGGATGCAAGGCGGCAGCGAGCCGAGTCAAATCCAGATTCCTGAGATCCGGTGTCAGACGATCTTCGTTAATGCCGTCGATCACGTAATGTTCAAATTGATTGCGATACAGTTTGCTGTATTCCGCCGGGCTGACAGGCGAACTCCCCAGGGCTTCATTGCTGATGACCATTCGCAGCAGGCGCGCGGCAACCGTGTCGAACGCCGGATCACTTTCGATGCGGCAACGCGCCGCCAGAATCATGGCTCGATAGATCTCGCCGACAGAAATACCGTCGAATACGGATTTCATCACTTCTTCAAGCAAGGCGTTCGGGTCACACTCCGGCAGACCCACACAGGCGGCCTCGATCCGTCGGCGAATCCGGGCACTGTCGAACGGCACACGAACGCCGTCTTCCAGTTTGACGAACATTTTCGGCTGCGCCACAACATCCGAACCTTCCATGGCTTCAGGATGCAGCAGAGAACGGATCTTGGCATGTTCAGCACGATAGACGATATAGCGGCGCGCCACTCGGTAGTGACCTCGCTTCATCATCTGCATTTCAACCAGATCCTGAATATGCTCAACTCCCACTCCACGATCTGACGCCGCATCATTGGCGGCTTCCTCAATCACCTGCTGTGTAATTGAACCAACTTCCAGTTCAGTATCTTCATCGAGCGGCTGATTGACCGCCAGGTTCTGTTCTGCCCGAAATGCATTACTGATCGCCCTGGCGATCAAACTCGGTTCGAACGGAACCGTCCGTCCATCTCGTTTGCGAATTATCCATTCCGACACTGCTCGAATCATTCGACGCTACTCCCCTTGCTACTTCCAGGTGAAAACTGCGCTTCGTACGCAGAGACTTCAACTCAATGAAAACTCAACAAAAATTTGATTCAACAAAGTCCAGCTCTGAGTTCACGACCAGTCCGTGTTGCGCGCAGCGGGTACCCTTAACAGTTGACCAGGGCGACTCAATCAGGCAAATGAGATTGAGGCAATTGGCAGGCAATGAGGAGAGCAGCCGGATACGCGAGCCACGAAATTGTCATGTGATCGACCTCCTGTCGAGAGGGGCATCCTTACCGAGACGTGCCGCAGAATAAACTGCGGCATCGCCTTGTCAACAAACCCGCCTCAACGTCACTCAAACCGTGTTGTGACAACGGTTTGCGGTGGTATCGTCCAGAGAGCAGCGTTAATGCAGATTCATCAACAACCGCAATATAGTGGGGTTAAAGAATCTGTCAACACTAAATGTTGTATGTCTGCAACATCGTCACAGAAGTCAATTTTCGTTCAGTTTTTTTTAGAAAATAGTGAAACTCACTCCAGATACGGATTCAACGCAGTCCAGGATTTCAAAATTTTGATGCAGAAATTGGACGACCATGGTTCAGTTACAGTGCGTCCTTTTCTTCTCCGGCACAATGCTGACGGAAGCAGGTGTTGCAAACCTGGCGATGAAGGTCCGGCAAGCGTTACAATCAATCCTTGTTAACTCGTCGGACAGACCTGACTATTCGTTCGACTGCTCGGGTCAAATCTGCCACCGAATTGAAGTGGCGTCGGTTTACAGTTTTCTCTGAACCGATAAGTTCAGGGATCAGGCGTAGCATCGCCTGCGCGTAATGACCTCTGAGGCCGATCTGACGATTGCCGGAGGGTTGAATCAGGAGTTCGCCGCCATGCGTATGAAGTTCCTTTTTTCGGCACTTATTTTCGCAGCCACTGCCTCATCATGTCAGGCTCAGGTCCACGGCTGGCACGCCGCATTCGAACAGGCTCGCACTGCAGCCGAGTCTGGTGGACAGCCGGTGCTGATTCACTTCCATGCATGGTATTGCGGCCCGTGTCAGAGAATGGATCGCGAAGTGTTTGCCGACGCGCAGGTTCAGCAGGCCCTCGCAAATGGGATGGCATCGGTCAAGGTTGATGTCACGCAAGAGCCTGAACTGGCAACTCGCTGTGGAGCGACATCAGTCCCACGAGACGTCGTGATGTTCCCGGACGGAAAGATCGAAACATTGAACGTGGGGTACATGCAGAAGCCACAGTACCTGAATCTGCTGCGAGATATTTCAGAGCGCGGGAAGAGCATGCCCGTCCCGAAACCGATTGACCCGGTACAGGGTAATTCCATCGTATTAAATGGTTCACCGGAGCCGGCGGTCCCAGTCAAGGAGGGCGATACCCGCAGTCCATCTCCACTCGATGATTCCGAGGTCCCTGAATCATCGACGGAATCGATACTCATAGGTTTGGAAGGATTTTGTCCGGTCCTGTTGCATGATAAACGTCAATGGACGGCAGGGAGCGAAAGAATTACGACTGACTATCGTGGTGTGCGATATGTGTTTTGGTCGGAGGCAAATCGCGATGTGTTTCTGAAGAATCCATCTCTTTACGCACCTCAGGATTTGGGCTGCGACGCCGTCATTTTGACCGAAACTCAGCGTGCTGTGACGGGAAGTATCCGTTTTGGAGCTTTTTTTGACGAACGGCTGTACCTTTTCCAGTCACCGGAAAACCGCGCAGAATTCAAAGAAAACCCCCTGAAATTCGTCAGAATTCGAAGTGCTTTGCACGTTGATCAGGTCCAGGGAAACAAGTTTCAATAAAATGTTCATTTTTGTACTGCAGAGTGCAATTGACATGGACTTGAAATGAATTAATACTAATCTACAGCGGGACTACGTCCAGCTCTGGGATTTGTCTCCCGACATGGAAACAACGATTGTTTGAAGCATCTCCTCTGATGCGTTGGTAATTGGCGAGTCGAGTTTCGAAACGTTTGTGTTCGATGCTCAGTGGAACTGCCTGATGAGCTTCCATTCGCTGCCTGAGCTTTCCGGTTTGATGCCTGCCAAAGAATTCCTGGGCATCTCAAAAAAAAATTTTTAACTACCGGAGAGTTTCGGCAATTTAAGGCTCTTTCGCTCCTCGACACTGTTCGAGTCGTGACCACTTTCCTGAATTCCTGGTATGCATTCAGGAGTGCTCAGGCATTTGCATCCGGTTCACAAGTGAACTGCATGGAAATGTAAGAGGGGCTTCTCTGAAAAGTTTGTTGGAAGTCCGGGCAGGACAATTCTTGTTTCTCTGCCGTGGATTTTTTTCGCACAAGCTGCATTAGCAGTCATGGTGTCTGTCTGCGTCCTGATTCGGACGCACGTCTCGTTTTTTGTGTGACGCTTCCGAATTTTTATGCAGCAGGCATTAAACATTCTGCCCGACTCTCCAGAGCGGTGAACATTCGCCGCAATGAGTCAGAATGAATTCGGAAAAGTCCGTTAATCGAGGTCTGTGACGAGTGTTCGTCCGCTACCTCCCCACCTTTAAAAGGCTCAGTCAGGTTTCCATTTATGCCGACAAGCAGTTCCGATTCTGAAGGAACCAGCCAGCGGACGCCCCGTCGTCGCGCCACCCCTCGCAGCACGACTAGTCGCCCTGCCACACGATCCCGCCGAAAGGTAGCGGATGACGACGTTGAAATACCTGAACCTGTCGTTGATGACGACTTCGGGTCCGGTGTTCCCGACGAAAAAGCAACCCGTGAAGCGAAGCCTGTTCGACGTTCACGCAGCACAAGTGTTGTCGAAAACACGTCGGCGGCGCCCGAAGAACCGCCGCGCCGCGAACGAAAGCCTCGCCGAGAACCGCCTGAGCAAATTGTTTCAACCAGCCCTGAAACTCTGGATTCACCCAAACCCCTTGATCGACTTCCGCGCGGCGAACGAACATCGAATCGTCTGGAACGACAGATTGCTGACGTCGAGTCACAGACGGGGATGCGATATTTTAGTACCGACGAGCTGGATTTCGGCGACGATGACATCGACGCGCCGCCTTCCCGTACTCGCCCGCGCTACGCTTCCGCTGAATCTGAAAATCGGGATTCCCGCGACGATTTCGATCGTGGCACTGCATCTGACGATCGTGGCACTGCATCTGACGATCGTGGATTTGGCGGAGGTTCCGGGAACGGACCTCGGCTTGGTGAATCCATTGGCGACGACGACGGTGGTGATCGAAGACCAAAACGCCGCCGCCGCCGCCGCCGCCGACCCGACGGAACAGGCTCTTCGTCGGCTGGCGACGACAATCGTGGTGGCGACGACAATCGTGGCGATGACAATCGTGGTGGCGACAATCGCAATTTTGAAGGCAATCGCGGTGCCGATGACAATCGCACGGACGATGACCAGCGTCGCACCGACGACAATCGCAGTGATGAGGACAGTCGTGGTAGTGACAGCAATCGTGGTCGTGATGAGAATCGCGCTAGCGATGGCAACCGCAATGAGCCAAGGGGTGACGGTCGTGGCCGGGGTCGCGCTCCTGGTCGCAGTGACAGCGGTCGCAGTGACAGCGGTCGCAGTGACGGCGGTCGCAGTGACGGAGGTCGGAGTGACGGTGGTCGCAGTGACAGCGGTCGGATTGACAGCGGTCGGATTGACAGCGGTCGCAGTGACAGCGGTCGGATTGACAGCGGTCGCAGTGACAGCGGTCGGAGTGACCGTAGTCGCAGCGATTCAGGACGCCCGCAGGGTTCGAATCGTCATGACTCCGGTCGTCAGGATGGCGGTCGAGGGCGTCGCGGCAGTGGTACCAGTGGCGGCGGCGGCGGCGGCGCTGCCGGGGGAAATCGCGGGCGACGCAACGAAGGCACTCAGCCACGCGGCGGTGCATCAAGTCGAGACAGTGGCGGACGTGGAGGTAGGGACCGAGGATTACCGCGTCGCAATAGCCGACAGGTTCAGACTTCGGTCGAAGTCGTCGAAGGCACTTTTGACGGTGTGCTAGAACTGCATAATCGAGGCTACGGTTTTCTGCGTGACCCGAAGAAGAATTATGCAGCCGAAGATTCCAATCCGTTTGTTTCCAGTTCACTTGTGGAAAAATACAAGCTCCGCGAAGGCGTGCTGATTCGTGGTGATGTCGGAAACGGAACTCGGAATCAGGGACCACGCCTGCGCGAAGTGGAATTGATCGACGGGTATACTCCGGAAGCCTACGCTGACATCAAAGTCTTCGATACGTTGACGGCGATCAATCCTTTCGAGCAGATTCGTCTTGAAGTCGGGCCAAAGCCTTTGACGATGCGTGTCATGGACTTGTTGTGTCCGATCGGCAAGGGTCAGCGCGCCCTTCTGGTGGCTCCTCCCCGCACCGGCAAAACGATGCTGCTGCAGGATATCGCGAATTCTGTCAGTATTAATCATCCGGAAATCTACCTGATGGTCCTGCTGATTGATGAGCGTCCCGAAGAGGTGACTGAAATGCGGCGCATGGTCAAGGGCGAAGTGATATCGTCCTCGCTGGACAGTGACGTCGAAAGCCATGTCCGAATCAGCCAGTTGATCATCGAACGTGCCAAACGCCTGGCCGAAGAAGGCAAAGATGTCTTCATTTTACTCGATAGTATCACGCGTATGGCACGTGCGTTTAACAAATGGAGCAACACAGGGCGCACGGCAACCGGCGGTCTGGACATCCGTGCTCTGGATATTCCCAAAAAGCTGTTCGGTCAGGCACGTCGCTTTGACGAAGGGGGGTCGCTGACCGTCTGCGGGACGGCATTGATTGATACTGGCAGCCGTATGGATGAAGCCATTTTCCAGGAGTTCAAAGGCACCGGTAACATGGAAATGGTCCT
>CAMAVB010000127.1 GCA_945861465.1 Candidatus Kuenenia stuttgartensis
GCGCGGAGGAGGACTGGTGTTTAGGCGAGCGGCAGAAATGAATTTACCGGTACGACGGACTTCCAGTCCGTCGCATGGTGCTACTCGACGGACTGGAAGTCCGTCGTACAAATTGCGGATGGTAAGTTCTATCCTGCCGCTCGCCTTAAACCGCGAATGGACGCGAATATACGCGAATAGCGGTAGTGACCCTGTGTGGGTTCGTTTCGAATAACTTATCAACCGGCGTGGGCTCTGAAGTCATGGCACAAAAACAACTCATATTACTGCTTTTTATGCTCTATTCGCGCTCATTAGCGTTCATTCGCGGTTCAGAACTGTTTTCCATCAAATTTATTGTCCACGCCGTTATCCTTGTTGCCGTTGTCCCGTTGTGTTCCGGCTGCACGGGCGACACGAAGGAGAGTAGCACAACGGTCGGGAACAAGCAGACTTCAGATGTGTCGCACGACAGCAAAGTGGCTGCCACCGCCGAGCTTGAGTTGACGCAACAGATTAAAGTCTTCTGTGGCGGCTGCCATGCAGTACCGTTGCCAGACAGCTTTCCGAAGCAGGCGTGGCACGACGAAGTCAGACGGGGGTTCGGTTTTTACTATGAGTCCGGTCGCAAGGATCTGGTGCCGCCCCTCCAGGCTTCCGTCGTTGCGTGGTATCAGCAACGCGCCCCGGAACGGCTGGCAGAGCCCGAGCAGACGGAAGCAAGAACTTCACAACTCGACTTTCAGCTGCGATTCATCGACGTATCTATCGACTCTCCAAATCTTACCGCTGTGTCTGCGCTGCGCTGGGCAAACCTCGCATTGAGTCCATCGCGAATCTGGATAAGTGATATGAAAAGAGGAGTCGTTGTGGATTGTGATCTCAATGAACCTGCGAATGCACAGTCATTTCGAATCGGTGCAAATCCGGCAGGAACATGCAGCGTCGATCTTGATGAGAACGGCAGCCCGGATCTTGTCGTGGCAGACCTTGGAGGTCTTACTTCCGAGGATCATAGCCGGGGACAGGTGCTCTGGCTGCCGGATGAAGGCAGAAAGGAATCCGGATCAGCACCTCGAATTATCCTCGATTCGATCGGGCGAGCCGCAGACGTACAGCCCGCAGATTTTGACAATGACGGGGATCAGGATCTTGTCGTCGCCGAATTCGGCTGGCATAAGACTGGCGGCATTCATGTTGTGTACAATGACCTCAATGCGCCGGGTGAGCGTACATTTCGCGACCTGAAGGTTGACTCAAGAGCGGGCACGATTCACGTACCGGTCACCGACCTGGATGGCGACGGGCGATTGGATTTTGTGGCATTGATCAGCCAGGAAAATGAAGTGATCGAGGCTTTCCTGAACCGGGAGTCTGGCTTCGAGAAAGTCCAAATCTATGCCGCGCCAGATCCGTCGTATGGCTCCAGCGGTATTGAACTGACCGACTTTGATCACGATGGTGACACCGACGTATTGTATACAGTCGGTGACACGTTTGATTCGTATCTGATCAAGCCTTACCACGGAATCTGGTTGTTGCGGAATGACGGTCAAATGAAGTTTGAACCACAGCACATTGCCGCCATGCCCGGCGTGATGCGTGCTGTCAGCGCAGATCTTGACGGCGATGGCGATAATGACATCATCGCGGCAGCGCTTTTGCCTCT
Organism: Candidatus Kuenenia stuttgartensis; assembly: GCA_945861465.1. Taxonomy (GTDB): domain Bacteria; phylum Planctomycetota; class Planctomycetia; order Planctomycetales; family Planctomycetaceae; genus SXXK01. Next base: position 1,649 of record CAMAVB010000127.1, read on the forward strand.
GAAGTCGCTGCGAGGAACGACTCCCACGGAACTTCAGGCACTCATTTGGATGGAACAGACAGCGGCCGGCCAGTTTGAGCGTCATGTCATCGAACGAGGGTTACCCATCTATGTCTCACTCCTGGTGAGCGATGTTGACGGCGATTCTGATCTGGATATCGTCGCTGGCTGTTACCACGAGGAACGTGCCGATCCGCCTTCTCTGCTGCATGTCTATGAGAACTTACGATTGAGACAGAAATAAGTGGGGCACGATTCCATCGTGCCGAGCACGTTAAAAACGTGCTCCACGTCCGGAAGACGACAGCTATTTCTGCGCGGGTCCTTACGACTCAACAAATGACTGCCATGTGCAGTTGTTCTGCTGGCCAGCAGATATTGCAGATGATTTGTGGGTTTTCCGTTGGGCTTGCGCGGACATCGTTCACTTCAGGGATCCGACTGGCGAGCGGCGTACGTAAGGACTGAGACAGAAATAAGTGGGGCACGATTCCATCGTGCCGGGCACGTTATAAACGTGCCCCACGTCCAAAAGACGACAGTTATTTCTGCGCCGGTCCTAAGTGCCCTGATTCTCCGCGTTTTTAACTTTACGTATTGGGGGCTTTCCACCCTGGCTCGACCAGGTGGAGGCCAAATTTGGCAACCAGATCGCGGCACCATTTCCATCACGCCACTTTCCACACTGGCTCGCCCAAGTGGAAGCGAATCTGGCTTCCGGGCACGTCGCTGAACCAAACGACGCTACCACCGAGACAAGCTCGGTGGCGTGCAGCAATGTAGAACAGACGTCGCGTCTGGTGGCCAGACGGGGCTTCCATCCACGCAAGGTGGATGGCGTGCCGGGGAATACTATCCATGCTGATTCTAATTCGGTTGCTGGCTGCGATCACGCTGAAACATTGCATATTGTTCCTGGAGTTCCTGATCGGCTGGCACCAGCGCAAGCAGTGTTCTGAACTCAGCATCAACGCGATCTGTCAACTTTTGCAACTGAAAAATCAGGAGCAAAGCTCGATGAGCATCAACAAAATCCGGCTTGAGTCGCACTGCCTCCTCAAATGATATAATGGCAGCAGGCACGTTTCCTAACCGAAACTCGATTGCTCCTCGTCTGCTGAAAGCCAGAGGATCATGTGGAAACTCTTTGCAGACCTTCTCCATTTCTTCGAGGGCCTGTTGGACATTTCCGGCATCCATCAGAACCGTGGCATGGGCAGTTCTGATACGAGAGTTGCGATCTTCGATTCTCACCAGCCGCTCATACATTTCCAGAGCGGCCCCGTATTGCTGCTGCGACGAGAATTCGCTGGCCTGAGCCACAATCTCCGCCGTTTGCGGTAAATGGCGGATGACCCCTTCCAACCACGGTTCGGGGAGTGGTGAAGTGACCGGTGGTCTGGCAGAACCAGCTTCAGGCAAAGACGAAGCGGATGTCAAATCGTGCGGAGATTGCCGCATCAGCAGACGTTTGGCTTCGTCCAGAATATCAAGTCCTGCTCGACTGTCGCTGACAGCCTGCCTGATCAAAGCGCGTGCCCCCTCGCTATCACCCTGCATGATGCGAAGCTGAGCCAGCGATTTCAGCACCAACGGATGTTGCTGCGACAATTCAGCGGCGGCCTGCAGAGACTGCTCGGCCTCCTCCAAGCTTCCGACACGAGCCAGCGCAAGTCCGCGGCGATAGTGAACCGCTTCCACGGAACGATCGAGGCTGAGGACCTTGTCGTATAATGCAATGGCTTCAACCAGATTCACTTTCTCGGCCATCACCGCCAGTTGATAAATCCACTTTGGATCGTCCGGTGCGAGTAATGACGCTTTCCGAAAACACCACTCGGCCTGTCGCAGTAGCTTGTTTGCGACGCAGAGTTCACCGAGTGATCCAAATGACCCGGCGGTAGGATTCCGCTGGATTCTTTTTCGACCCTGCTCAATTTCTTCTTTCAGCCTATCCGCCAGGTCGTCGGGAAACATTTCCGCAGGAACATCATTTGTCCCGGCGCGTCCCCAGCGATTGATCGAAGCGAAGATCACGAGCGCCATGGCAAGCCCAGCGGCGGTCAGGATTTGAAGTCTGCGGGATCTGAATGATATGCGATTGGGCTTCATGGGGTTTCTTCCAGGACGCGCGAACGACGACGAAGACCGTTCCCCCGAATCAATTCGATCCGCCGATCGAGTTGTGGAACTGGAAACTCTTCGACCATCATAGCATCCTCTGGCCAGATCACTTCTACAGATTTGATCGTCGCCACATCGCCGAATCCAAAATGGGCGACAGGTTCGTGGCTGCTCAGGAAACTTGTATGGGGAAGAATCTCGACCGTCCAGCTGTGATTCTCGGCAATCACAGTCACGGCGGCACCATAAGCAACGCGCTGTCGTCCAGCATCAAGCGGCTGAACACAGAGCCAGTGCCCTTTTTTTTTCGCATCGTTGCGATAGAGTCGTGCGGGACGGCCAATGCTGGTCACCAGCAGGTCAGGATCGCCGTCACGGTCATAGTCGCCAGCTGCCAGGGCTCGCCAAACTTCCGCGTGCTCCGTGAAGGCGCCATCATTCACTTCCAGAAAATCACCTGCGTCCTCAAGGAAGATCTGGTTCCGTTCTGCATAGTCGGCCCAGAATCCGGTGCCGCTGGCGAGTCGATAAAGATCTCGATTCACTTTTCCATTTGCCACCAGAATATCGAGCCTGCCATTGCAATCCACATCGGCGGCGACAATTCCAAATCCCGTTTGTGCCAATCCTGCCTTCCCGAATTGAAAATGAGAAGTCTGATCAGAGAAATAGCCGTTGGAGTCTCCCTGCCAGAGTGTATTCATCTCACCTGAAAGATGGGTAACCAGCAGATCAGGATGCAGATCTCCTGTGAAATCACCCATGACCGTGCCCATGTTTCCTTCCGGCTCACCGAACCGATTCACTGCAACTCCGCGAAGAAACGCCTCATCAGTGAATGCACCTGCATTCTGGATCCAAAGTTGGTTGGGTTCTGCGTCGTTGGCGACAAAGATATCCGTGTCCCCGTCGGCATCAAAGTCGCGACAGACAAGTCCCAGACTCTTGCTGGGAACAGCCGCAAGGCCTGTCTGAGCGGAATGGTCCTCGAAACGCACTGTGCCGTCAGGCGCGCGACCGAGGTTCATGAATACTCGATTGGGTGTGCCCGAAAAATCCGCAGGTCCACCAAATTCCTGACGTCCGGCAGCGTCCCCACAAAAAGTGCCGGGAAAATAATCGACGTAATTCGCAACAACCAGGTCCAGCCAGCCGTCCCGATTCAGATCGGTCATGGCCACTGCTGTGGACCAATACAGATTTTCGATTCCGGCCTGCCGGGCGACATCCGTAAAGCGGCCAGTACCGTCATTCAGGAACAGCTGATCAGGACCATATTTTGTCAGATATACGTCCTGATCTCCGTCGTTGTCGATATCTCCGATTGCCAATCCCATCCCATAGCCAGTCCCAAGGAACCCCGCTTCGGTAGTGAAGTTCCTGAATTTTCCGTCTTCAGTCTGAAGGTACAGGGCTGCCAGCGTCCCCGTGTTTCCGGGATCCACTTCTTTCCCACCATCCACAATCAATATATCGAGAAGCTGGTCGCCATTCGCATCGATCCAGCCACACCCGGAACCGATCGCTCGAGGAATCTCATAACTCTTCGATGGGCCATCCTTGTGGACGAACGAAAGTCCGGTCTCGTCGGTCACATCCACAAAGATCTTCATGGATTTCAGTTGCGTTGACGGCTGAAACTCAGGTGACCCTCCGGACTCGATACGAGGAGCGTCACAGCCGGAAATGAATGGCACAGAGAGGATCAGGAAAAACACGAGGGATCGGCATTCATCGAGGCAACCCCTGCGCATTTCAGAGGGTCGTTGTTCCCGACAGTCAGGCATCGGCTTACTTATCGTCGCCTGCGTCATTGAAAACCTTGCATTCATGACTTTGCTGCCAGACCAGAACGAACGCAAAGCCCCAGATGCCATCGTGGAAAGATTTGCCGACGCGCAATCATCTTCTGGTGGTCTGGTGACTGGCTGCCGGGGTCCATATTCCTGTCTGCATTGTTGCAGATTATCGATCGCAAACACACACTAACGACACTCTCGAGTTGAGGCAAAGTCGGGAATTGCCATAGCGTTCCGGGTCAGTTGGAAATGGAAACGGTTCGCTCTGTTTATTTTTCAAATCATGTTTCAGAGACTGCATGCACGATTGCCGATTGTCCACCGACTTTAAATCGATAATAATCGAGAGTCAACTGCGGAGCGAGCGTTGTTCAGAGGTGTTTCCCGGAATGACAGAATCGAGATTACAAATTGGGTGCGCCAAAAAATAGCAATTGACCCGATCCGCATTCGTGCCGTCAAAAGAAGCTTCCACGCCATCGTGCTGTTTGCGGTGGTTGCGTTGTTTTCTGGTTGTACGGAAAGCACAGACGAAAGAGGCACGGCAATTGGTGACCCTGAGACGTCAGATTCGTCCCAGAACAGCGATGCGAACCAGGAACCTCGCGTCATTCTGGACTCAAGACCGGGCACGATTCATGTTCGGGTGACGGATCTGGATGGAGACGGACGACTGGATTTCGTGGCATTGATAAGCCGAACCACGGAATCTGGCTGCTGCGGAATCAAGGAAAGCTCAAGCCGATTGCTTCCTCAACGGCGAAGTTGGCGTGGACCGGGAATCTCGCCCTTGTTGATTGCGTTGTACATGACCACATCCGTCCGGGGCTTCGCCGACGCGGCACTGATGCCGCCGGTGATGCCGCAGTCGAGGTACAGTCGCGCGTTCCGCACGGCGATGAGCCTCGTCTCCTCCGGCGGAATCATCTCGATCTGCAAAAAGGTCCGCCGCATCGTCGTATCCCAAAATCACGTTTTGGCAGGGCACTTTGCGATTTTCTGTGGTCGCAATCCTTAGGGGGTCATAAACTACTTGTCTGCGCGAGGCAATTCCCCGGCACGCAGCCAAAAGCCTGGGTCTGCTGCCGGACAGTACGTCTGCACAAGTGATTTCATCCGGATTACTTTTCCCGCCAGGACTTCGTCACGGGTGGCGCGATCGGCCACCGCAGCAGCATTGACGACCAGGTGTGCGAAGACTTCGGCCTTGTCCTCCTCAACACCGGTTGTCGAGTAGTGCGTCAGGAAGCCAGCATATTCCGTCGTCAGTTTGCCGGTCGTCGGATTCCCCAATGCAGTGGCTCCTCCTTTGCCGTACTTTAAGTCCGGACGATTCAGAGACTTCCAGCGTTCATCTTCATACAGCAGCCCGTCATCACGGTAATCAATGATGTGGAAAAACTCGTGATGAATGACTTTTCGCAGATAGATGGCAGGCTGGTCGTTTGTTCCGACATCCAGATACAGCGTGTCATGTTCAAAATCCGGGATGGCATATCGCCGTTGTCCCGAGAACTTCAGTTCCTGACACAACACAATACGGCGGAGCTTCGTTTTCCGAACGAGCGACTTCGGGTAAAGAGAGAACTCCTGGCAAAACAGAGGTTGATAACGCTGCAGGTCCGTGAGTGCCGCAGATTGTCCATCGATCGGCCCCCAACTCGTGCTTTGCGGAAAGCCCAGAGATTCTGATACGATCTCAAGATCGTACGTTGATCCGACGATGGCAAATTCTTTGAGCGTCAAATCTCCCGTTTGCCCGCAAGCGTTCGAGGTGAACAGCACTTCAAAGAGAATCAGAGTTAACCAAAGTACTGCGGGGCGTTTGCCCATAAAATCAGTTCCAGTTGCCGGAATCCGGGTCTTGCAGGCGTTGTTGTTCAGATGAACCTTGTCCTGTATACGATCAATGTATTCGCCAGATAATTGGGAAGCCAGCTGACTGTCGTTTTAGTCTTCAATGTCGGTATTTTCGTTTAACGGCGAGCCGCAGGCGTAGGCGAAACTTTGCACCGACGCCTACGGCTTGCCGTTAAACTATTAAGACGGCAGTCCCCCAGCGGACATGGTTTATATTTCCGTCGCAGGTGCGTGTAACGCACCGGTTTCTTTAGCATTGCGTCTCGATGCCCCGTAAATCTCCGTACACACATGGTGTGTGTCGCTCCGTTTCTCGCACACTACCATTCGCACAAACTTTCCACATACGCGGCGGAACCGTCACGCAGCCAGCCGTCGAGTTGGGCGGGATCTTTGAGTTGCTGGCCGCGGAGAGTGGGGACAACGAGGAAGGAACATTTGACGTCGGAGAGGGCAGTCATGTCGCCCCAGAGTTTTTCGAATTGCGAGATCGGGAACACGTCTTCCTGACCGTGGCCCCAGCGTTTCTTGACGTCCTTGAGCGTGATGTACGTGGGGATGCGGCGACCGAGGTCGCGGATGGCGGCGGCGATGGCTTTTTGATTCGACAAGGCTGCGCGGTCAAGGCCGAAGACTGACAACAGTCGATCGATGTTGATCCAGGTGGTGAGTGAGTTGTACCACGACAACTGAAATTCGTCTTCTTCTCTCGGCATCGCGAGGCCTTCCACGAGCCGGACGCGGCCATCGACTTTTGCCAGTCCGCCGCCGCGGTCTTCGAGGCGGCGACTGATCACTTCGAACGACAGATCGGCGTTGGACTGAATGTGCAGGCCAAGGCAGCCGGCGTCGATGTTGGCTCCGAGCGTATCGATATTGTGCAGCATCAGGTATTTCAATTGAGGTCGATCCGACAGCATCTGCCGCAGCATGCCGTTCCTCAGCATGTTGGGGACTTCGTACCAATGGCCGACCGGGTGCATACACTGAGATGCGAGATTGTCTGTATAATCCGATGCTTCTCCGGCGGTGCGAGCCCAGTTCATTAATGCGGACCGCAGACTGATCCGAACTTTTTCCTTCTGCTGATCCAGGACCTGCTGAGCCACCTCTTCCCATGTGAACTGCAGGTCACGCAGCGTCGGAACCATCCGCAGGCCGATGGACGCGCCGCGGGAGACGCGGAAAATGGCATCCCGCCTCGGAGAGTCGGGCAACAATGCGTTGAGCTTCTCGACAGCGTCGCGGATCGGTCGATCGGTGAGATAACCCGACGACACGACGTGCAGCGGAGAAATACCATACGCCGCAGCGACCTGGCGCGTCTTCGCGAAGTGGATATCCAGAAAAGATCGCCATTGACCGCTCATTTTGCAGAACGGATTCAGTGCCTTGACGACACCGGCACCCTGAGTCCATCGGCTGCCAACGCCGGCGGCGAGCGAGATCACACCGACTTCGCCATTCGCAATTGCGGCACGGCCAAGTTCAATCGCCGTTGCAGGAATATCGCGGCGGGCTTCGATGACGTCTTCGTCTGAAACATCCTCAATGGTGACCGAGGCCGGCAGTCGATTCTGAGACATTCCCAAACGACCGGATCGTAAGTCTTCGCGCAGTTGCTCATGGGCAATCGGGTCGAATCCGTTTTCCCGCAGCAGATCTTCGAGACGTGCTGACTGCTGAGTTTCTATCGACGTGGAAGGCAGAATTCGCTGAATCAGTCGCGATGCCAGATTGTCACCTCCGACAGAATCGCGGCACGCATTGCCGACCCGCTCCAGTTCGCTGCGAAGCATCGGCGTGAGTTGCTGCAAGCCTCGGCGCAGCCAGTCGGGAACCATCAGCGCATGGTAGCCCTGCGGGAGCCCGCCGTCGTGACGCAGCTCGGCGAACGTGCCGTTGTCGTTGATGGCGAAGTCGTAAACCACGGGGTCCATCGCAAAGGGCACGCTGGCTTCCATACTGCGTTTGACGTCGAGCATCATGGCCTGCAGCCACTCCTGCGCTTCTGTGCGGATCGCGGGGTCGAAGATGAATCCCATGCCCCCGCCAGCCATGCCGCCGAGCATCCAGAACCCATAGAATTGCGAGCCATACTTCGTCTGGCATTCCTGAATCAGGCGTTCTGTGTAAACGTTGCTGCACCACGGAATGATGGCCTGTAACGGCTCGTGAAAATTGCGATGCGTCGCGTGCCCGATGCCCGGTATGTCGCCCGCCTTGAGCGACGCCGTGATCTGTTCCAGCAGTCCGATGGCATCCTGTCGAGCCGCCCATTCCTGTTCGCAGCGCAGCAGATATTTTTCCGTGACCATCTCCAGAATCGGCCCGACGTTCTGCGCCATGCCGCCATGCACGAGCACCAGACTGTCCTGCAGACGGCGATGCGTTTCGTCGCTGATTTCCTGCTGAGTGAACACATGATGTTGGGGCATCAGACGTCCGCGGCTGACGCCGTATTCCGGATCATCGGGACCAGCCGTACAACCCTGAATCAGTTTGATGCCTGGCCACACGCCGCCAGAATCCTGCCATCCGCCACCTGATCCGCCAATCCATTCTCCCAGAATTGCGCGCGCCGCCACGATGCGGCGATCGGATTCTTCAAGTTGACCGGTCATTGCCGTCACCTGGCTGGTCGCCCGCATGCACATCGAGATCAGCGATCCCAGCAGGTTAGTCGACACCGCGAGTCGCGAGCCTTTGGGGATATCGTTGACGCGGCTGGTGATTTCCAGGCCGAGGCCCGGCCCGATCATTCGCGAAAACACGTCCGCGATCCTGCCGCCGCAACCTTCCATGCCTGGCGGAATCAATCCTGCGGCGATCACCGCGCCTTTGATGAGGCCGAGATAGTCGCGGGCGAAGTCGAACACTTCATTGATCTCGCGGATTTCCACTTTGGCATCGAGATCAATGCTGATGAGCCGTAGCACCGGTTCGTCGATGACTCGCAGGCTGCAATCGATCGGCGGTTCCGGCTTCTGGTGGCGACCTCGCACGGCCAGATCGATCGACGCATTGATGACCTTTGCGCCTTCAGGGTAATCCATGCCGAGGAAGAAGATATCGCTCCAGCCGCTGTGCGTAAAATCCATGCGAACGGCCGTGCGTTCGCGCAGGATCGGAAAGCTGTTGGTGTGTTCGTCGATGGTCAGCAGCTCAGGCCGGATGCGCAGCGGTACATCAGCCGGATGTCCGGTACGGAACATCCATTGGTTGCCTCGGACAGTGCGCACGCTGCGTCGCACCTGATCCGCCAGCGTCTGGAACGCCAGCCGGTGATATGCTTCGCCCAGCGCGCTGGAGAGTGAAACGGATGGGCCGTCCTGCTGCAACTTCTGCAGAAAAACGTCGATGGCTTCCGGATATCGGCGGTTGAGCATGTACTCATAGCCGCCGTAGGGGATGTGTCCGCTTTCATGGCCAGCAAGCTGAGTCGGCAGATGAAAGCGGTGAATCGCGTAGAGAAAAAAAAGGCAGCGGACGCGATCATACAGATTGTCGCAGCGTCGCCGAAAAGCATCGAGCTGCTGACATTCGTTCAGTAGTTCGCCGAGCGACAGGCCGAGGCACGCTGCGTCGAGCGAGCGATTGCGGACAGCGATGTCAGGCGAAGTGATGAAGTCGAGGAGATTCATTGTGATTTGGTATTCAGATTGCGTTGCTGGCGAGCGGTTGGGCGTCAGCCCACCGAGACTCAAGGATCGATCTACGAGCGGTGGACTCGGAGGGCTGACGCCCTGCCGCTCGCCGTTTTACGTTCTTACTTCGCCGCCAGGAGGTTTACGAGTTCTGTCAGGATCAAATCACGGTCATCACCGCTGAGTGAAAACGCCAGTTGAGCCAGCAGCAGTCCGTATTTATAGCTGATATTGTAGCGGGAGCCGTCAATTTCGAGCGCAAGATAGCGTTCGGTCTGGGCGAGTTGATTCAATGAACTGCTCAGGTCGATGTTCTGGCTGGCAGGCGCGGCGTCGAGTGACTTTTGCAGCAGTGTCAATACTGTCGGCGTCAGAACGTGCATTCCAAACATGCAAAGGTAGTAGCCCGCACGTTGTCCGGCGACGATCAGGTGTTGTTCGGCGATCGTGGGAGTGGGTTTTTCGATCACCATGTTGACTTCATACAGGTTGTCCGACTGCGCCACCGGAGTACCGCCGACGGTACCGAAGAACGCAACTTCGTTCTCGCGCGTTGGCTGAATCGCAGACACAGAGCATTCAGATTTCGAGGCGGCTTCGACCAGTTGCTGAGCGCACAGGCGGCCGGTGCGGCTGAGGTACAGATGGTCCGAGACGAGATGCAGAAATGCTTCACCGGCTGCGAAATCGCGGGCTCGCAGAATCGCATCACCATAACCGCGCGGATGAGACTGTTCAAAAAAGACCAGTCGCGAAGCATGAGGTCCGGCAGCGGTGAGGTAAGGTTCCTGTTGTCCTGGGCGGACAATGATGGCGACCTCTTCTATACCTGACTCAACGACTTCATCCAGCATCAGCCGAAGCGCCGTGCGAATCTCGCCGCGCCGATCGACGAGTGTCTGAAGTGGCAGTCTGGCGTGATGATCACCAGCCGCAGTAATGACGGCTTTTCGAATTCTCATATGATTGCTCTGGATGTAAATTCGACAAGTTATGTAACATCTGCAGAATCTGCCGAAGTTCAAATGTCTGCCTCGGCAGATCATCGGAACAAATCCAGAATGTCGCAAGTTCCATTTGAGAAAGGAATTGCGATTTCGCCGCGGACAGAAAATGGAATCAAATGAATGGACTGGTTCGGCATTTGCTGCCGGTCCTTAACGAAACAACGAATGGATTCGTTGCCAGGAAAATTTTCTTCTACTGACGCACAGGATGAGCATGGACGCTCGAGCACTGCGATGTCTGGCCGTAGCTTTTTGGTTCGCTGCCGGGAGCCTCACGACTGATGCAGCAACGCATCAGACAGTCAATTTTGCGGTCACCGCTAAACGCCAGGAAGTCGCCGAACAGGTTGGCAAAGCGGCAGAAGTTTATCGCCAGCAACTGGCCGTTTTCTGGCTCGGCAAGCCTTTGCCCAACTGGAGTCGTCCCTGCAGAATATCTGTCGATGAGGGTGCGTTGGGGGCCGGCGGCAAGACAACGTTTCAATTCGTGCGAGGCGAAGTACTGAATTGGAGAATGGAAGTGCAGGGATCGCTGGAGCGTATTCTTGATTCCGTACTGCCGCATGAAATTAATCACACAATCTTCGCCTGTCATTTTCGCCGACCGCTGCCGCGCTGGGCGGACGAAGGGGCAGCAACGCTTTTTGAACACCGCTCAGAACAGTTGAAACAGTTGTCTCTGCTGAACGAAGTGATTCGCAACAAGCATCAATTGATCTCGTTGCGTGATCTGCTGGCGATGAAAGAATATCCCCGTGGCCAGCGTCCCATGCTGACGATGTACGCACAGGGATATGCTCTCGCGGATTTTCTCGTGCAGCAAAAGGGACGTCAGACCTATCTGAAATTTATTTCTGATGGCGAACGTACAAACTGGGAAGAGGCGATTCGCACAAACTTTGATCACGAAGGCATTGAATCGCTGGAGCGTAACTGGCAGGGCTGGGTTTTGGCTGGAATGCCGAAACTGACATTACCTCGCGATCAGATGCTGGCGGCGCATGAAGATTCAACGGAATCCGTGTCTCAGGCAACCTCGCGGCCCGAGATTATGGCGGACCCCACCTTAAAGTCTCTGTCATCGAAACCACGACACTTGCCGGACAACGCGACCGTTAGACTTCAAAGTCCTGACCCTCAGCGCGCGGAGCCTGTTACTTTGCCGAAAACAAATGCCGGGTTTGAGGCAAATGTCGAGAGGCAATCCGGCGGCGATGCAAAGGATGAGATTCGATTGGCACCTGCCTCAGCACCGGCATCAATGGGTCGGGATGCCTCATTCGCCGCGCCGAAACCGCGTTTACCAGCAGCCCTGCGCTCCTACGACGCGACGGTGCGTAAGCTGGCGGATCAGGAATCGTGGTCCGGAGCCAAAAACGCCGAATCGGACTGGCCGTTTCGACACCCGTCTGTCGATTCGCCGAACCACACCCGTCATTTCGGCCAACCGGACGAAAACGATCTTCGAGAAAAACTTGAGCCGCAACTCCAGGTGGAGCGCACAGGTTCTCAGGGGTTTTCGAACACTGAGTTGTCTGCAGGTGCTGCTACAGACAAATCAGTGGAACTGAATGGTGTCCTGATTCCCGAGGAGCGCCGTGGAAATTCTGGCAGCATTCCGCAGTGGGCTGAATTTCCGGGGCAAACGAAGTTGTTCTGACGTCATGTGCTGGGAATGCCGACCGTCGAATCCATTGACCAGAAGCAATCTGGCGAAAGACGTTTCCTCTGGAACCTCAGTCGCACTATGACAACAGCCCGCGTTCCGCAGCCCGCGTTCCGCACGGGCGAGTCATCGACACCCGCAAAGATGACTCGCGCGCTTTCCCGTCCCCGGAAACGAGCGTCCAGTTCCGTGAATTCGCAGCCCTTCCTCTTTCGAAAGGCCATTCGCGTCGGTAACATCCGCGATCTCGAAAGTCGAGAAGAGGTATAGGTGCGCGCTGAAGAGGGTTGGTTTTTGCCAGTTTTGCTGTCGTTATTCGCTCAGATCGTAACCTGCGGCATGGTTGGCAACAGCCGGTGGCAGTGCGAGATGGTTGACTTGATTGCAGTCGATTTTGGTCCTGCAAGCCTGTTGTATAGTGAGTCTTCGCGACCACTTTCAGGAGGGCAAGTGAGTTCCACGTGCGTTTTTTCGTGCGGGACACAGGCACTGAGCATCCGGAAGGCGAACTTCCTTAGATTGGCCGGGTCATTTTTTGGACGATCAGTCAGACTGACGACAGTTTTCGTGAATTGAAGATTCCTGGCGGCACCTCGCCCCGTTCCTGTATTTGTTTCTGTACACATTTTCCACGTTGAGGATCATTCTGCAATGGCTGACATTTCCCTGCTTCGCAACATTGGCATTTCGGCCCACATCGACTCGGGGAAAACCACGTTGACCGAGCGAATTCTGTACTACTCCGGACGCATTCACAAGATTCGCGAAGTGAAGGGTGGCGACGGCGGCGCGACGATGGACCATATGGACCTGGAACGCGAACGCGGAATCACAATCACGTCCGCTGCCACACGTGTGCAGTGGAAGGACGAAGAAACCGGCATCGAGCATCCGATTAACATCATTGACACTCCGGGGCACGTGGACTTCACCGTCGAAGTGGAACGCAGCCTGCGAGTTCTGGACGGTGCGATTCTGGTTCTGTGCGCAGTCGGTGGTGTGCAAAGTCAGTCGCTGACCGTAGACCGACAGATGCGTCGTTACGGCGTGCCGCGAATTGCCTTCATCAATAAGATGGACCGCACCGGTGCGAATCCGGCCAAGGTGATGGTCGCCATGAAAGAAAAGCTGCGCTGCAATGCGGTGCCGCTGCAGATCCCGATGGGTCTGGAATCTGCATTTGAGGGTGTGGTCGATCTGATCAGAATGGAAGCCGTCTACTTCGAAGGCGAAAAAGGCGGCGACGTTGTCCGGCGACCGATCCCGGATCAGTACAAAGAAGCCGCTGAGACTGCTCGCCGGGACATGCTGGAAGAATTGTCGCTGCATGACGACGATCTCATGGCCGCGCTGCTTGAAGAATCCGAGGTCAGCGTTCCGCAGATTCGTGCGGTCATTCGTCGCGCAACTTTAGCACAGCAGATCGTGCCCGTGCTGATGGGAACAGCATTCAAGGACAAAGGTGTTCAGGAGGCTCTGGACGCTGTTGTCCGGTTTCTGCCATGTCCTCCCGACCGTGACAAGTACGCAAATGACTTCGGCCAGCCAGCTGGCGAAGACGGCAAGCACCCACGAGTTCTGCTCAGCGACTCGAACGATGCTCCGCTTGTCGCAATGGCGTTCAAGACCGTCGTTGAAAGTTTCGGGCAGTTGACTTACACCCGCATTTATCAGGGACGGATCGTCAAAGGTCAATCTTACATCAACGCCCGAACAGGTCGCACCGTTCGCTTCGGACGCCTTGTGAGAATGCACGCAAATGACCGTGAGGATATTGATTCGGCTGACGCTGGCGACATCATTGCCATCGTCGGTGTCGATTGCGCGTCCGGTGACACATTCACCGCCGACGGCCTGCACCTGTCGCTTGAGAATATCTTCGTGGCTCAGGCTGTAATTCGGCTCTCGATCGAACCGAAGAAACGCGACGATGCCGATAAGCTCAGCAAGGCACTGGAACGATTCCGTCGAGAAGATCCGACTTTCCGGGTACTCACGGACGAAGAAACGGGACAGACGCTGATCGCCGGAATGGGGCAGTTGCATCTGGAAATTTACGTTGAACGAATCAAACGCGAGTACAAATGCGAATGCAACATCGGTGAGCCGCGTGTTGCGTATCGCGAATGTCCTACAAAGTCCGTGGAATTCAACTACAAGCACAAGAAGCAGTCCGGTGGCTCTGGCCAGTTTGCTCACATCGTGGGTGTGCTGGAACCACTGCCGGACACGCACGAAACGGCATACGAGTTTGTCGATGAAGTCAGCGGTGGTCGAATTCCCCGTGAGTTTATCGCACCTGTGGATGCGGGTTTCCAATTGAGTCTGGTCAAGGGGCCTTTGGGCGAGTACGAAGTGGTGGGTGTCCGGATGCGTTTGCAGGACGGCAGCTACCACGACGTGGACTCTTCAGAAATGGCATTCAAAATTGCTGGTATCGGCTGTATGCGTGAGACCTTGAAAAAGGCCGACATGACGCTGCAGGAACCAATTATGAAACTTGAAATCGAAACCCCGGATGAATACCAGGGTCAGATCACCGGGCACATCTCCAGCAAGCGCGGACTTGTGACGGGTTCCGAAGTCAATGGCGGCGTCTGCGTCATCAATGCCGAAGCGCCGTTGTCAAGCATGTTTGACTATGCCAACGAACTGCGATCGATGACTCAGGGAAAAGGCACATTCAGTATGGAATTCCTTGCATACCGGCAGGTGCCGCGTGGTCTTCAGGGCGAAATCCTTGAACGCCGCAGAAAGGAAATTGAGGCTCAGGCGGCTGCGAGATAGTTTATGTCGCGGCAAATGTGATTGTGCTTGAAAATCTGAAAGGCTCTGCGGCATCTGCTGCGGAGCCTTTTTCTCGTTTGTGCCTTGTGCCAATGCAGCGAGGCCGTTCACGCAATTCGATCGAAAATGGCAACATCATCGGCGTCCTGAATCGAAAGCAGCTATGAATATGCGACCTGATGACTCGGAGAGTCTTCCTTGAATGCGTGCAGGAGAATATTGGTATCAATCGACAGCATGAGACTTTTTGTGACGCGCCTTTTGGATGACCAGGGTTTCCGTGCTTGTCAGCTGTGCCTCCTGCTTGACTTCAGCGTCACTGAGCCCCGTCCAGCCAAGTCGCCGAGGTTTTGGGGGTTGCCAATTCTGCCCGCCTTCAGACGCAATATTGTACACACTGAGGATGTACTCGATTCCGCGTCGCGCCAACTCGGCGAGAGAAATCTCGCGAGACTCACAGAGCTTTCAGGCTCGATCATAGACTTCGTCGGATAATTGAATCTGAGTACGTTTCATGACAACAGTCTTACGTCATTTACTTATGATGTCAATATGGTGGCATGCTGTTTGTGCGTGCCGATCAGCTGGTCGATTCCGTAAAGAAATTTACAACGATGTGCAAAAAACCTTCCGCGCCAGTGCTTGCTGGCCATCACCGGCTTGATTCTCTGACGCTGCGAGGTTAGAAGGATTACATTGGGGCCTCGAAATCATCACTTTGTGTCAGGAAATATGGTGAAACCATGAAAAGTCAACACGGTAGTACACGGCGGAAGTTCCTTGGAACTTCGCTGGCAGCAGCAGTGCCCATGATTCTTCCGGCACATGTCCTGGGGCGCGGCGGTGCTGTGGCCCCCAGTGAAAAAATCACGCTGGGAGTGATCGGGATCGGGCCACGTTGCACCTACGACCTGACGGCAATGCTGGGTCTGACGGACGTGCAATGCGTGGCAATTGCGGATGTTCAGGCCAGTCGCCGCGACGCAGGTAAGACACTCGTCGATAAACATTACGGTACTTCTGACTGCAAACTGTACGGCGACTTTCGGGAACTGCTCGATCGCCCGGATATTGATGCGGTCCTGATCGCGACCGGTGATCGCTGGCACGCCGATGCTTCGATGCTGGCTGCAAAGGCCGGCAAAGACGTCTACAGCGAAAAACCCTGCGGGCTGACGATTGAACTCTGTCAACAGTTGGCAGAAACAATGAACGCGACGAGCCGCGTTTTCCAGGCAGGAACGCAGCGTCGCAGTGTGCCGAATTTTGTGCAGGCAGTTGAGCTGGCTCACAGTGGAAAACTTGGCAAGTTGCATACGATGTATGCCTCCGTCTACATACCAACGCTGGACATCAGTTGGTTACCTGGCGAGCAGGCACCGCCAAAGGCGCAGTGTGACTGGAACATGTGGCTTGGCCCGGCTCCGTGGCGTCCGTACAACAATCAGTATGTCACAGGGAAGTGGCGCGGATACTACGACTTCGATTCCGGTGCCAGACTCCTTGACTGGGGTGCTCATACCGTCGATCTCTGCCAGTGGGCCAATCAGGCGGACAACACAACACCTGTCTCCTTTGAACCGTCCGACACAGGCATCACCTGCATGTACGAGAACGGCGTGAAGCTGATTCTCGACTTTCTGGCAACACCATTTGGTGATCGTGGCCCCAACTGGATTACAAAACTTGGGACATGTCCTGTACGATTTGTCGGCGACGAAGGCTGGCTCGAAACCGGCGACAATGGCGAAACGGAAGTTTCATCCGATACGCTGCGTCGTGAGCTTCAGGACGCGGCGGCAAAAGTCAAGGGATTGGACGTGTCAGCACATGCCAGGAACTTCTTTGACAGCGTGAAGTCGCGACAACCAACCGTGGCGAATCCGGAAGTCATGCGAAATTCGCACATCGCCTGTCATGCCGCCGCCTTGTCGTGGATCCTCAAACGCAAACTCACTTTCGACCCGGCAAATCAGGTATTCGTCAACGACGACGAAGCCAACCGCCTGCGAACTCGACCTGCGCGGACATGGACATAGTCACTGACAGCAACTCAATGTGCCCCGTCACTCCGTGGCGGGGTTGCCTTGAGAGTCGATATTTTCGTTTAACGGCGAGCCGCAGGCGTAGGCGCAGGCGTAGGCGCGCTGTCAGGCATGTTTTGATGTGTGGCACCGGCTCTGTCAGTGTTTTTGCGCATGGTGTGAATGTTCGTCGAAGAAAGACCATCACGACTCACAGGAAAAAGAAGCAGCATTTCGAGATGGTCCAGTGCCCGGTTCTGTCGTGGTTGATCCAGCAAAAGGAAGCACTGGCAAAGCCAGTGGCACACAATCACTGATCACACAGACATTCAACCTACCACTGCCACCCGCCCGCACCTGAAGCTCGGTCCAAAGCTGCGATTCCTGTAGCCTGGACATTCATGTCCGAGATATTGACAAGGTAACGTCGCATTGTCGAGCGGCTGTCAACGCACAATAACCTTCGCTTCGACAGCGTTTCATGGCCATCCGGCATCGCATCGTAGAGGCAAGCTGACACATGCCGCTCGCCGAAGGTTGCAGAGAACACAAAAGAAGAGGGGACATTGTGCTTTACTTGATAAGTAGAATGTCCCCTTTTGGTTTTTCCTGATCTGATGGTGCTCAACGCCTTTCGGCATCAACGAATGGATCACAACCTGCAACCTGCAACTTGCAACTTGGAGATTCCAGTGCTCAACGCCTTTCGGCATCAACGAATGGATCACGGTGACATTACCCTCGGACTCACCACGCCCGGCAAGTGCTCAACGCCTTTCGGCATCAACGAATGGATCACTGAACACTGAACACTGAACACTGAAGACTAACTTGTGCTCAACGCCTTTCGGCATCAACGAATGGATCACTCTGCGTGTCCAAAACTACCAGTTGCCCTGAATCACTGTGCTCAACGCCTTTCGGCATCAACGAATGGATCACAAGAGCACGGAAGGCGATCCTTCTGCGCGTCTCGACGTGCTCAACGCCTTTCGGCATCAACGAATGGATCACGCGCAGTGGTGGGGGGCGCGTCGTCGCGCTCTCCATGTGCTCAACGCCTTTCGGCATCAACGAATGGATCACACAGAGTGCCAGAATCGCGAACAGTCCGAGCGTGATCGTGCTCAACGCCTTTCGGCATCAACGAATGGATCACGCAGAGTGGCGATCGTGGCGGCGCGGAGGGTCGCGTGGTGCTCAACGCCTTTCGGCATCAACGAATGGATCACCGGCTTTGATCCTGCAGCAGCAGGGCGACGTGGTTCGTGCTCAACGCCTTTCGGCATCAACGAATGGATCACTGCGCGGGCAGGCCAATCTTTTCTTCGGCGGTCATGTGCTCAACGCCTTTCGGCATCAACGAATGGATCACTTCAAATTTTAAATTTCAAATCAAAGGATTTACATGTGCTCAACGCCTTTCGGCATCAACGAATGGATCACCACAATGCCGTCGTGTTCAAGTGTCCTGATTGATACGTGCTCAACGCCTTTCGGCATCAACGAATGGATCACTACAGGCATTCCAAATGCACGTCAACATTGAGATCGTGCTCAACGCCTTTCGGCATCAACGAATGGATCACCGCCCGCTTCGACGACATGACCGACCGGGACATTCGCGGGTGCTCAACGCCTTTCGGCATCAACGAATGGATCACCAGGTCTAGCGTCGGCTTCCTCCTCCAGATGCACGTGCTCAACGCCTTTCGGCATCAACGAATGGATCACACTCCGCTTTCGGTGTCGCCGGCCGCTGAAGCTGGTGCTCAACGCCTTTCGGCATCAACGAATGGATCACAAGAAATGAAACTTCGATCCTGCGCCGGTGTGGTAGCGTGCTCAACGCCTTTCGGCATCAACGAATGGATCACAAGACAAGCTTCCGAGCGTTTCCTCCAGTTCCGCAATGCGTTGTGCTCAACGCCTTTCGGCATCAACGAATGGATCACCTGTCCGCCGAATTCTCCTGGCTTAAGTCCTTTACGTGCTCAACGCCTTTCGGCATCAACGAATGGATCACGTTTTGCGTGCGACGTGCAATGAGCGATTCGAGCGGCATGTGCTCAACGCCTTTCGGCATCAACGAATGGATCACTAGTCTAAACACGAGTCAATCGTTCGTCTGGTTTCATGTGCTCAACGCCTTTCGGCATCAACGAATGGATCACTCGCAACTTGCGGTGAATCACGGATGAATGTCAAGCCCGTGCTCAACGCCTTTCGGCATCAACGAATGGATCACTCGCTTCCATCGCCTCAATCAGTTTTGCTTCCGCGTGCTCAACGCCTTTCGGCATCAACGAATGGATCACGGTGATTCGATTCTGAAGCAACTGATCTTCCAGACTGTGCTCAACGCCTTTCGGCATCAACGAATGGATCACTGGATGCATTGGAGCCGAAGAAATGAAAGCTGCGTTGTGCTCAACGCCTTTCGGCATCAACGAATGGATCACACAGGCAGAGACACATCAGACTTAGCACAATCCACTTGTGCTCAACGCCTTTCGGCATCAACGAATGGATCACGCACAGCCCGCGCAATCGTGTGTACTGTTGAGGATTTGTGCTCAACGCCTTTCGGCATCAACGAATGGATCACTGCACTTCAGGAACCTGCTCACCGTCGCGGTTGAAAGTG
>CAMAVB010000128.1 GCA_945861465.1 Candidatus Kuenenia stuttgartensis
GTCGCTTCATCGAACGGATGTTGACCATCTCAGAAACCTGCCGCCTCCAGAAACGCCCCATCTACCAGTGGCTCTGCGATGCCGTGGATGCCAGCCTGAAAGGCAAATCGGCTCCGTGCATCCTGCTCGACCCGTGAACGGTTACCACCTCCAGATACCTCCTTGTCTGGTCTCGATGACTGCCTACGATTCCGCGGTGAATATCACTGAGCCGAACGGTTTCCTCCACTTTTCTGTCAAGATCGCCAAACTTCTCCCAAAGCTGTATTGCCTTAGCGAAGTCGTCCGAATCAATAATTTTTCTCAGTGGTTTCAGAAAGTGTTGCTGCGCGCTCAATCGCAATTCATGATAGTGCTTGGTTAGCCCGGGATTACTATTGGTGAAGTCCAGGAGATCTGATTTCAATTCCTCCACGTCGTTACCTGTTTTTGACCACGAACCATGGAGTGTAGCCCTGAACAACGCTACAGCATGAGGGAATTGTTGCCTTTGAGCCGCGTGCTGAAACTCTTCGAATACTGCAGTACAGGTTGGCGACAACGGCTTGCAGCGATTGGGCAGAGTTAACATCAGGTGGGTCGGTCTGGCATGAATAATTGAGTCCAACAACACCACGCACCCTACTGACGCAAAGGAGTTGGGGACTATTCGAAGAACGTCGTAAATCTGGCCAAGATCCAAATAAGCAATCAGCTGAGCGGCCGTGGCGGTATCAACGCCTTCGAATGCGGCTGCAACCTGGGTGAGAAACGTGTCCACGTCGCCAGGATCCTGCGGCCATGCAAAACGTAGTAGCTGACCAGCCAAGCCTGCGCTTCCGCAGATCCGCTCGAATCGCTGCCCATCCTCTGTAAGCGGTCGCCCCTTCGCAACGTACTGAAATAACGCTGTCCGAACTTCCTGAGTAGTTTCTGCCAATACCCTCAGACTCTCAGATGGAGTCAGCTCAGAAACGAGATCAAGGACCTCTGCAATTTCCGACTCCCGTTTACTGATACCTGCTAATTCGTCCGAAAACGCTTCAACTTGTTGCCGAAGGTTTTGGGCTGCATTCTCAAGCGAAGTCTGTTTGAGATTGGCAACGATCTCTTGTTTGCGTCTAAGTCGCCGTGCTGCTTCATCAAGGCGGTCGGAGTACGAGGTGATTTCTGAAAATGCAGCGTTGGCTGCTCTATAGAACTCCGAGTATTCGCCAATTGATGGTTTTGTGAGCCCCCCCAGAATCTCCTCAATATTTGAAGGCACGATGAGCCAGCGTGACTCTTTCAATCTTTCGTATTCACTTGACGCCGTTTCTCTCCGGCGATTTAGTAATGCTACTTCTTGAGCATACGACTCGGCAATTTCATCAAGCTCATCAGCCAGATTGCGAATGTTGATAGTCTTGAGTGAGAATTGGTCGATGCTGACAGTCGTATCACAGGGGACCAGCTTTTGAATCAACTCGCGCAGCGTATCTTCCGCAGTAACAACTCCGCAGTTATTCTTCCCATCGCCAGGGCAATCCTGGCCAACTTTTTTCTTGGCGTCTGGCATTTTTATTCTCGGAAACATCAGAGAAGTGTAGAAACCGGGCACTCTGTTGCCGTTGCCTTGCGGCGCTCAGTCCTTGCTGGCATCGTCATATGGAAGGCGATCATCGCTCTTCCGCTCCGCATACCGATCAAACAGCAGGTCGTTGAGGAAGTTGGCGAACTGGGGTTTGTCGTTGATTTGTTTGAAGAACTTGAAGTTGGTGTCGATCATGTCCTGGACGTGGTCGCGGACTTTGTGGTCGAAGGTGAGGCGGGCGTTTTCGCGGCTGTTGACGGCGAAGCTGGCGGCCATGCCGTGGTCTTCGTCGAGCTTTTGCTCCAACGTTTCCAGAAATGCCTGGTCCTCGGGCTCAAAGGTGGTGCCGAAACGGTCGTTCAGTAGTTTCAGGATTTCCGAGAGCGGTTCCAAGTGCTCTTCACTGCCGCTGCCGCCACCAGTGGTCAGATCCTGAGGTTTCAGTTCGCCTTTGCTGGTGTCGGGGCTGAGTTCCTGCTTGGCGGCCTGAACGAGTCGCACGGTGTTCACGTCAACGAATTGCTGCAGTTCCTTCGGTTGATCTTCCTTCGGTACGGGCAGAATTCGCAGCAGGCATCGGCAGAACTGAAAGAGTTGCTCCAGTTCCGCGTCTGAGAAGGAAATTATCTGGCCCAGAAATGCGTACAAGTCTGCGTAACGATGCAGCAGACTACGGAACTCGCGTTGCTCATCTTCGCCGGAAAACTCCACACGCTTGCGGACGTCACTCAATGCCGCGTAGACGTTCTCCATCTTCACGCGAGGCGTGTAAAAGGCTTTTGCGAACGAAGCAAGATCGTCCGGGAAGAAGAAGCCATACCGCTTCATCTGGCTTTCGATCTTGTACAGATCGTTGGGATCTGTGGAATCGTTCAGGCTGGTTTGGCCGTAGTATTTGCTGAAAGCTTCTTTGATGGCGTCGGCGTTATCAGAAAAATCGATGACGCATGTTTCGGTCTTGTGAGGCGGCATCACTCGATTGAGTCGTGAAAGTGTCTGCACAGCGTTCACACCGGCCAGCTTCTTATCTACGTACATCGTGTGCAGCAGCGGCTGATCGAAACCGGTCTGGAATTTATTGGCGACGATCAGCAGTCGGTATGGCTCTGTGGCAAACTTGCCGGCAGTCTGAGCGTCAGAGAAGCCGTTCATTCCGGATTCGGTGTATTCCTTGCCAGTCGCCTCATGCTCGACAGTCCCGGAGAATGCGACAATGGTCTTCCACTTGAAACCCATTTCTTCCAGGTAAGCATCAACCTCCAGTTTGTATGTGACCGCTTGCTGTCGTGAGCTGGTGACCAGCATCGCTCGGGCTCGATCGTTGACCTGATCGATCACTTTTGAGTTCATATGCTCGCAGATCACTTCAACCTTTTCGCGAATTGTCTTTGGATTTTCAGCGACAAATCGCGTGAGCAATCGACTGGCTTTTTGGCGGTCGTACTTTGGATCTTCTTTGACCTTCTTCAGCAGCGTCCAGAACATGCGATAGGAGATGTAGTTTTTCAGCACATCAAGAATGAAACCTTCCTCAATGGCCTGTCGCATACTATAGAGGCTGAACGGTTCAAAAGTTCCGGTCGGTGTTTTCTGTCCGAACAATTCCAGTGTCCGTTCCTTTGGCGTTGCGGTGTAGGCGAATGTGCTGACATTCTTCATTCGACCGCGCGCTTCCTGATCTCTCAGGGCCAATTCCATCGGTGTCATCTCTTCTTCATCGTCGGAGGTGACACGAAGTGTTCTCTTCATTTCCTTGCTGGCGTCGCCACCTTGTGATGAATGAGCTTCGTCCAGAATCAATGCAAACCGAGTTCCTTCGGGTCGATAGAAAGTCGGTCGATGAGACGGCACTGTTCCAGGTTCGCTGCTCAGGAATTCATTCTGAAGCGACGGCAATGCCCAGGCACTGTCCTCCTGAACTGGATCGGCATCAGCAGGGATCCCTTTGTACGCGGCGGTCTGCTGACCGGAAGAATCAGCAATCGAGGCACCCGATCCAGACGCCGCAGATTTCTGCTGCTTTTTCCACTCGTCCTCCATCTTGCGGACTTCTTCCAGCACGACGGGGAATTTCTGCAGCGTGGTGATGATGATCCGCTTGCCGGATTCCAAAGCTTCCTTCAAGTGGCGACCACCCTTGTCGATGTGTTCGACGAGTCCGGCAGTTTGCTCGAACGAGCTGACGGTTCCTGACAATTGACGGTCGAGTGCGACGCGATCGGTCACGACAATCACGGAATCGAACACAGGCTTGCCGTCGGCTCCGTGCAGTGATGTCAGTCGGTGAGCCAGCCAGGCAATGGAATTCGACTTGCCGCTGCCCGCACTGTGCTGGATCAGATAATTCTGCCCCGGGCCATTCTGACGAGCATCGGCCACAAGGGCTCGCACGGAATCCAATTGGTGAAAGCGGGGAAAGATCACGGTGCGTTTCAGCTTGCCGTCTTCGTCGCGGTCGCGGATGTCCTGGACGAAATACTGCATCAGCTCCAGGACTCGATTGGTCGCCCAGACGTCCTTCCAGAGATAGGACGTAGAAAATCCATCGCCGAGCTTTGGAGCCGGGTTGCCCGCCCCTTTGTTCTTTCCGTCTCCCTGTCCCATGTTAAATGGCAGGAAGATCGTGTCGTTGCCTTTCAATTGTGTCGTCATGTAGACCAGAAACGGATCGACAGCAAAGTGAGCCACGCACCGGCCAAGAGCGAACATGGGCTCACGAGGATCGCGGTGGCGACGGTACTGAGTGATCGCATCGGTCACGTCCTGACCGTTCAGTGGATTTTTCAGCTCGGCCGTGAACAACGGCAAGCCGTTCAGGAACAGCACCAGGTCCAGGCTGTGATCTGTCCTTTCGCTGTAACGAAGCTGCCGAACGACCGAGAACTGGTTGGCCTGAAAAAGCTGCTCCGTTTCGGAGTTGCGTGAAGTCTCGGGCTGGAAGAAGGCCAGCTTGAACAGACAACCGTTAGCCTTTACTCCCTGTCGCAAAACTGTGACGATCCCGTCCGATTCGGCAGCATTGGCAACACGACGCAGAAACGCATCACGAGACGAACTGCCGTGTTGCTGTACAAACTTCCGCCAAACCTTCGGTTGAGTTGCCTCAATGAAGTCAATCAGCGGCCCGGCATCAAGACACAGTGACTTGTCATATGCGGCCGCAGGACGCAACATGTAGTGAGCAGCGGTCAGGTCGCGCGTGACGGCATCTTCAAGGGCTTGTTCGGAAATGGGTTTAGTCATTAAGGAGCACCTCTTCGCAAACGTCGATTTGCCCGGTGACGGCTGCTGAGATAAGGGCGGATCGGTATTCCTGCAGCCGTTGAATACCAGAAAGAACACGCAATTTCAGATCACTGAAACCTTGCGTCTTTTCGTCAAGGTACTGCGCGATTTCAGACTGTTCATCGACTGGAGGAATTGCAACTAAGACGTTCGCTAGGTGACTTGGACCGAAGTTGGGTTGACACGAACCCGTCATCATGAGTTCAAGTTGCTCTCGTGTGGCAACTGATTGCAAGGTCCATTTGATCAGAGGCCGCCTGTACATAGCCTGACGGTTTTGATAAACCCGAATCGTGCTTGTGTTTAATATGACCGGCGTATCGTCCTGATACTCCGCGACTTTACCCCACGAATTGCCGGAGCTCGAAAGGAGCAAGTCGCCTTTGCGTACAGTGAAATGACGATAGTGTTGTTCATATTCGTTTTCAGAAATGAACTTCTGGTAGGTGCTAAAGTCAATTCCAGCTTCGGTGATGTTTGTCACACAGATCACTCGAATACCATCAGAAGTGAATTGCCACTGCCGAAGGCCAGGCCCTTCTTGAAACAAGACGGCGTGTTTTAGTGGAGCAACTTGCCAATGGTCTGGAATTTCCCCTAGCCACGGAACTTTAGACGACTTCATTTTCGCACGGGGGTTGAGTCCTCGGATTACGGCGTGGGTGATGACGGCTTGGCGTTTTTCCTCCAACAGGGCAATCAGCCGTTCCTTGTGCCCGATCAATGCATCGATCCGAGCCGTCTCCCGGTCCAGAAATGCCACAATCGCCCGCTGCTCAGCGAGTGGGGGAATTAGCAGCGGAAACTTCGTGAACACTGCATTCGACAGATGAGTTTGGTTGAATCCATCGTCGAATCGAAGAAAAACCGGGTTGCGATCAAGCAGGTAATACAGAAATCGCGAGTGCTGTGCCTTCTCCGGTGTGATGATGCAAACTCTTTGGTTTACAGCGTAGAGGTCGTCCTCTTCAACAAAGAACGCTTTGGCTAATGCGCGTCCGTTAGGAAGGTCGCTCATAACCATCAAAATATCATTCTTTCTCGCAGGACTCAGGTTCTCAGTACAGTATTTCCGAGTGGCCCCGCCAGTTGAAACAAACCTGGAGTTGACGCAAACGTATTTCGCGCCTTCCTCAACGTAGGGCTCATGTGCTTTCCCAGACGCAAAATCGCAAACCGTTGTCAGTCGGCGCGTCTCCCAATGCGCTGGCACCTTACCAAGCCACTCGACCTCGAAGTCCCGCAGATCTTCGTACCGCTTCCAACTACGCACTTTTTTTGTATCGATCGTTGCTTCCATTAACCGGCGACCTCCTGCAACAACCGCAGGACATCCTGCTCAACAGCTTTGATGTCGGCTTCGATCGATTCCAATGCACGCGGCGGCTGATATTTATAGAAGTACCAGTTGAAGTTGATTTCATATCCAACGATGCCGACTTCTTTGTCTTTTTCGTCTCGCACCGATTCGTTGATCCAGGCGTCGGGAACATGCGGTAGAACTTCACGCTCAAAGAATGTCTGTACTTTTTTCTCGGAAGGTACGTTTTCTTCGTCGAGATAGTTGAGCGGCACACTCTCTGTATCACGCAACGATGTGTCAGCTTCTGGGTTACCATCGTTGTCGAAGCAGATCGGAGCATCGGGATCACGTTCACTTAGAGCATCAAGAATGGCGCGCCGAACGGTCACCGAAATCTTGACACTGGCCTTATTGAATACATCATCGAGAATCGCCACAAAAGCATTGCGATCCTGGCAGAGATCTCCTGGCAACTTCTTCAGAACTTTGCGGATGGCTGCCTGCGTCTTTTCGCCAGCAGCGATCTCCGCAGCTCGTTCAGCTTCATCCTTCTTCCGACTGGTCGCGAGATTCTTGAAGGCAGTCGAATCCTCAATACGGGCAACTCGCTTCGCACTCGCCTGAAAATTGAGCCGCAACGGTCGTTCAATTGTTACCTTGCGGAATCCGAAAGCTGTCGATGGGAAAACCTTGCTGCGGAGCACTTTGGGCTCCTCAGCGGGAATTGTGACTTCGGCATCTTTGAACTGCTTGAACAACTCGATGATGTACGGAAGGTAGTTGTCCGTGCGTTCGACACCGTCTGGAATGTCACGCCGTTTGGCGCCAAGACTTTTCTGACGCAACAGCCAGGCTTCTGACGCATCGATTAGCTGCACCTTGCCCTGGCGGTTGGTCGGTTTGTTGTTGCTCAGTATCCAGACGTAAGTGCTGATGCCCGTGTTGTAAAACAACTGCTGAGGCAGGGCGATCAGTGTCTCAAGGTAATCGTTCTCCAGGATCCAGCGGCGAATCTCGCTTTCGCCGGAGCCGGCGTCACCTGTGAACAGCGGTGAGCCGTTCATGATGATGCTGACTCGGCTGGTGCCTTCGCTGGCGTTGTGCATGCGACCGAGCATGTGCTGCAGGAACAGCAACTGACCGTCACTGATTCTTGGCAAGCCTGCTTCAAACCTGTTTCTGCTTGCTCGTGCCGCCTCTTTGCGGACTTCGTCCTGATCCAGATTCCAGTCTTTGCCATACGGCGGATTCGCCAGCAGGTAATCGAATGTGCGATCGGCATGACCGTCATGGGACAGCGTGCTACCGAAGACAATGTTTTCGGCATCGCGACCATCTTCACTCTTCATGTACAGATCGGACTTGCACATCGCGAAGGTCTGCGGATTGACTTCCTGTCCAAACAGGTGAACGTCCGCAGTTTTGTTGATGCTGAGAATCTGCTCCTTGCCAATGGTGAGCATCCCGCCGGATCCGCAGCATGGGTCATAGACCGTGCGGATCACGTTGCCCTTCTTGAGTTCCTTGGCATCGTGGAACGTCGTCAACTGAGCCATCAGCCGGATCACTTCACGAGGCGTAAAGTGTTCCCCTGGATTTTCGTCCAGCGCTTCGTTGAACTTGCGGACCAATTCTTCAAACACATATCCCATCTCGTGATTCGAAATCGAATCTGGCCGCAAATCGAGCTTGGACCTATCGGCAAAGCGTTCTACAACTCGAAACAACAGATTGGCAGATTCGAGTTTTGTGATTGTGCTTTCGAAGTCGAATTTCTCCACGACTTCCCGCATGTTGTCCGAAAATCCGTTGATGTAGGCTCGCAGGTTCGCGGCCAGCTGCATGGGTTCACTCAGCAACTCTTCGAAGTCGTACTTCGACGTGTTGTAGAATGCGAAGCCGGATGCCTTGCAGAGCTGCGGGTGAAGGTTGTCGAGCTTGCCGTGCAGTTTGTTGTAGGTCTGAAGCACCTTGGCTTTGGTGGGGGCAAGGACAAGGTCAATACGGCGCAAAACAGTGAACGGCAGGATTACGTCCTGGTAATGCCCACGTCGGAACGAATCGCGGATCAGATCCGCAACGCCCCAGATGAATGAAACGACTTCACTGTGATTTGCCATAGAGAACGACTGACTTTGCGTGGTGATTTGGAAGTGGAAACGATGTGCTTGAAATGCGAGCGGATGAAATTCAGCTGTTGCTGAATGGAGGGTTCGTCAGCAGAAGGTCGATCGTTCGCTCCGTCGAATAGTCGCTGCCAGCGGACAGTGCCGCCACCTGCTGGGCGGCAGTCATCAGAAAACTACCGGATCCACAACACGGTTCGTACGTTGTCTGTGCGTCAGACTGATTCTGGTCGGCCAGGAGTTTTTCCATGACCGCAAGGGCTTTGTGTGTTGTGAAGAGTGATGGACGATTGCTGTCAGAGAGGCCGTTGGTCATTGTGTTGGTTCTTTCAGAATACCTGGCCATGCTCAGTTCTGAGCTGGCACTGAACATGTCGTGTCCACTGATGATTGATTAACCTGAGAGATCAGCTTTGGTCCGGAACAATTGCGGGAGAATCTGCCATTACCGTGAGATCGTCGAAGTCTTCGCTGGTCGGCAGGTTTCCATTCTGAATGATTTTCCCAAGCAAGCGAGCCAGCAAGGAGCGAACAGAGGCCACATGCTCCTTCAAAATGATTTCAGAGATTTCGCCGCCGTGAACGGCTTTTGAACGTTCGGTGTAGAGCTTTTTGACATGTTTCTTCAGTTCGCGACATTTGGCTCCTCGCTTCTCCAGCAGCAGTGCGGCGAGGAGTGGTAGCCGAAAGCTGATTTCATAGGTGACGTCAAAGATGGCTTCGACACCGGCCCAGAGCTGAGCGGCCATCATGCGATAGTTGGCGGCGTGCAGGTAGGAACAGAGAGCATCGAGAGCGGTCTCAAACCGATGGTCGCTGTTGAGCTCGACCAGTTTACCGAGATTCGAACGCATCCAGTCCAGATCATCGAGTGTGACCGAAATCGGCGCAGTGAACTCATGGGAGTACATTGCCGGCTCAACCCGATACGCTTTGCACGCATTTCCCATGAGCCCGCGAAGCATGGCCCATGAGGTATCACAGACGGCGGGGCAGATGATCTCGGCTCCGGTCCGAATCCGTAAGGCGGCCAGGATTGCACCGGCTGTCATGGGAATCAACTGCGGGTCGTCCACATGCTCGGCTTCGATGATGAGTTCATGCTGAATCACGGTTTCGCCGTAATGCTGCATGATTCCGGCCACGAGCGGGCTGTCCAAACTGAACGCCAGCTCGGCCTGCGTTGGGAAAACCTTGAGACGTTCGAGGCGAATTGCTTTCGACAGTTCTAAGACATCAGTCTGTGTCTGTAGTCCGCCGACGGCAAAGTACCAGCGTGTGACGTTATCCAGATCGTCCGGCGCAATGGAAATCACAGCGATCGCCTTTCCATTGCGTAACCGCAGTTGTGGGCAGGCACCCGCGATTTCGAAGCGAATTGGTTCATCGTGCGTCCGTATTTGGCAACAGGTCAAAGGCAAATGTGCTGTGACGTCCGTAGGAGTATACAGTCACGCGATTGGCTTTGTCGCAGGTCAGGCGTATTTGAATCCAGATGCGCGGAGGGAAATTCGCAGCCGTGAGTATCCTGCCAGCCGTTAACCAGCGATTTGGGGAAACGTCTGGAACTTTCGAGAGTATTCTTCTCCAGCTTCTGCAATTTCGCTCCATAACGCATTGAATTGCACCCTGTCGTTTTTCAGTGTGGGCTTCTTCCACTAACCTGTGGACTCGATATTTCCCCTGTGGCGAGAGGTTTCGAATGATGACAGACCAAAGTCTTGAAGATCCGATTCAGTCGAACAACAGCGACGACTTGCTGGGCTGTGTGTTTGCTGTGCCCGACAAATGGTGGGGATTTGAAGCTGAAGGTCGGGACCATCATCCCGGGGCCTGTGTACAGGAACGGCCAGCAAAGCGAGACTTTGTGTTCCTGAAAGGAACGGGGGCCGAGAACAAATCGACATACCGCAAAAATGAGATGATCGTCACGGCGACAGAGGACAATGGGCTGGCGAAATTGACTCTATTTTCTCTGAAACCCTGGCCATTTCGTGAGCACAAAGTTCGAAATCTTGTTCCGGAACGAGTGATGGGACGATTGTCCGAGATCGATTTGAAGCGACTTCAAACGGAAATGATTCGCCAGTTCGGAAATCAGGGGTAGCCACGAGTGACCACAGTCTTTTCTGATTTTCTTCGCGATTTCGATGATGACAGTGAAGGTCACGGTCAGGTCGTTGACGCAATTCGTCGCATTCTTGTGTCTGTCCTTCGACGGCGCGGAATATATCACTCGGGGCCATCATTGCTTGGCTACGCGGGAAACACCTGGGACGAAGAAGAATCGATCCTGGATTTGGCGCACGACTGTTTTGACCGATCTATACTGCAAAAGCTCCGCGGTCTGCGGGCACTGTTGGCTGAGAGTGGTTCAATCGATGCCGCTGTTGTACGGAATATCCAAAATTTCGTGTGGGAGAAACAGAAGCGGCATGATCCTACCGGTCATGCGATCTTTCAGAATCTGAAAGCAACTGTGGCCGAGCTCGTCGAAGCCGAGGAACTTATACCGATAGCAACTGGCGACGCGCAAAGTGGGACGGGCTTCAGTGGAGACTCGCAATACGCGATTCGCGGAGCCGCGGCTGGCAATGCGTCTGATGAAAAGCAGCTTCGAGAAGCACTACTGAGCAGTGGACTGATGTTTGACGGCCTTCAGTCATTCTCAACGATCGGACTCAGTGGGCAGGAAATTCTTGCGAAAACAATTGTTGGCCTCAAGGCTTTTGGAATTGCTGTTTTCTCAATAAATGCCCTGAAAAAAGCCCTGACGGTACTCGTAAATGAGTCGCGAGCGGTGGTACCGGCAGCAGGTCGCCATCTTGCTGCAGAATACTTCGAAGATTCTTCCGGAAACATCCGGACGGATCTGCCCGGTGCTAGTTATGAAGAAACAGAATCACGCGCGTACCTGATAAAGGAAATCCATTCGGAGATTGATTGTTCACGCAGAACAGCCGCCGTCCGAGACCGTCTGCATCGCCTGCTTGATCGTGCGGCTGATGTCTGGACCGGAAAAGACACCTCCGGTGAGTTCAATGTAGAACAAATTCAATCGACCTTTGGGGTAGAACGCACGACCGTGTATGACGACATGAACTTTCTGGGATCACTCAGGGAACGAGTGACCGTCCGGCAGTCATTGGCGAAAAAGAACGGTGATCAACATGGTTAGAGACCCTCAAGATTTTCGGGCTCGGACACGTGGTGCTTTGGAGAAATTCAAGACCACTGAAGCGAAGATTGCAGAACGCGGTCCTTCGCCGGCGGTGGGAGATCTGTACGTTTTCTCTGCAACCGCCGAACTTGGCGTCGAGTGGGCGATTGTGACGCAACATGTGGATGATGCCTCCTTATGGTTCATCGTGCCATTCGACCAGAATTCGATGGCTGGAACCTGGGATGTCGTTGTAACAGAGTCTTCCGAGGGTGGCCCGGGAACACTTCGCTGTGGACGTGGAATCTGGATTCAAGCTGAGGATCTGGCGATCGCCTCGCGAAGCGGGTTTCTGGAATCCTGGTACATCGAAAAAGCCAAATCGCGATTAGCGGCAATGGTAGCTGCAGATTGCGACGATCAGTTTTCACAACCGGAAGTGGACGACGACCCTGACTATCAGGAATGGCTGGACGAAGTCACTGCGGCTGCGGAACGCCTTGAGTCTCAGCTGAGAGAAGAACCTGAGGTAATTTCTGTTGCGGCTTTTGGTACTAACTGGGCGGAAACCCTTCGACCAAAGTCGTACCAGGCGAGCGATTCGCCCATGCTTGTCGCTGAATCCTCTGGTTTGGGTTCTCTGCCTGAGCAGAAGTTTAACCCATCGCCGGGATATTTGATGGCGGAACGGCTGCCAGGAAAGCTAGTAGCCGTTCACGATGGAGCGGTCGTTCGGCTGCACTACTATCCGGCAGGAATTGAAATTGCGCCTGAGATGAAAACTTCATCCGAGGGTGTGGTGAAGCCAGTTGTTTGGCGAGTACTTCCTGATGGAGTGGCCGAAAGTGCAGAAGGTTTCTCTGCGAATCGGATAGTAGTTCATCTGCCCAGCGGATCGAAGAAATTACTCTCATTTGGCGTGTGACAATGGATGGAAACGGCAAATTCCGACTGACTGACGGAATAATTCGATCGAATCCGGTATTTGCTCTCGACATCTGGGCGCGCGCGGTATGGCAAAGTGACAACGCCGGGGCGAGCAGGCGATGTGTTGCGGAGAAACTCGCTCAGTGGGTCGATGCGGGCGTGTGCTGGCCCGAGCATGGCGTCCCACGATTTGTCGCCGCCGGTTTACTGCCCGAACAGCTCACACTGGCTTTTCAGGCACCATTCCCAAGAATTGTGGGGCTGTTGTACGATCCATTGCACAAGGTGGGGCTGGTCAATCCACTCGTAACGAACGTTTTTGACGACCTGCGAAATTCGTCTCTACTTCCCTTCACCGCCGAAGGGATTCGGTCTCTGCTCCTGCGCCTCTGCGACAGTTCAAACCAGGCACTGTCGGGAGGGATTCCAGAATCGGCCGGTTTTTGCTTTGCTGAGTCCTTAGGCGAGCATTGCCTGGGTAACTCGATGGATGTTGCCGGGTTGCTTTCAGCACTCGACGCGCTGTCAGGGAAAGCGTGCCCTGTTTTTTCTTCCGCCTGTGCTGTGGTGGAGCCAGGACTGAATGCCACGCTGAATCCAGTCAGCCGGATAAATGAAAAACTGGATGCGTTTTTGCGAGAGTACGGCTCCGGAACTTTGCTGGTCACTACTCCTGCCTGCCAGGAAAGCCAGCCATTTCATGACAAGTTTGCAACGGTCTGGTCTGTCAATACTCTGGGGGAACTGGCTGATGAGATTGCACGGATTGGCGAAGTTCGAAATGAGTTGACTCGGTCAGGACCGCTGAATGCACGACAGACAAATGCCATTCTTGGCCAACTTGGCTACCTGATTGATCATGAACGCAGCTACGATGCGGCAATTCACCTATGTGCTCGAGTTCAGACGAATGGTTTTGCAGCCGATGTTCCGCAGTTCAAGCGTCTTGAGCTTCACCGGCAACATGCCGATTCGTTGAGGCATACCGGAAGATTCCAGGAGTCACTGGGAATTGTCGCCGGTATGCAGGCTATCCTGGATGGCTGCCGCGAGGTTCTGTCTCACGAAGACGAGGCAAAACATGCAGTTGTCAATGCGACTGCACTGTTTGACGCCTGTGATTTTCAAGCAGCGGCAGACTGGTTGCAAGAGTCGTTGAGCGTCTGCAGGAACACACCGAAGTCGTTTTCAGCCCAGCAGAGAATCGAAGTGATGAACACGCTGGCTCGTGCCTTTGTGATGCTGGATCAGGACGGATGGGAAGAGTTGTTTAATGATTCGATTCAGCTGCAGCGTATCTTTGACCCGCACAATGTGCGCCGCACTGAGTGTTATCTTGTGCATGCTCTGTTGAGAGCGGGGCGACTTTCTGAAGCTGCGGCCATTATTGAACGCCATGAAGCTGATTTGTCTGCAGATACGTATTCAAAAGATTTCACAACTTTCTACCGATGCGAACTCAGTCGTCGTCTGGGCCGAATGTTGCCGCCGCCTGAAGCGGGCTCAAAGAGCGATACCAGTGCGTTTTCGATTCTGGCCTGTGCCAGGCAGCCAGGTCGAACCACTGAAGAGCGTTTGCAACTGCTGGAAACTGCGGAACACATTCTGCGACAACTATCGAATGGAAAAGCATCCGGAAATCTTCTCGTGTTGATTGCCGAAGCAGTTTCACTGACGTCCGCTGCTTACAGGAACGACGCAGCGCAATGGGTTCAAGCGATTGCTTGTTTTTCCGAACACGTTCGTGTCATTGGACCAACGGCATTGCGGTATTTCTCTCCCGTTCTTGACTCACTTGGCTTCGTTCCGTCCGAGGAAAGCAGTGAGCGATTACTCCGCCGGATGCCATATCTCTGAAAAACCGAGGAATCGTTTCGGACAAACTCCTGACCCCCTGGTTATTGGCCTGCAGAAGAATCGACAACAACTGATCGATTCAAGCAAACCATGTTCAACAGGAGTTAGTGTCAGTGGGAAATCAGATCACGTGTCCGTCATGTCGTGCAGAGTTCGAAATCACAGAAGTCATGGAGGCTCAGCTGTCGGCTCAGATCAGAGCGGAAGTTGAGCTTGAGGTTGCTGCCAAGCGGCATAACGTCGCCGAGCGAGAGAAATCGCTGGCACAGCTTGAAAAATCGCTGGTCGAGCAGAAGCACCAGATCGAACAGGAAGTTCTGAATCTCGTCAACAGCGAACGCAAAAAGATTGCCGCAGACGCCCGCAAGCAGGCGGAAGATGACCTTCGGCTCCAGCTTGATGCGAACGAAACTGAGTTAAAGCATCTTCGGGAGAACCTGAAGACTGCGGAACGCAATGAGCTGGATCTCCGCAAGCGTGAGCGTGAACTACACGAGCGAGCGGAATACATGGAGCTCGAGGTAGCGCGTCAGATTGATACGGAGCGTGCACAAATCCGTGTGGATTCCGAAAAAGAAGTCGCTGCTATTCGACAGCAGATTGCCGAGCGGGAAAAGTCGCTCGTGGACCTCGAAAGGTCTCTGGGAGAGCAAAGAAGCCAGATCGAACAGGAAGTTCAGAATCTCGTCAGCAGCGAACGTAAAAAGATTGCCGCAGATGCTCGAAAACAGGCTGAAGATGATCTTCGGCTCCAGCTTGATGCGAACGTCACTGAATTGAATCGCCTTCGGGAGAACCTGAAGACTGCGGAACGCAATGAATTGGATCTCCGCAAGCGTGAACGTGAACTGAAGGAGCGAGCGGAAACCCTGGAACTCGACGTGGCGCGTCAGATCGACCAGCAGCGAGACGAAATTCGCACCAAGGCGATGACCGATGCTGACGAACAGCATCGTTTGAAGGCCGCAGAGAAGGATAAACAGATCGACGACCTTCTGAAGAAGATCGATGAGCTGAAACGCCGGGCGGAACAGGGCTCTCAGCAGTTGCAGGGTGAAGTGCTTGAGCTGGAAATTGAATCCATCCTCAGCGATGCCTTCCCGAATGATGTTCACGAACCAACCGCAACGGGGCGGGCCGGCGGAGACGTTCTGCAGCATGTCCACACGACTGTCGGTCGTGCCTGCGGATCAATTCTCTGGGAATCAAAGCGAACGAAGACCTGGCAGGCGGCATGGTTGCCGAAACTGAGGGACGACCAGCGTGCAGCGGGTGCTCAGTGCGCAATTCTTGTGAGTGATGTTCTGCCGGATGCAGTCAAGTCGTTCAGCCAGATCGATGGTGTCTGGGTTTGTGGCCGTGCCCATATTCTTCCTCTTGCGATGGCGATTCGCGCCGGAATGGTCGAGTTGGCAAAGGCACGTGAAGCGGCAGATGGGCGCAACGAGAAAAGCGATCTCGTTTACAACTATCTGTGCAGCTCCGAATTTCAGCACCACGTCAGCGCACTTGCAGAAGCGTTCTCCGAAATGCTGTCGGATCTTGATTCTGAGCAGCGAGCGATGCTGAGGCTCTGGAAGAAACGCCGTAAGCAGCTCGACCGTGCCGTAATCGGGACCGCCTCGCTGTATGGGGATCTTCAGGGCTACATGGGAAATGCACTGCCCGAAATTCGGCACTTGGCGTTGGCGGAGCCTTCATTGTCAGATGAAGCCCTCACATGACCTCCGGACACATTACGAGCCTTGAGCGACGCAACTGACGCTCAAGGCTCCGCCCGGAGTTTATAAGTCTATTTGTACAATACGAAACTGCTGAGTTTGGGACGAGTGACCGAGTCCAAACGCATTAATTGCAGAATTAAACAAACGCCGTTCGCCGCAGGTTTAACCTCAGAACGTTTCTGGGACGACTCAACGGCTACACCTTTTTCGCGAGATTTTAGGATGAAAATGAATTCTTGTGAATTTACTGCCAAAGAAAGTCATTGCGAGTGTGGCCGCGTTCTTGGGCATGAAGACGCCGAATTCTGGGGTGAGTGCCGTACATGTAGGCATCGCTTGCCCATCCAGACTGCGCAGACTGGCGACACCAGGAGGTCTAGCGGGGAGACGGACAGGCAGTTTCACGGCGGACGCGGGCCATCCGCCGAATGGTAGCCACTTAAGTGAACGAGGGGCCGGATAGCTGATGGGCGAGGCCGCCAAACTTGATCTTCGACTGCAGCACATTTTGGGCAATCAGTGAGGGTTTTTGAGAATGCATGATTATTCCGTTCGGGGACACGCTTGAGAGCGCCAGATCTACCTTCTGGCCGCCCTCGCTTTTTCCATGATGCCGCTTTTGACATCGCTTTCGGGCTGGGTCGGAGTGACGATCAGTATTGGAACGGCCTCCCTATTTGGAGGCATCTTCTGGTTCTTTGATCGGATTGTCTGGCATTGGCCGCCGGTACTCAAAGTCCTTGGATTCTGCAACGTCAACGGAATGTGGGAGGTTGTCGGGCAGCGACTCAACTCTGATGGAACGACTGCTTCCGAATGGACAGGCCAGATGACGATCGTGCAGACGTGGTCGCGGCTTGCCGTAGTACTCAAGACTGATCAATCAAGGTCAACAAGTGGCCCTGCGAGTCTATCTCGCGAAGAAGGCGTCGGCTTTAGGCTTCTCTATACCTACACAAACGAACCTGAGCCAAATCAGCCAACATTACAGATCCATCGAGGCACCTGCGAACTCGTATTTGCGGATAAATGCTCAGTTGGGACCGGAATTTATTTCAATGACCAGCATCGGCTGACGTTCGGCCGCATGCAGTTGAAGAAGATTGTTTCGACTCGAAAGGAGTCAGTGTCGTGAACCAGGGACCTCACTTTTCATCCAGCGGATTTACAAAGGCGCTCGGCCAGATGCGAGCCCGGCGTGTTGACACTTTTGAGAAAACAGCGACTCTCAACGAAGCCTACGACTCAGATCGCCTCCGTGGCGAGGGAACGGCGGTCAAGTACGCGATCGGCGCAATGCAGCCAATCGATAAACAGTACACGGACAACACGTATCGCGAAGGTGATCGCGTTAAGAATCAGCTGGAAAAAGCAGAGCTGATTTGTGATTTCGCGTATCAGGGATCGGTGACCAGCGATACTCATATCCGAGCACATAGCGACATTGACTTGCTCACGCTGACTTGCAAGTTCGTGACTGTGGACGCTGCTGGACCAGTCACAAATCCTTATCCGGGAAATCCCATAGACGATTTGCTTCTGCTGCGTCGTGAGAGCATCGGGGTACTTCGAGCCCGCTTTCCGGAAGCCAACCTTGATGTTTTAGGGGCGAAGTCGGTCTCGATATCCGGAGGTTCGCTGCGAAGAAAAATTGATGTTGTGTCGTCGAACTGGAGAAACACGCTGCGGTACGATACTACAGGTCGAAGTGTTTTCCGTGGCGTCGATGTGCTTGACTGCAGGGCAAAATCCACGATTCGAAACCTGCCGTTTCTTCACAATGAACGAATTTGTGAAAAGGACGGTTTGACAATTGGAGGGTTGCGAAAGGCCATTCGCCTGCTCAAATCACTTCGGTACGACGCAGACAAGCCCCCCGACATTTCCAGCTATGACATCGCCGCCATTGCATACACAATGGACAACAACGCATTGAGCGCTTTGCGAGGCACCGAATTGATATTGGTCGAACGATGCAAGTGGCACCTGGACAAGATCGCCATCGACAGCACTTATCGAGAAGGCCTTGTCGTTCCCAACGGAACTCGAAAAATCTTTGGATCGAATGGGGCGACGGTCAAAGGCTTGACTGAATTGCGGCAAGAGGTCGATCGGCTGCTCCACGAAATCAAGAATGATCTGCAGCGTTCTTTCAGAAAGCTGGCTGCTGCTCGCATTGAATACTGAGGCTGTGTCGGCGGGAATCGCTTTTTGCTGCACGCGATTCCCGGTAGCGATTCGCAAGCCTGAACATTTGATGAAGTCGCCGTATGGTAATCCAGCGAGGTATTCGTAGTGCCTCCGATTTCCAGTTGATTTAAGCGGGACAAAGATTCGATGATGGTGGATGTGCAAACGCCGTCGTGGATCAACGCCGATGATCTACGCTTCGACAAACATCTTGAAGATGAAGCTGCCGTTGTGAGACAGCAAATGCCGACGCAGTTCTCTTGATTCGCTGGAAAGGCCGTTGTTCATGATCAACTCTTGCGAACTAACTGTGCTTTTGAATTTTGATTTGCTGAATGACATTTTGAGTATTGGGTCGTCGTTCTTCCCATAACGCGACAAAGGTGAATGCCGATGTGATGAGCGAATGCTCAGGATTCCGATTTCGCACCACGCTCCTGGAAAAGCCATGCGTTCCCTTGCGATGTCAAACGGCGCATTTGATTGCGACTACGGGGCTTGTCAGGAATCGTGAGTTCGATCAATCCTGAAGATTCGAGTTGGGTCAGTGCAAGTTTGATCGCTCCGCTTCGTCCGGTATGTCCCAGCGCCTCTGTAATCTGGTTCGTTGCAAGTGGCCCACTTTTCAGAATCGCCATGATCCGCTTCGCCGTCTCATTCAGGACATGGGCCTGAACATGGGCCCGAACATGGGCCTGACCGTTTCGCATCTTTGGATGAACGGGCAATTCGACGCGAAACCAAAGCCGTAGGTCGTCGGTCTTGAATCTCGCCCTGGGCGACCCGTTGCGCTTCATGGCGGCCTGAATCTTCGGGATGCCAGTCCCGCGGCCTTCGGTCATTTCCAGTTCCTTGAAAAACTCTCCGATGCGACGATTCCGGTAACGACGCGAAACGATGCGTTTGGCCTTCAAATCGGTCGGGCGAATCGACGGGTCCGGTCCGGGATAGCTGAGGATCTCGATGCCGTCAGGATTGACGCGAACTTCGACCGGCTCCCGTTGGTCGTACCCACGGTGGTACATGGCGTTGACAAGTGCTTCCTCGATCGCGGCCATCGGGTAATTGAAAAACCGCGTCGCTTCCGCGCGGTCGGGATGTTTGAGAACTTTCTCCACGACGACGTTGTTCTGGATGTACCGCAGCGCGTCTTGAATCTGCTGATGAATCGGACCACGAAGAATCTTCTCGACGATTTCGTCGCCTCCAGCTCCCTGCGGAAAGATCACGATGTCGATCTGCGTACCCGGCAGAAACTTTTCGGGCGAGTCGCTAAAGAAAAGTATGCCTACGTTGCGCGGAGTCACCGATTCATCGGCCCCATCGACGATGTTCATCAGCCGCGCAAGTTCGATCAATGAGGACTTCGCCCGCTCCTGAAACAGGCGGCTGCCGATGTTCTTGAGGAAGGACCGGATGAGCGGCAGGCTGAGGTCGTCGATCGTGGCGGCGCGGCACATGCGGTCGTCGAAAGGTACAGTGGCTGTCAGACTCAGCAATTCCCGCTGGTCGTCGCCCTTCGCTTCGACCGTGCTGGAGTAGCGGCGGATGTAATAGTGCTGGGAGCGATGCTTAGCAGTCACATCTTTGGGACAGGAGTACGGTCGAGTCTGGCCACCAGGCGACCACAGCACGATCAGATTCTTCCCTACGAATTCCTCGATGCTCAACACGGGAAAGTACGGCGGCTGGATCTGATTGCAGTATTGCAGCAGTTCCCGCTGTATTTTGTCCAACTGGTTGTCGGCAACACCGACCGGCGGAAAGATCGGCTGACCGTGTTCATCGCAATCCTGTCCGATGATGATGTAGCCGCCACCGAGATTCTCAAAGTCATTGGCGAAGGCGCACAACGTCCGGATGATGGCGTCAGGATTCCAGCCGGCCTTGTATTCGATCCGGTCCTGTTCAACAGTGCGCTGCCGGAGCAGATCCTCCAGGTTGATCGGGAGCTTGCTGATTTTGGATTCTTCCCGTTGTTTGGAAGGCTTGGCTTTCATGCCACAACCTCCGCGGGAGAAACGGGAACTGCGTGGACAACGAACCCGTCCTCGATGCATGGCGGTCGATGAGCCGAAGAACGGAAATGATGGGGAGTCGTGAGCATGATTCTGGGCATAGCCTACGCGATTCTCCATCGGATTGTGAAGAGATCAAGACGGTTCGTTTTCTGCTGGTGACGTGCTTCTGCATCCGTGATCTTTTGACCATTACGTCCCTCCGCTTCCAATATTCATGGTAACAGATCATTTCTTGTTCGGCACTCCGCAATCAATTGCGGAAAACGGCCGGTAACTCTTGCAGAAGGCGCGGCTCGCCAATGGCGAGACGCAAGTGACGGTGAATGGCGACTTGCGTCATGCGTCAAAGCGTGGCAGAGTCTCGCGGCTTGACGGAACACATTGAACCAGATTCGGCGGGTTCTGAGTCACCGGTAGGGAACCCGGACTCTCAGATTTATGGAATTCCGTGGCCAGCGAATCGGCTGACCTACGGTCAAATGCGGACTCTTCGCCAGATCAGCAAAGACGTGCGTGTGCCGATTACGCAGCTGCTCAAGGATGCAGTGGATGTTTACCTGACGGTCATCCAACGAGAAATGCAGGCGATGATGGTGGCGGAACCGCTGAAACAGTTGGAACTCTTCGAATCCGAAATGACTGGCGACGAAGGGACTGAATCTGACCAACTGGCAGTGGCAGAAGGCGCGGATTCCGAGTCGTCAGACGAAAACAGCCCGACGGGCTGAATGCCACCGTCGGGCTGTCGGTTGCTGTGGAGATTGAGCTCCGGTTCATTTCTTCGGGGCGTTTGCTGGTTTTGCTGTGGTCTTCTTCCCCGATTTGTCACTTGTCGTTTGCGTGGACTTTGGTCCGTGACTGCCGCCGTTTG
The DNA here is from genome assembly GCA_945861465.1 of Candidatus Kuenenia stuttgartensis. Lineage (GTDB taxonomy): Bacteria > Planctomycetota > Planctomycetia > Planctomycetales > Planctomycetaceae > SXXK01. The sequence goes on from CAMAVB010000128.1 coordinate 21,017, forward strand.
CCATGATTCTGGTCCTTTGTGAAAAGCCGATTCAAATTCCTCATGAATAGTCATACTTTGACTATTCATTTCCTGACTTTACGTTGCCGCCCGAAAGGTGGCAATACAGAAAATGGAAAAATCGATCTTCGGCGACGAATATCTGGTGGTCAATACTCTGCTGAAAGAGCTGCGAA
>CAMAVB010000129.1 GCA_945861465.1 Candidatus Kuenenia stuttgartensis
GACGGCCAGTACCTGATCGATCTCGATGATTTTCTTAAGACTCTGGATTCTTCCGAGTTGCCGGAACCCGGCATTGAAATCTATAGGCGGGAACGGCTGATCTACAATCAGCATCGCGAAGCGATGTCGCGATCGTGGACACGAGAAGAGTTTCCGATTATTGCCCGCTGTGTCGATGCGAATGAAACTCCGCTGAACTTTGTTGTGGAAGGCTCGAAGCGTCCGAAGTTTTTCTCGCCAATGCTGCCCGCTGACCGTTCTGTGACCGCCGCTTTGTTTACCGGGTGGCAGGGATACAGAGAGTCCGTCTATGTTCTCAGCGCACGAGCGATGTTAAGGCTGAGTGAAGGAAATCCCGATGCCGCATGGCGCGATGTGATGGCCTGCCATCGCATTGCGAGATTACTCGCTCAGGGCCCGACGGCTGTCGATGTCCTGATGGCGGCTTCAATTGAATCCATTGCGTGCGTTTGTGATGATGAGATTGCTCATCATGGCAACTTGTCTGCAGACCAATCGCGGAACAACTGCAGCGAATTGCAGGGCCTTGGGGTGATCACTGGGATGGCCGATCGACTTGAGACAAGCGACCGCTTCCTGTACTTCGAAATGGTTTTCCAGGCGGCAGAGCGAAATGCCAGGAATATTCCGAACTTTATCTTCATGGAGCATCGTGAGGAAGAAGATACGGCTTCAGCAGAATTTGTCAGGCAGTCTTTCACTAAGGGATTGGTTGATGTGAATATCGTGTTGAAAATCGGGAATCAATGGTTTGACCGATTGGTCGTAGCCGGACATCTACCAACGCGGATTGCTCGCCAGTCAGAACTCGCCCGACTGAATACACAACTGCAGCAGGCAATTGATGATGCTCGAACAATTTTCCTGAACAGGAGGCCCGTGGAAAGCCATGTTGTTTCCGAAAACGTTGGGGTCATCTTTTTGAAGTCGCAAATTGCGATGGTAGTGAAATCGTTCGAGGTCGAAGACCGCTGTTCGATGTGTACGGAACTGTCATGCTGTGCCTTCGCACTGGCAGCATGGAAAGCGGATCATGGAGACTACCCGGATCAACTCAATCAATTGACACCGGATTATCTGAAAATCATTCCGATCGACAATCATACAGGTCAATCGTTGGTCTACCGACGCTCCGACACCGGTTACCGTCTCTACAGTCTGGGTGTCAATCTCATCGACGACGACGGTTTCACGCGGTCTGACACCAACGAGACCGACGACATCGCGATCCGTACGCCGGATGAAGATCGCCGCATCCAGGCTGTCGTCGAGAAGCAACGATCAGGAAATTGACTGTTTTGCTTCTCGGCGTGCAGACCACAAACGACCACAGGCTTTGGAATCAATGCCACACTGTTGGGTGCGACACTCATTCCAAAGCCTGTGGCCTGGAGAGATATACAGGACAGCCTCCGGTCCGGAGCACTGATCCGTGTGCGGTGGAGGTGCCTGACACTGGATGTCTGTCAGAAGACATCCAGGATGTAGTGTGAACCGCTGTGGTACGGCTTCTCGGTCGGGTAGAAGTTGTACCAGTTTTTGTTGTAAACCGGGATTCGCATCGAAGGCTCATAGCGGTAGTACATGTTGTCGTACTGCTGCGGCTTCTGGAACGTGTGTGGATAGTAAACGTATGGGTAGTGGTAAAACCGCTGCCAGTCGGATGGCTGTCCCGGTGGGGCAGCTTCGACGCAACGGACGCCTGTCGCTGCGGCGACTGCGATGATTGCAAACATAACGATTCGCTTCAGCATTCCGTGCTCCTCCTGTGACCCAACGGGTAAATCCGATCGCCGGGTTTTCTGGTCCCGACGATCGATGTCTCCATGCCGGTGTCGCGGTTGACACCGGCACGTAATTCTGGACGAAGTCTCGGCAAGACGGACCGATCAGTTCGACAGTCGAAACTGTCTCAAATCGCCCCCGGAAACAGACACGTGTCCGCAATGCCGAGACTCGTCAGATGACTTAAAATTCCACTGACTGGCGTTTAGATCGGCGCGCAGACGTCCATAGGATCAACACTTTCGTCAGAATCGTTAAAATCAGCACGTTGCAATGTTGCTGGACGGCTGGCATCAGGGACTGGACTTCAGCAGGCGCTGGTGGAATCGTTTAACCGCGTGGGCAACGCCCCGCGCTCACGAATCACGAATCCAGCACGGCACTGTCAGAAGCCTCGACAGCCGCTGAAACGGCATCCATCCCGGCAGATCCTGCCGCAGAAGCAACGCTTTGTCAGCGGCGCACAAGGAGCACAGGATCGAAAAGTCTTTCGCAGCTCTCCCCCGGTTGCATAGCAATTCTGATTTGCTGACGGCATACTACATACACAGCAATCGCGTGCCCGCTGGAAGAATGCGGATCGGGTACGCTCTCGAATTCCGGTCACTTTTCAGGAGCACTCGCATGTCCACGATTGTCGAAGCAACACACGTCGCCGCCCCGAAAATTCGTCAGACTGGCATTCTGATCGGCGACGAGTTTCGGTCGTCAGTGAGCGGAAAAACCTTCAAGACCTTCAATCCCGCCACGGAAGAAGTCATCTGCGAAGTGGCAGAAGGTGATGCCGCCGACGTGGATCTTGCCGTTCATGCGGCACGGGCAGCCTTTGAAACCGGGCCGTGGTCACGCATGGATGCTCGTGATCGTGGTCGCTTACTGCACAAACTGGCCGATCTGGCCGAACAACATCTGGACGAACTGGCTGCGCTGGAAACGCTCGACAACGGCAAGCCCATCAATGATTCTCGAGCGGCAGATTTGCCGCTGGCCATCGATTGTCTGCGCTATTACGCGGGGTGGGCGGACAAGATTCACGGTGACACGATTCCGATTCGTGGTGATTATTTTTGTTACACGCGGCGCGAGCCGATCGGTGTCTGCGGACAGATTATCCCGTGGAATTTTCCGTTGCTGATGGTCGCGTGGAAGTGGGGTCCCGCTTTGGCGACGGGAAACACGATCGTCATGAAACCTGCTGAACAAACGCCGCTCAGTTGTCTGCGCCTGGCCGAACTGGCGTTGGAAGCAGGATTTCCCCCGGGCGTAATCAATGTCGTTCCGGGATACGGCCCAACCGCTGGTGCCGCACTGGTGAAACATCCGCAAGTGGACAAGATTGCGTTCACGGGTGAGGGTCTCACGGCAAAGATTATTATGCGCGACGCTGCCGACACCTTGAAACGGCTCACGTTTGAACTCGGAGGCAAAAGCCCGAACATCGTATTCGCAGATGCGGATCTGACGGCAGCAGCTGCCGGAGCGGAGTTTGGTCTGTTCTTCAACCAGGGCCAGTGCTGCTGTGCCGGCAGTCGATTGTTCGTGGAAGAATCTGTGCATGACGAATTTGTCGAACGCATTGTGCAGCGTGCCCAACAGCGCGTGCTCGGAAATCCGTTTGATGTGGAAACGAATCAAGGCCCACAGATCGATCAGGCGCAACTCGATAAAATCATGGGCTACATCGATCGCGGTCAATCACAGGGAGCGAACTGTGTGACTGGCGGCAAGAGATACGGCCAACGTGGATTTTTCGTCGAACCCACAGTGTTTACGGACGTTTCTGACACGATGGACATTGCTCGGGAAGAGATCTTTGGCCCGGTCCTGAGTGTCCTGAAGTTCAAGAGTGCAGCAGAAGTGATCAAGCGTGCCAATGACACCTGCTACGGACTTGCCGCCGCTGTCTGGACAAGCGACGTGAAGAAAGCCCATCAGGTCGCGGCAAGTGTTCGAGCTGGAACAGTCTGGGTCAACTGCTACGACGTCTTCGATGCCGCAGCACCGTTTGGCGGTTTCAAAATGAGCGGCATCGGTCGGGAACTGGGTGCAGCAGGGCTGGCAAACTATACCGAATTGAAGACCGTGACGATGAGCATGCGGTGAATCTGCAATTCCGTAGGGTGGACATTCATGTCCGTCTTATGGCCATACAACGTTGTCGGAACGACTGAGCTGCGCAGGCGATTGGACGAGCAGGGCAAGTCCGTGCAGGGCGAGACTGTCGATGAATGTGGCTCCGGCCAGGTGGTGAACCAGTTGGCGACCGCCACCTCCGGTGACCACAATCCGTGGAGGATCTAATTCCCGGAATTGATGGGCTGCGGCAGCGGTCAGCCGATTGATAAGTTCCCGGACGGATCCCAACTGTCCGATGAAAAGACCGGCCCGCATCGCGTCTTCAGTGTTGCGCCCCGGTACATCGGGAAGTTCGGCAGGTTCGTCATCGACGTTGAGTAACGGCAGTCGCGCGGTGTAGTCGTGCATCGCATGGGCTGAAAGTCGTAGTCCTGGCAGAATACTGCCGCCGCGAAAAGTCTGGTCTGAAGTCATCAGATCAACGGTTGTCGCAGTACCGGAATCGACCACGATGACGGATCGATCTTCTGCAAGCAGCCGACCAGCCGCAAACACATTCAATAATCGGTCAATGCCGACCTTCGCCGGGACGTCCACATCAACAGCGATCGGAATCTGTTGATAGCTTACGATAGCGGCAGGTCGGCATTCCGACAACGGCCATGCATCGATCAACTGATCCCGAGTCTCAGGATCACTGCCGGCGACAACGGCGCTGATTGGCGCAGGCAGATGCAGGTTCCGCCACCATGCCTTCAGTTCGTCCGCAACACTCGGCATCTGATCCAGTACACGCGCTACGATCGTGATGGGCACAACCGAGTGATTCTGATTGACATGAAACACACCGAACTTCGCACGTGTGTTGCCGATATCAACCGCCAGGACATTTGAAGGGCGATTCATGGAAATCAGTTTTTCTCTGAGAGGCAGATGGTGTCCCCTCTCCCCCAATTCGTTTGCGTGTTTGCACTTTGTCTGATGAATCCGCGTCGCCGCAAACGAATTGGGGGAGAGGGCATGGTGAGGGGGCGTTTTTCGAATGGTGCCAAACTGGACAACCCCCTCATCCGGCCTGTCGGCCACCTTCTCCCCCGATTTCGGGGGAGAAGGGACTTGTCGAAACGTTGTTTAAACGTGGACCAAAACCAGGATAAATCAGCCGCGTCAAATGCCACGATTTTTGAGCGGGCGCGTCCCACCCTACTTTGGGGCTTCCTTTTTCGCGGCACGAGCGATCCAGGTTTCCGGATCTTCTTCGAACGCCGCTTTGCAGCCTGTGCAGCACACCCAATACGATCGGCCTTTCCATGTGACTTCCATCGTGCCGAGTCCTTCGGAAATGATACACGTTTTTTCCGCGTAGCCGGAATCACTCACGGCAAACGAAGTCCCTTCGCGCTGCGTGGAAACGGTATCAAAACGCGCGAAATCGGCTTTGCCTCGACGCTTGCCGACTTCCAGGAGATATCGATTGTTTTCCTGTTGGGCAAACGCAAGCTGCCAGAGTTCACTGCGATCGCCGTTGCTGATCTGATTGAATTCAAGGCGAAACACTCTGTGCAGCTTGTCGTCGCTGCCGACAATTTCATGGACCGGTTCTGTGAAGTCACCGCTGAATTGTCGTGTCGTACCCGCCGGATCTGCGACTGTCATGACAAACGTATTCTGTTCCGTGTCCCATGTCAATCGGCCCGTTTTGATGTAGGGACTCTTGTCAGACTGAATCGTCAAAGCCGGTTGTGCTGGATTGGAACGAAGATCCCAAACCCATTCGTGAATGTCCACCGCCTTGAAGTTCTCGTATTCCCGCCGCGTGGTGCCGCGCCATTGCCCGAGCAAAATCTGCAACGGCTGCAGTTTGGCGATGATGGTCTGAATCTGCTTTTCCGGGTCCGATTTTGATCCCGTGCTTGTCGCATCCGCTGCTGAACCAGCAATGGCATTGAGAGCCAGCGGTTTGAATTCGAACTTCTCGTCCGATTTCGCGGAGGCGGTGGATTTGGAGCTATCTCCAGAACTTGCTGCTTTTGATGTAAGTGACTCGACAGACGCGGATGTATTGGGCGAGGCGGAAGGTGCATCGCCACTGCACCCGGCAAGCGTCAGCGTCATCCCGATTGCGAACGCATCCACCGCATAGCGGAAGCCGGAGTTCCCTTGTTTTGATCGATCAGTGCCGTAACTGTTCATGTTATTTTTCCAAATCGGATCACTTACCGGGCGATGAATCCACTTCAAGCCCCGCTTCCTTCCAGCCACGAAATCCGCCGTCCATGGAGACAACATTAGTATATCCCATCAGCAGCAGATTCACGGCGGCCAATGCTGACCGATACCCGCCGCCACAGTAAAGCACAATTGAAGCAGAAGTGTCGGGAATTTTTTCTTCAATATCGCGTTCAATCACGCCTTTGCCAATCTGCACCGCCCCAGGAATCCGCGCGGCGTTGAATTCACGGTCCTCACGAACATCCACCAGTACAAACTGATCCCCGCGTTTTTGGCGGGCGACAATATCGGCAATCGTACATTCCTTAATCTGCGGCCGCATGGCATCGACAAGCCGTTCAAACCTCGCTCCATGATTTTTAGCCATATTGCTCGCATCTCCCGTCTGAGTCCACTCGATCTACCCGGTTTCAGGCTTCAACGCCAGGCAGCGCAGCGTTCGCGTGCGCGGGATTGTAACCTGATGGCCAACGTCACACCAACGTTGACACCGAAAGAATCGAAGCACGACCTTGATCGTAGCCTACCGATCCCCAATGATGCCGCACTTCGGTTCATCGTACCTTCGGAAATCCGAAACTTGAAACATCTGCAACATGTTTCGTGAAGTCTGAGGAGCGACGCGGTATATTCTGCAACAGAGTTGCGAGGAAACCGGTGACACCCGGCACATACGCCGATGCGAAGACTAAACATACACATGACGATGTGAGTTCATTCCATGAAACGAATAATCCTTTTCAGTTTCGCGATGATCAACTCCTGCGTAATCACGTTTGCCCAGCCGAATGCCACACCGGTGATCTTTGACACCGACATTGGCAATGACTGCGATGACGTTCTGGCGATGGGAGTCATTCATGCTTTGCAAAGTCGTGGTCATTGTCGTTTGATTGCCGTCACAATCACGAAAGATCAGGAACAGTGTGCCGCGTTTACGGATGCGATCAATACGTTTTATGGTCGAGGCGACATCCCCATCGGTGTCTGCCGCAGCGGTATTACGCCTCAGCAAAGTCGTTTCACAGGACTGGTCGCCGACCAGGACAACGGGATGGATCGCTATCCGCACAAACTGCGATCCGGAAAAGACGCCCCAGCTGCAGTGGCGGTGCTCAGAAAGGCACTGGCGGCAGAAGCCGACGGCAGCGTTGTGATTGCGCAAGTCGGTTTTTCCACCAACCTCGCCAATTTGCTGAAGTCGCCGGGCGACGATATCAGTCCGCTTTCCGGACATGAGCTCGCACAGAAGAAAGTAAAACTGCTTTCGGTGATGGCAGGGGCGTTCACGCCGATCAATGGCAAAGAATATCTGGAATACAACGTCGTCGAAGACATTTCTTCGGCAAAGATTCTCGCCGCAAAATGGCCCACGCAGATCGTGTACAGCGGATTTGAAATCGGTCTGGCAGTGCCGTATCCGGCAAGCAGTATCGAACAGGACTACAACTACGTGCCGCATCATCCGCTGAAAGTCGCGTACATGCTGTACGAACCACCGCCGCACAATCGCCCGACGTGGGACTTGACCAGCGTGCTGTATGCTGTGTTGCCTGATCGTGGTTTTTTTGGCCTTTCGGCTCCAGGAACAGTGACTGTGGATGATCGTGGAGCGACGACTCACGCGATCACTGCAAACGGCCTGCACCGATACCTCACCCTGACCCACGACCAACAGATTCGCGTCACAGAGGCCCTTGTGCAATTGTCGAGCGAACCGCCGCACGGCGTTGTATTGCAAAAATGAAAGACGGCGCGATGTCGGAACAAACTCGGCCACGAATTGTCGTCGTCGGGTCGATCAATATGGATCTGGTCTACCAAGTTGCGCGACTGCCACAACCTGGAGAGACTCTGACCGGTAATTCGTTTCGTCAGGTTCATGGCGGCAAAGGTGCGAATCAGGCCGTCGCCTCTGCGCGGATGAACGCCGATGTCAGCATGATCGGGCGCATCGGCGACGACGCTGTTGGCGCTGAGTTGATTGCCGGGTTACGGGATGAAGCCGTGGATGCCACTCATGTGAAAACGTCCGTCGGTTCGTCCAGCGGAATTGCAGTGATCGGTGTGGAAGACAGCGGGCAGAACTGCATTACTGTGATTCCCGGTGCGAACGGCCTCGTGACATCGGCCGATATTTTGGCGGCTGAATCCGTCATTGCGACCGCCGACGTTTTGCTGCTGCAGTTGGAGATCCCGGTGGCCGCAGTCATCACTGCGATCAGGATCGCGCGACAACACGACGTCCTGACGATTCTGGACCCCGCCCCTGCATTGAAGACGTTTCCTGCTGAACTCTTATGCATCGATGTAGTCTGCCCCAACGAAAGCGAAGCATCCGTGATCACGGGCCTGCCCGTGACGAATATTGAAGAAGCCATAGATGCGTCCAGGCATTTGCATTCTCTGGGCGTGAGGATCGCCATCATCACACTGGGATCGCACGGTTGCGTCGTGTGTGACGATTCAGACAATCCCCAACACGTTCCGTCGTTTCCCGTCACCGCAGTGGACACGACCGCCGCCGGTGACGCATTCGCAGGAGCACTTGGATTCTGTCTGGCCCAGGGTCAACCCATCCTTGATGCCCTCCGCTTCGCGTCTGCGGCCGGAGCACTCGCTTCCACCCGCCACGGTGCCCAACCCGCGATGCCACGGCATAATGAAGTGGTTGCATTGGTGGCACAATCGTAGGTCCTTTCTGCCGGAAAGGACCTTCGCCGTAAGGCGAACGGCGCAAGGCGAACGGCGGCAGGGTGCACATCCGCTCCACGTCGCCGCGTGGCCTTTCTTTCCGCTTCGTCTGGTCGCTGGTCGCGGCAGGCCGCGAAGTCCTCCTCGGCAAGGAGGACCTACCGAAACCTGCGACGGCACCCGGGCGGCAGGAACTCCAGCGAATAAATTGACTTCCATCCTGGCATTTGACAAACTCGTTGATCAGTTAATGCCGCGTGGGTGAGGATTGCACTTTCGTTTAACCGCGTGGGCAACGCCCCGCGCTTTGTATTTCAAATCTCAAATTTCAAATTTGAAATCTTAAATTGAACAATCGCGGCCCGCTGGGCACGCGGTTAAACGATTCGATGCCAACCGCGTGCGGTATAAGGACAAACGTCTATGAACTATTTGCGAGTCATCATGCGACATTGCTCCACCATCCTGATCGCGGCAATTTTTGGTGCGGCGCTGACCGCGACTGCGGTCTGCGATGAAGCAGCCAGGTCTTCGCAACTGGAATTCTTCGAAAAGCGGGTCCGTCCGCTGCTCGTGCAACACTGCTACGAGTGCCATTCCGCAAAAGACGTCAAAGGCGGACTGAGACTGGATTCTGCGGCAGGATGGCAAAAAGGAGGAGATTCAGGCGTTGCCATTGTGCCGAATGAGCCGAATTCGAGCCGTCTGATAGAGGCAGTCCGGTACGGCAACGAAGACCTGCAGATGCCGCCCACGGGTAAGCTCAGTCCTGAGGAGATTCAATCGCTCGAACAGTGGATTGCACAAGGCGCAACGGACCCCAGAACAGACGTCGCACCGGAATCGCATTCTGCACTCAAGGGCATGAGTGTTGAAGATGGTCGCAAGTTCTGGTCGTTCGTTCCGGTGCAGGTTCCGGCGATTCCACAGCCAGCCACCCCCGATTGGGCGCGGACGCCCATTGATGCTTTTGTCATGTTTAAACTGGAAGCCAAGGGTCTGCAACCGGCACCGCGCGCGGACAGGCGGACACTGATTCGACGGGCGACTCTCGATCTGACCGGCCTTCCGCCTTTGCCAGCTGATGTCGCTGCCTTTGTCGCCGATGATTCGGCGGAGGCGTATGAGAGGTTGATTGAACGCCTGCTGGCGTCTCCGGATTACGGAGTTCGCTGGGGACGCCATTGGCTGGATGTCGCGAGGTACGCAGATTCCAACGGCCTGGACGAGAATCTGGCGTTCGGCAGTGCCTGGCGTTACCGTGATTACGTGGTCGATGCGTTTAACAATGACAAACCGTTTGATCGATTTCTCAAGGAGCAGCTTGCCGGAGACTTGTTGCCGGATGCCAGCGTCGAAACACACATCGCGACGGGGTTGCTGGTTCTGGGAGCGAAAGTGCTGGCTGAACCGGATCGTGAAAAGCTCGACATGGATACGATTGACGAGCAACTTGATTCTACCGGAAAGGCGTTTTTGGGGATGACGCTGGGTTGTGTGCGCTGCCATGATCACAAGTTTGATCCGATCAAGCAGACGGACTATTACGGCCTTGCCGCGATCCTCAAAAGCACCAGGACGTTTGGCACCACGAATTACGGTGCCATTAAACACTGGAATGAGTATTCCTTCGCGACGGAAGCAGAGAAGGCGTCTCTGAAGACGATTGATGAAGAAATCGCGGCAAAGAAGGCGGCTGCTGCAACCTTCAGGGCCGAAGCGACCGGTCGCCTTCGCAGTGACGTTCGATCAAAGGCTGCGATTTATCTGGCGACTGCGGCAGGTATTGATCCGGATACATCACTGATTGATCTGCAGACACTCGCCGAACCACTGGGTCTTCATCCGCGTGTCCTGCATCACTGCCGCCATCATCTGAAATTCCATGCCGACGACCCGTTGTTTCTGAAATGGCGTGAGTTGCAGGCCATCGGCGACAGCGACGGCATTCGCCAGCACTATGCAGCTCTGTTTGGTGCTGCCGATGCGGCACTCGCCACTGCGAAAGCCACAAATGCCGCAGCCACCAGTTCTGGCGACACGACACTCGATGCTGTTCGAGAGGCTCTGGACGATACGTCCGGCTTTCTGGCACTTCCGCCAAAGCCGGAGTTCGCTCTCGATGCGACCACACTAGTGGAATACCATCGACTCTCCGAGATTGCCCGTGTGCTGGAAAGTAACGCGGCGGATGAAGCGTCGGCAATGAGCGTCGCCGAGGGCACGGTGCTGACCACCCTGCCCATCAGCGTGCGGGGGGATCACCGCAATCCTGGTGACGCTGTGCCCCGGGCGTTTCCGTCGGTAATGCTGGTGGACGCATCGCCTGTGACTTTGCCGGACAACCAAAGCGGTCGTTTGCAACTCGCGGAATGGATGGCCTCTCCACTTCATCCCCTGACGTCGCGCGTGATCGTGAATCGCATCTGGCGCTGGCATTTTGGTCGCGGATTGGTCGCATCGACGGATAACTTCGGGATCCTTGGAGATATGCCGTCAAATCCTGAACTGCTGGACTGGCTCGCGAATCATTTCACGACATCCGGCTGGTCAATCAAGTCTCTGCATCGACTGATCATGACGTCCAGCGTATATCAGATGGATTCGCAGCATCCACGCTCATCGGAGTTTTCAGTCATCGATCCGGAAGTCGAATTGTTGTGGCGTTTTCGACGTCAACGTCTGGATGCCGAACAGATTCGAGACTCAATTCTGCAGGTCTCCGGGCGGCTGGACAGAAGTTTTGGCGGTAAAACCGTGCCGCTTCGCAATCGGCAGTTCGTGTTTGATCACACCTCCATTGATCACACAAAATACGACAGCCTGCGGAGAGCGATCTACCTGCCGGTGATTCGCAATAACCTGTACACAATGTTCGAACAATTCGATTTTCCGGATCCGACGATGCCCACGGGAAGTCGAAATGCCACTGTCGTTGCTCCGCAGGCTCTGCTGATGATGAATTCGGAACTGGTGATCGATTCGGCCGATGAGATGGCTCGCACCCTGATCAATGATCGCAGCGACCCTGTACACCGAGTGGAACTGGGCTACGATCGGGCGATCTCCAGACTGCCGACCGATGCGGAAACAGCACTGGCCCTGGATTTTATCCTGCAGATGACGACGCCCGGAGCGGCCACGGATACCACCGAGGAAACTCAACGCCTGGTCGAACTTCGCGCATGGTCATTGTTCTGCCAGACACTCCTGGCTTGTAATGAATTCATCTACGTAAGGTAGGTTGCTCTCCATGTCTCCGATTCATCAACTCCACAACCGCCGCCGACTCCTGAAAACATCTGCGATCGGCTTCGGTCAGCTGGCTCTCGGCGCGTTGCTGCAGGAACATGCTGGCGCTGGTGCCGACAGTTCAAAACCTGCCGGAATGTCCAACGATCCGCTGGCTGCGCGAATCACGCATTTCCCGGCGCGGGCGAAGCGGGTAGTCTTTCTGTTTATGAAGGGCGGGCCATCGCATGTGGATACGTTCGATCCAAAGCCTCAACTGACCCGCGATCACGGAAATCCACCACCGTTTGCCCTGCCGCGTGTGACCTTCGCACAGCAGGGAAATCTCCTGAGGTCACCGTGGAAGTTTCATCGCTATGGCGAAAGCGGACTGCCGGTGAGTGAACTGTTTCCTCATGTCGCCCAACATGTCGATGATTTGTGCATCCTGCGCTCCGTCCACGGCACGAATCCCGCGCACGGCGGGGCTTTGCTCAAACTGCACACGGGCAGCGACCAGTTTGTCCGGCCAAGTCTGGGAGCATGGGTCACGTATGGACTGGGGACAGAGAACCAGAATCTGCCCGCATTTGTCACGATCTGCCCCACCCTGGCTCACGGAGGAGTCAACAACTGGGGATCTGCCTTCCTGCCTGCGTATTGTCAGGGGACTCCGATCGGCAACGCCAGTATCGGAGTACTCAATTCGACCGTGAGGCACATTCATAATCCACGGATCGATTCCGGAACGCAGCGGAAGCAATTGGATCTGTTGCGGATGATGAATCAGGAGCATCTGGAATTGTCCGATGCGGATCAGGTTCTTGAAGGACGTCTGAATTCGTTTGAGCTGGCGTTTCGGATGCAGTCCACAATGCCGGAAGTGCAGGATCTCTCGCAGGAATCCGCCGCGACTCACAAACTCTATGGCACGGACGATCCGGTCACCGAAGACTTCGGTCGTCAATGTCTGATGGCGCGACGGTTTCTGGAACGCGATGTGCGATTTGTGCAGGTGACTCACAGCGACAGTGAGGTGCAGTGGGACCAGCACAGCAATCTGTACCTCGGACATACAAAGAACGCTGCTGAAGTGGACAAGCCGATCGCGGGCTTACTGGCAGACCTGAAATCTCGCGGCCTGCTGGAAGACACACTCGTGCTGTGGGGCGGAGAATTTGGTCGTACGCCGACAGCTCAGGGCACCGATGGACGCGACCACAATCCTCATGGATTCACCATGTGGATGGCTGGCGGCGGCACCAAATCAGGCATGGCCTACGGAGCGACCGACGAATACGGCTACTACGCGGTCGAAAACAAAATGCACGTTCACGACCTGCATGCCACAATTCTTCACCTGATGGGGCTTGACCACGAACGCGTCACGTTCCGCTACGCAGGTCGGGACTTTCGACTGACTGATGTGGCGGGAGTCGTGGCGAAAGACATCCTTGCATAATTCGGTGTTCGATTATTCCATGCGTGGACTGTCGATAAAACTGTTTGACCGCGTGGGCAACGCCCCGCGCTTTGTATTTCAAATCTCAAATCTCAAATAGAAATCTTCAGATCGAGGAATCGCGGCCCGCTGGGGACGTGGCTATGCCGCTCGCGGTTGCCAATGCGAACCACTTGTGTGTAAAAGACACAATGTGCAAAGCAATTGGGGTCGAAAATGGAGCAGTCGAATCAGAAGTGACGGCTTCGTCTCACTTCTTCTTTTTCTTCTTCGAAGAATTCGCTGACTTCTGCTCTGACACTCCTCCTGCTTTCGTCTCAGCCTTGCTGGAGAAGACACGATCCCAGCCGGAAACGAATTTCTTGCTCGTTCCCGTGTGAACGGTATAACCGGTCATCGTCAGGGGACTCCATGAATTGAATTCAGAAAAAAATCCCCCCGAGCGATCCTCGGGGGGGAGTGTGAGACACTGAGTTAAGCCGTGACAGCGGTTACCGGATTTTCTTTCGCCACGGCATCATCCGCGCTGCCGTTAAAGGTCAGCTGTTTCTGGTCGGCCACTTCGACAAGCTCGATGCGAATTATGTTCTGACCATCAAACGTGCCGCGCAGCAGTTCTTCGGACAGTGGATCTTCGATGAAGCGTTCGACGCTGCGCCGCAACGGACGAGCACCGTAGTCCAGGCCGTCATCCACTTCGCCTTTATCGATGATAAAGCCGCGTGCCTCATCGCTGAGGACAAGCTGCTTGCCGCGTTCTTTCAGGCGGGCGTAAACTTTTTCCAATTCGATATCGACAATCATTTTCAGTTCTTCGCGCGTCAACTTGCGGAACACGACAACTTCGTCCAGACGTCCCAGGAACTCCGGCTTGAACTGTCGCTGCAGCTCGTGCATCAGGTTGACTTTCATATCATCGTATGACTTCTCCTGATCTCGTTCACGCAGCGTGTGCAGCCCCATGCTGCCGCCATGAGCCATCTTACTGGCACCGGCGTTGGTCGTCATGATCAGAATCACGTTCTTGAAGTCCACGCGCCGACCAAAGCTGTCGGTCAGGTGACCTTCTTCCATGATTTGCAGCAGCATGTTGAAGACGTCCGAATGCGCCTTTTCGATTTCGTCGAGCAACACAACTGCGTAGGGACGACGGCGGATCTTCTCCGTCAACTGGCCGCCCTCTTCATATCCGACATATCCTGGAGGTGCTCCGATCAGACGGCTGACGTTGTGCTTCTCCATGTATTCAGACATGTCGATCTGAATCAAAGCATCCTGATCACCGAACATAAATTCGGCGAGGGTCTTGGCGAGCAACGTCTTGCCCACGCCGGTCGGGCCTGAGAACAGAAACACGCCGGTCGGGCGTTTTGGATCCTTCAGACCGCTTCGGCTGCGTCGCACGGCTTTGCAAACCTGTGTGATCGCCTGATCCTGACTGATCACGCGCTTGTGCAACTCGCCTTCCATCTGAAGCAGACGCACAGCATCTTCGCTGGACAGTCGTGTCAACGGAATCCCTGTCATCTTGGCGACGACTTCGGCGACGACTTCGGCGTCCACAACCCCGTCAGTCTGACGCGACTTTTCACGCCACTCTTCTGTCAGCTGATCCTTCTTTTTACGCAACTTGTCCGCCTGGTCCCGGAATGAAGCCGCTTTTTCGAACTTCTGTTCGGCGACGGATTCTTCCTTCGCTGTATTCAGCCGCTGAATTTCCTGTTCCAGCTCCTTCAGATCCGGCGGACGCACCATCGACTTCAGACGCACGCGGGCACCAGCTTCGTCGATCACATCGATCGCCTTGTCCGGCAGGCAGCGCGCTGAAATATAGCGGTTCGACATTTCCACAGCGGATTCCAGCGCATCGTCAGTGATCTGCACGCGATGATGTTCTTCATAGCGACTCCGAAGTCCTCGCAGAATTTCCACGGCCTGCTTCGCTGATGGCGGTTCGACCATCACGGTCTGAAAGCGTCGTTCTAAAGCAGCATCTTTTTCGATGTACTTCCGGTATTCATCGAGCGTCGTGGCCCCGATACACTGAATTTCTCCACGACTCAACGCTGGCTTCAGCACGTTCGATGCATCGATCGCACCCTCTGCGCCACCAGCACCGACCAGAGTGTGCAGCTCGTCGATGAACAGGATCGTGTTGCGTGCCCGACGGACCTCGTTCATCACAGCCTTGATGCGTTCCTCGAATTGTCCACGGTACTTTGTCCCGGCTACCATCATGGCAAGGTCGAGCACAATAATGCGGCGATCGGCCAGAATGTCCGGAACCTGCCCGTCAACAACCATCTGCGCGAATCCTTCCACGATGGCAGTCTTGCCCACGCCAGCTTCGCCCAGCAACACGGGATTGTTTTTCTGACGCCGACACAGAATCTGAATCACACGTTCGATTTCAGGTTCGCGCCCGATCACCGGGTCCAGCTTTTTCTGCTTCGCAAGTTCTGTGAGGTCGCGACCAAAACTGTCCAACGCCGGTGTCTTGCTGCGACTGGCACTTTTCTGACCTGGAGCCGCGCCGGGGTTGCCGCCACGTTCTTCGGAACCGGCTTCGGCAGATTCCATTCCGTGCCCCAGCAGGTTCAGAACTTCATCGCGAACGTCTTCCAGCTTTAACGTCAGATTCATCAGTACCTGAGCCGCGACGCCTTCCTGCTCACGCAACAGGCCGAGCAACAAATGTTCGGTTCCGACGTAGTTGTGATTCAGATTCCGCGCTTCATCCATCGCGTATTCGATCACTTTTTTGGCACGCGGTGTCTGAGGCAATTTGCCCATCGTCACCATGTCCGGTCCGGTCTGAACTATTTTCTCGACCTCAATGCGGATCTTCCGCAGATCGACGTCAAGGTTCTTGAGGACGTTGGCGGCTACGCCAGAACCTTCCTTGACAAGTCCCAACAGAATATGTTCCGTGCCAATGTACTCGTGGTTAAATCGCTGAGCCTCCTGATTGGCCAGCTGCATCACTTTCCGAGCACGATCTGTGAATCGTTCGTACATTCGACTTCCTCGCTTCGAATAGTCCCATAACACCTGCAGCGAATTTCAAAGCCATGCACAACGCATGACCCTGATGGAAACGCCATCCTCAGAGTTTCCCCCCCGAGTGTGATCGCGTTCCAACAGCCGTACGCTACGAAAAATCAAGCTAACTGAGAACGTCAGAAATCTTCGCGTTCCCCTGTGTCCACCGCCTCATCCGGTCAAACGGCGGTTTTGCTTCCCGAGTTTTCCCGATGAGGCTCCATCCCGGCAGCCTCCCCGCCAGGATGCCACGTTGACAGTCCAAACCCAAACTTCGCAGTTTGTACCCTTTCAGCGAATGGCGTGCCGAATTCTAGGACCACAATTCCCCCACGACAAGACAACTGTTGCGTTTAGCTGGTTTCTCCAGATCAGGTTTCCCATGTTTTGATCCCGAAAACGATGGAGTTGTCAGCTCTGCGAATGTGAAATCTACCGTCAGTCAGAGTTCTCCAGGCTCGCAATATCGCACGCTGCCGGCATTGGCTCGCATAACCGCGTGCCCAGCGGGCAGTAAAGCAGCGTCCCACGCGGCAGATTCCCACGCGCGGGGCGTTGCCCACGCGGTTAAACAAATTCCCATCCGAAACCGTTTGCGGTACAACCCTACCTTCCGACTGGTCAATCAAACCATTCATCCGCCGGATCGAACTTCGGAATCACGATGATCAGCACTGTCATCCGGCCCAGCGCACGGTGCCTGACTCCGGGTGGGATGACAATACATTGGCGCTCGCGGATCGGAATAATCTCGCCGTCCAGCTCCATCTGAGCGTCGTCTTCGCACTTGAGAAAGAAATAAGTCTCCGTCAGCGTCTTGTGATAATGTCTCCGAGCATTCTCCGCGATTTCCGTGATATGGACTGTCCCCGGAAATTCGGCAACGTCTGCAAACGCTCGTCGAGCAGTGCCGCACGGACATGGCACGCCCGCGATGTCTGCAAAGTCGGCATGTTTCCAGCGACGAATTGTCGAGGAAGCCTCTTCAGCCATCGTGGTTCATACTTCCGTAATTCGATGAAGAAACGCGAAACCGCCTGCACGTCGCGGCGCAGGCGGTTGACGCCACGGCGTTCGCCCCAACTGCCTACAACGGCCGAACGACTGAAATCGGTCGCAGGTAATCGTTCAGCGTATCAGGACTGACCACGCCGCCGCCCATACCGCTCTTGCCAACGCCGCCATACGGCACGCCGTGGACAATCACGTTATGAGCATTGATCCAGCCGTTCCCAGCTGTAAACGCTTCGGCAATTCGAGCACAACGTTGCAGGTCGCGCGACCACACGCTGTTGCCGAGTCCGTATTCCGTATCATTCGCCAGTCGCAGACCTTCTTCTTCATTCGAAAACGGAGCAAGGAAAGCGACCGGGCCAAAGATCTCTTCACGCGCTGCGACGTTGTTCAGCGAACCAGCCAGGAGCGCTGGCTTAACGTAGAAACCTTTCTTGCCGGGAACTTGTGCCTCGCCACCTTCCAGAATCAGGTCGGCTCCACCGGCGACGCCTTTCTGGAGGTAACCCAGCACGCGGGCTCGCTGCTTGGCACTGACAAGTGGTCCCATCTGTGCGTCGCGGTCCATCTGGTAACCGATCTGGACCGACTTCATGCGCAGAATGCACTCATCCACAAAGTCGTCGTAGATGTCGCGCTGAATCAACCACCGGGTTGCATCGCAGCAGACCTGTCCGCTGTGGAACGTGATCGCCTGCACGAGCTTTTCAGCAGTTTCCTGAATATCCACGTCATTGAAGATCACGGCGGCACCCTTGCCGCCGAGTTCACACTTGACTGGAATCAGGTTGCGTCCGGCCGCTTCGGCGACAAGGCGACCGACTTCCGGTGAACCAGTGAAGCTCATGCGACGCAGTTTCGGATTCTGTGACAATGCCGCACCAGCCGTTTCGCCAAGACCAGTGACGACGTTCAGCACACCAGCAGGCAGCAGGTCCAGATCCTGAATGACCTTGCATAAATACAGAGCCGACAGCGGCGTATCTTCCGCAGGCTTCAGGACGCAGGTGTTGCCGGCAGCCAGCGCCGGGGCAAGTCCCCAGCCAGCAAGCAGGAACGGAAAGTTCCAGGGAATAATGAATCCACACGCGCCCCACGGATGACGTGAAACCCACGCTTCGTGATTCTTGACGGCGATCACCTGTCGATAATTGACGGCCTGCGACAGGTCGGCAAAGTATCGAAACGTATCAATGAAATTCTGTACGTCACCGACAGCCTGCGTATAAATCTTGCCACAGTCCAGGGCTTCAATCGTGGCGAATTCGTCACGACGTGCTTCGACAGCGTCCGCGATGCGATGCAAACATGCCGCTCGTTCTGCAACCTGCATCTTTGCCCAGCCACTGTTGTGGAATGAATCCACAGCCGCATCGACGGCTTTATCAACATCCGCTTTCTTCAGGCTGGTTACAGTCGCGAGCTTGTCACCTGAGCCTGGGTTGAGCACATCAAAGGTCAGTCCGTCAGCGGCTTCAACCCACCGTCCGCCGACAAAAGACTTATGCGCGGACGTGGCAAGAAACTTCGCAACAGCAGGAGCGAGTTCGGTATCCGTAGTTCGCTCGATCGAAGACGTCGACATCAGGAAACTCCTTGAATTGAAATGCTGCGGCATTTAGCCGCATAAAACATGGGACCGTCCAAAACGCACTGACACCCAGTGCCCGTGCCGTTACATAATACCGTGGATATTGAGCGTTGTGAATTCCAGCAGGCGTTTCGATTGGAAATACTGGCCCGAAAATCTCTTCGCCATCTTTACACTGAAACTCGAAAGAATTGTACCGCTGACCCGGTCCTCCGGCATTTGCCCAGCAGTCCAGACAATTCCGGCAGTGTCAACGTTTCATCCCTGAATCTCGCCCTCCGCCAACATATCCTGCCGATTTGTACGTTCGATGGTCTCATTTCCGGAGAACGAAACTCATCAAACAACACTTAACCGATCATTGACTGGATCCGCCGGATTTCACAAACTGCCGCATCAGCGGTCAACACATGGGCGGCCCGTTGATCGCTGCACGTTGTCGATAAGCACTGAGACAGAAATAAGTGGGGCACGATTCCATCGTGCCGGGCACGTTAAAAACGTGCCCCACAATGAATCGGTCTCAGGCGGAAGGCAAAGCCGCACTTCCTTGCTGGATTTTCGGGATCTCTACATTCATGACGTCCATCAAATCGACGACCTGCCGATGCAAAGGAGCCTGTGATTCGCGTCGCTGTGCCTGTTTGAAGAATGGGAAAGGCTGCGAAAGCGGGTGTCGATGCCAGGGATGCCAGAATCCCCTCAACGGTGTCGATGTCTCAAAGCTGTCGGCCTGTGCCGTTCAGAATATCCGCCGCCTGAAGGCGTTGACGGAGGATGAGCTGAACACACTGGTTGAGTTGCCCTGCGGCCATTCCAAAGTGCCGTTGCGTGAATTGACAGGGGATTACCATTGCTCTGGCTGCAACGAAGCGTATTGGTATTCGTTCTGCTGGAATGGTGTGGCTCAGGACTCTTGTTCCTGGCACTGCGAGGTCTGCGGCCAATGTCGCGACTGGCGGGAATGGCACTGCGACGACTGCAACCGTTGTACTTATGGAGTCTCGCTGCCCTGCCAGAACTGTGAGCGGCGAAACGACCGCATGATGTGGTGATTTGTTCTTGTCGTCCATTCTGTAGGATGGACATTCATGTCCGTCGCATGGCCATGAATCACTGTCGAAGCGAAGGCTATTGTGCCGTGACAGATGTTCGACAATACGACGATGCTCGGCAAATAACTCGGACAAGAATGTCCAAGCTACGGGAATCGCAGCTTTGGACCGCTTTCAGCCCAGCCCAGCCCGGCCAGTGGTTGTGTGCCACTGGCTCTGCCAGTGCGAGAAGTGTGCATGGTGCCAGTCACCAAGGATGAAACCTTTCGGTGAGTGCCTGTCATCGACGAATATCCATACTGCACCCCAACGCACTGGCAGAGCCAGTGGCACACCGTATTGGTTTTCATCAATAGTGCCACCCAGCCGAACGCTACCGTTCAACGGGCGGCGACAAGAGATTTTCAACTTCGAAAACGCTGGCTTCGCCGCTCCGTTGCGTTGGATTGTACGTCGCGATCGCAGCCGGGAAATGGCGTGGTGGAAGAGTCAATATTTTCCGACCCGAGAGTTCTTGGCGCCTGCGAGTTTCAGCGGCGATGCGATGGATATCGTTACCGAACTCAGCAGAAAGCTGTCGTTTGATCTCAAGTATTTCATCATTTGGGTCAGGGATCATTATTCTGTTACCATCAGTTGTTCTGGAGTACAAATCACAGGCGGATAGTAACCAGCCTCGCGGCAGGTATCGGCTATTCTTGCTTGTACGTGCGGATTCAGAATATGCTTGAAATTCCAGGTCGCAATGAATTGTACTCCATGTACTGACGCAATAGCGATATGTAGGTTCATCGACAAATGAAGTGCGCCGCTCTGTTTCTGCGAACGGTGTGATGTCCAGAAAATGGCGAGTTTGGACTGCGATTGAGCCTGAAGGGCTCGCGGATTCCAGCCTGGGGCAAGTGAGTCCGCGAACGCGGTCGAACGCCGCCC
>CAMAVB010000130.1 GCA_945861465.1 Candidatus Kuenenia stuttgartensis
TGCTGGCTGCCGGATTGAGTCATGCGTCTGCGAACTCCTGCGTGTTTGACGGTGATTCTGGTGTGATCAGACCTGCCATTTTGAGAACACCCGCGCGAATTGTCCACCAGCCGGACAGAACAGTCGTTTCTTTCTGTCAGAAAAGACTGCTGGGCGACTCCTAGTCCAACGATTTGCGGGCCTGTTTTTATGAATTATACTTCACGCCGTCAGGAATGATGCCCTGCGTTGAACTTAACCGCCTCGCGGGATGCCACGTCGTCCGGTCGTGGCGTGATGCATGTCTGCCGCGCGTTTGTTGAGTCGAACAGACCTGATCGCTGCGCGACAGGATCGACAGTCCGCCATTCGCTGCGCGACAGGCGTCCCTGCGGGACAGAATCGCAGAATCGCACAACATCGAAGGCCGTTGGCCTGGCTTTTTCGAATCGCAGTTTTCCTGTCGGATGAGCGTGAAGTGCCTTGGATCGTCAGCGTTGGGTGACTCGTCCCACCGGCACTTGGTCGATGACTGACGAGAAGCCTGATGTGCGTGCGTGCCGTGTTCGGAACACAACGATGTGGCCCGCCCATTCAAGCGTTGTCTGGCACGCCGATGGGCTCGGCACGCAAATCACCCCTGTGCCGTGTGGCCTTTTTGCCACATGCCGATGCGATCATTGCAGTCCATCGTCAATCGCACATTATTTTGGTCAAGATGGGGTTGTTCTGAATTTAACACTGGCGCTACCTGGCGCAGTTGCGCATGGTGTCCTCCGAGTGTCAGGGGAACGAAAAAGGGGACATTCTGCTTATCAGATAAAGCACAATGTCCCCTTTTGCGATTCCACAATGTCCCCTTTTGCGATTCTCCACGAGCACGAGCACCGCGATGCTGAGCACGAGCACGAAGAAATGCCAGAACTCAGCCATGCTGCGGAATGGCGGTCGTTAGCGTTTTGACATCGATAGTTTGTTCCCGCCATCCGCTGATGGCGCGGGAACGCAATAAGGGGAAAGCAAAAGGGCACATTCTACTTTTCAAGTAAAGCACAATGTCCCCGTTTGTGATTCCCAATGTCCCCGTTTGTGATTCCATCGCCGCGACCCAAATCGCCGACGCCAGGCAAATCGAAGTGACAAGCCCTTGGTCACCGTGTAGACTCCGTCGCCCCGCTGAGTGACCTCGATTGATTCCGCAGAGTTGCACCCAATCCACGAGGCGGAAAAGTTCAACGCACGATCTATACGTCGGCTAATCGCCAGACGCATAGATCGCAATTCGTTAGCCACCAATCTATTTGTGACCGGAAATTCAAAATCCGAACTCATGGAGATTCTCGATGTACACACGGCCAATGAACCAGAACATCTCCCGCACGCGGAAATTTCTCGGCACCGTTACCAAATACATAAAGATCTGCTGCGTCATCAAGCCGCTGCAATTTCTAGTCGCTCGCAACTGTTGCAGTCAAAAAATGGCTTACATGCGGTCTCTGCCTGCTTGCACGGTAGGCCATGACTTGGCACACATGCTGGACAGCAGAGGACTGACGCTAATTCCCGGGTTTGCGAAGCACGATTTGGATCATTTGATTCTCGGCTATGGCATGGATCCTGAAGAAGAACTGTGCATGCAGGCATATCTGATTGGCAACGGACGCTGGCAACTTCAAGTGTTTCTTTTCCTCAGCTCGGCCGTATTGCTCCCCGGACTCTGGGCCACATTGTGGGCTCACTACAATTCAGGCAGAAAAAGCGAGGCGGTCACGTCGCTGACATTTGACGACTGTCTGACTCAGAATACTGATCAGCTACGACAACAGTACGCGCCATCATCGATGCTCTTCGCTGAAAGAGCGGCCGCAACACCAGCCCAACTTGTCGGCTAACTAAAACTCATAAGGCTTTGACTTCGCGAGTGCGGACGGAGAGCGCGGAGTAACGATCGGGGTTGAGCGAAAAGCAAAAGGGGAGAAAAGCAAAAGGGGAAAAGCAAAAGGGGAAAAGCAAAAGGGGACATTCTACTTTTCAAGTAAAGCACAATGTCCCCTTTTGTGATTTCCAAGTAAAGCACAATGTCCCCTTTTGTGATTTCCCCTTTTGTGATTGCACTGGTCGATCAGATTGGTTATGTTGATGACGCTGTGGGTGACATGGCCCGGTCGCTGAAGTTGACTTCGTACGATGCCTTCGAATACCGTTCCACTCCGGGACTGATCGACCTCGTGCTCGGGGACGAAACATCGCAACCCAGGACGATCTCCGACCAGATTCTCGAGGCCAGCGTGCCCCAGGCCATGTACTACGCCTCTTGGATTCCGTAGCGGCGGTTAACGAAAAAACCTCGACCGGAAAACCGGTCGAGATTCGCTGGTTGGTGCAGTTGTCGGTTGATGACTACTTCAGAGCATCGGCTGCTGATGGCGATGGGGCTGCTTCTGCGGGTGTCGGAGCGGCTTCAACAGGTGCGACCGTTGATGGCATCGGTCCGTGTTCAGCGACTGGCGCCATGTGCTGAGTTTCAGCGGCGTGGCCGCATCCGGAAGTACACGACGCAGCTGCGGGACAGCAGGCATGGTGGTGAGGTCTGACGCATTTCGTTTTCGGGCAGCGCACTTTATGCACTTTGACGACCTGGCACGGACAGCAGCAATCCTTGACTCGAGCGCTGGCCTCATGGCTGCTGAAAACAAGAACTATGGAACACACAACGCCACTCAACATCAACTTCTTCAGCATATCTGAACTCCCTGGTTTAGAGGACCTGTTTCGTATCGACGCAAGCGTCGGCTGTTAAGAACCTACACTCTGGAGCCAGCGAGGCAAATTCTTTGGTGCTTCAAAGTGCAACTTCGAGTCGCTGCCGAGCAGCATGAACTCATTCAACCAGTTGTCGCGACTGCCCCATACGCACGCTTTGCGTAAGGGACACTCGACCTTGACAATGATATCGACAGGCAGGGTATGTGCAGCGCCAAGGGAACGCTCTTCATCGTTCAACTCCTTTATCATCAAACGCATCGCAACCGTGCGGCGCACCGCAGCCCGGCGGTGCGCGTGGATTTTAGCCAAACAGGAATGCCTTTTCCACGATCTGCGGCGGACTGCAGGATTCGTGAATGCGGCGAATGATCTGCGAAAACCTTGCGAAACACAGACAGAGACAGGAAACAGACTATAATCTCACCAATGTCATCCGCTACAATTTCGCCAGTGAACGCTGGCGAGGTCAGAGTTCATGAAATTCATACATTTCCCTTTCCCTTACCAGTCATTCTACTCAGACCGATGCCAATGCACCTTCCTCAAATGTTCAGAGCGCAGCAATTTGTGCTGTCCATCGAAATTTTTCCGCCGAAAACGTCGGACGGCGACGCTGCGTTGCGCCGAAATCTGCAGACACTCGTTGAATACGATCCGTCCTTTGTGTCGTGTACATACGGAGCCGGTGGCTCAACTCGCGATCGGACTCTGCAATGGTGTCGTGAAATTCAGTCGGATTTTCACCGCACGGCAATGACGCACTTTACGTGCGTCGGCTCGACACGGGACGAACTCCTCAGCTGGCTTGACCAGGCGGCTGCCGAAGGCATTCAGAATGTGATGGCTCTCCGCGGCGATCCGCCAGCCGGACAGGAAGCGTTCAAAACTGTCAAAGGTGGACTCAGCAATGCCAATGAACTGGTAGACCTCATTCGTCAAACACATCCCAATCTGGGCATCGGCGTCGCCGGCTATCCTGAGAAGCATCAGGAAGCACCGAGCCTGGACATCGACTTGCAGCATCTGAAACGCAAGATCGACGCAGGTGCCGATGCGGTGTTCACGCAGTTGTTCTTCGTCAACGACAATTTTTTTGCGTTCCGGGATCGATGTCATGAAATGGGGATCCAAATTCCGATCGTCCCCGGCATCATGCCGATCACCGACTTCGCGCGGATCAAACGCATTACGTCGATGTGTGGCACGGTCTTTCCTGATGCATTGGCCATGCGTCTGGAAGCCGTGCAGGATGACCCTCAGGCACAGTTTGAAATCGGCGTGGATCATGCTATCCAGCAATGCGAAGAACTACGATCCGCCGGAGTCCCCGGAATCCATTTCTACGCATTGAACAAGTCCGATGCCTGCCAGCGCATTCTGGATGCAATGCAACTGCAGCAGAAAGCAGCAACGTGAAGCTGTCCAAACGGGTACGAACATTCGGTTCGCTGAAATGCAGTGTGATTCAGTCCGATACGCTGGATGAAACTCACAGTGGTCTCGTGATTCTGAATCATGGATTTGGAGCGTCCGGCGATGATCTGGTTGATATCGGCGCAATGCTGATGGACGAGAGCGAAGTCATCGCGGCAAAGTTTCGCTTCGTCTTCCCGGAAGCGCCGATCGATCTGGGGCCGATGGGAATGCCGGGCGGACGGGCATGGTGGCCGATCAATATGGCACAGCTCGCTGAAATCAATCAGACAAAGGACTATTCCGAACTCACGCGCATCAGCCCGCCCGGAATGCCCGAAGCGACATCGAAGCTGGCTGAGGCATTGCAGGAAATGCGAAGCACTTACCGCGTGGAAGAAGACCGCATCGTGCTCGGCGGTTTTTCCCAGGGAGCGATGATCAGCACGCACCTGACGCTGTCCACCGGCTTCCGGCCTGCGCTGTTGGCCCTGTTTTCAGGGACGTTATTGTGTCGCGACGAATGGACGCGGCTGGCGATCGCTCATAGGCACTGCAGCGTTCTGCAGGCGCATGGCTTTGAAGATCCGATTCTTCCGTTCGGTGCGGCGACTGAGTTGTCTCAGATGTTAACGGTCGCGGGCTTCGATGTGGATTTTGTCTCGTTTCACGGTGGACATACGATTCCCATGAACGTCATGCAGAAACTTTCGAAACGCCTGGAACTGATTCAATGACACTCCGCAAACCAAAGTCCGGTCCACCGCAGAAGCCGCGACCAATCCGCAAGGCATGGAAGTTTTGTCCGCATTGCGGCCATCCGGTAGAAAAGCCCGGCAGGCATCCGTTTGTCTGCATGGCGTGTGAGTTCACGCACTTCTTTGCTCCTGTGTCCGCTGTCGGGGCGATTGCAACAGATCCCGATGGACAGGTGCTGCTGTTGGTCCGGGCGAAAGATCCCGGCAAGGGTATGTACGGCTTGCCGGGCGGTTTCATTGACGCTGGCGAAACCGCCGAAGAGGCGTTGCAGCGTGAAGTGCTGGAAGAAGTGCAGTTGGAAGTCACGTCACATCGCTACCTTGCTTCATTTCCAAACGAGTACAACTATCGCGGCTTCGTGCTTCCGGTGACCGACATGTTTTTTGTCGTTGAAGTGGTTTCCTTTGATGCCCTGCATCTGGCGGACGGTGAAATCGCCGGCTGGCATTTTTGTCATCCGAAAAAGCGAGAACTGAAGCGCATGGCGTTCCAGTCGAATCGACGCGCGCTGGAAGAATTTCTGAAACAGCGGTCACGCCACGATTGAATGTATACTCCGCCCGGGTCTGGGTGAGGTATTTACGTGTAGCCGAAGTCTTGAGACTTCGGATCGTATCATGCCATGGCTCCGAATTCTGACGAATCCGGCGACACCTGATTGCAGGCCTCGCCACAGGTATCATTCCTGCTGGTTGCCGAGCGGGCGAATGTCGAACGGAAGCTCCGTCGTCGCGCTCTGAAGGCTGAGCAGGTCCTTCACGCGAAGGCGGAGAGTGTAACTGCCAGGCGACAATGAAGGCACTGTCAGTTCAAAGCTCTGAAAATAGTCGGTGCGTTCTGCCGAACACAGATCCTCAATCTCCGGCAGCTGAATGGACCGGGACGCGATGGGTTCCGTTTCTCCGTCACGGAAGAATTCGATGATCGCTGCAAATTCCGACCGGTACTGACCGTCGGACGTAAGTTCCGATCGGTAATTTTCAATCTCCGCATACAGCAACAGCGGCTGGCCTGCGTTGAAATCAGAAGTCGGGAAGACGCTGAAGCTTCCGAAACCGTCGATCCTATTGCAGAAATTCAGCCGACGAATTTTCATGGTGGACAAGGACTGCAGTTGACGCGATGCGGTGCGGACATATTCCAAAGTCTCGGTCAATTGTTCAGCCCGCGCCGCGGAATCATCGCTGCGACGATACGATTCCATCGCCAGCATCATCGACTGCCAGAATTCCTGTTCTTTCTCCGGCAGCGATTCAATCACACGCATCGATTCGGCAGAGCGCCCGGCGATCAGATACAGCATCCGCAGGTCCGTCTGTCGTCGACGCCATTTCAGGTCATGCTGTGGAATGTTATTGGGCAGCATCGGCCACTGAGCCAACTCCTGTTCGACCTGCGCGATCAGAGGTGACAGGAGAGCCTCGCTGCCCTGTGCGGCCTCGGTCGGATCGGTGAACTCTGTTGCCTCCACCGCAGACTCAGCGGGTGCTGGCAATGGCGTGGTTGCTCCGACGACGGCATCGACAGTTTCTGGTTCGCGATCGCGCAGCAGCCCGAATGGGTCAGTCCAGCGGCGGGTCGATTTCCGATTGCGTTCTGTGATGGACTCATCGAGACGAGGAATGTATCCGCGCAATCGGTCGAGTACCGTCGGTTCCCTGGCCGCGGCTGCACCAGTTTCTGCCGTCGTGTCGCCCGTGGTCGTGTCGTCGGCTGAATTCTCACCGAGCTGCGACGGGGAGCCCGTCGCCGACTGCGGTAGATCAGGGCTCGCAGCTCGTCCGGACTCATCGTTCGGCAGATTGTTTGTGAATTCCTTCGCGACCGCTGCATGTTGTTGCGCAGACTGGCCTGGATCTCTGTTCCATTCCCCGTCAGTCGCGAATGCCTTCTCCTGATTCCAGTCAGCCGAGTTTCTTGCGGACCGTTCTGCGGTGTTCGGATCCGGCATTCCCTCCCAGCCTGCGCTGCCAAAATTGACTTCTGATCGTCGAACCGAGACGCTGCCAATCGCATGAGCATTAATCGGCTGCTCGTTGGGGATGACGGGAGGAGTCTCAGTTTGATCCGGCAACGGAATCGGCTTGCCAAGTCGCGCTCGACGCTGCACAAACGCATGCCCACCGGCGAAGACAGGAACGACACCGATCGCCATGTTGCCGCCCGCGGTGTCCAAATTTGAGGAATTTGCCGAAGTCTGGAGTGGGCTGTAATCAGCAGCAACAAAGGATGCTGGACTCTCGTGATCGGATGCAGCGGAATTCTGCGTGCGAATCGTTGCAGGTTTTTTCAACGAAAAGCCTGAGTCGGACAGAATTGTGTCACTGAGTCCCATCGACGCGCAGCCTGAAACCACCAACGCGCAGGGGAGAATCAGCAGCCGCAGGAGTGCTGTCGCCATGGGGCGTTGTTCAGGTTTGCGAAATTTTCGCCGTGCCTGACACATAGAGCAGAGAATTCCGGCTGGTGGCGGAAAGATTGCCGGACACTCTGGTCCAGCTTCATGACCGTTGAACTGTATTTCGCAGAGCAACTCCGGAATACCGGGATTTGCCAATCTCGCACGTCCAGCCGGAAGAGAAAAAGCCTACGGCCACCAGTTCCGGCAGTTTCTGCCACTTTACATCCCGAACGTTGAGCAAAACGACTAAGGACCGCTCGAGAAATAACTGTCTCTTTTTATACCCCTCACCCTGCCCTCTCCCCTTCCAGGGGAGAGGAGGATGCGGTCAATTATTTCTCGAACGGTCCTAAGGATGCAGGATGGACATTCATGTCCGTCGCCCTTCCAATACCCCATTGCCCGTCGGCAGGGCGTGGGAGGTTCCACGCTTTCCGGAATCACGGGCTAAAGGTTCGACTCCTGTCGGGGGTCATCGACCGTCACGCATTGTTGCGAAGTCACCCGCAGAAGCCAGAAAAACACGGCTATCTGATGGGTGTTTTTTGATCGTTCACCGGTTTTCGCCATTTCGCGTGTCTCACTGGCTATCTGGATGGCCACCAAATCACTGCCACGCATCGCAAGTTCGCGGAGTTCATGTTTCTCGGGGTGCGTTTAGTGTCTGGCACCGGCGGTCTGGAGGCGTTTAGTGTCTCGGGGTGCGTTTAGGCGAGCGGCAGGATAGAACTTACCATCCGCAATTTGTACGACGGACTTCCAGTCCGTCGAATAGCACCATGCGACGGACTCGAAGTCCGTCGTACCGGTAAATTCATTTCTGCCACTCGCCTTAGTGTCTGGCACCGGCGGTCTTACCGGCGGTCTTGACGCCCCACAGTTCTGTGAGCAGGTCGTACATCTCAGGATCATGCGTCTTCAATTCGCCGTTGTTGAACGGGAAGAAGTCGTTCCTGCTGAAATACGCTTCAGTCGTCTCAGCGAAATACTCCATGGGATTTGTGATGGCGTACGCGCGTTCGAATGTGTTTTGATCCGCTGTTCCGTGCCAGCGTTCGACCTTGTCGTACCGGCCACTTTCTTTTGCGCGTTCAAATGTTGCGATGAGCTGAGGATTTCCGAAACCTTCCTTGAGCACAATGTTGTGATACGCATGCGCCAGTTCGTGCAGTGCGAAATTTGGCATTCGGCGGGTTTCCTGTTCGAAGTTCAGGATGTTGGAGAATTCCACACCTTTGACCATCACGGGATCACGACCGTTGTCCTTCAGCCATTCCGCACCGGGATGGAATTCCGCACCGCCATTCTTGTCTGGATACTCCGGAGAAAAATACAACGGCACCTTTCGCAGTTCTGCAACCGCCGGTTCCGGAACAACCCGGACGATTTCGGCCAACTGTTTCTTGAGCAGGCCGAATGCGATCTTTGTCGCTTTGGGTTCGCTTTTCAGCAATTCCTTGTTGATATGAACCGTCCAGCCATTGACCGAGCGCGTCTCGCGCTCAATGGTGGAATCGCTTGTTTTCGAGTCCTCCGCGACGAGCGGAACCACTGGAAACACCATCAGCACGGTCAGAATAAGCAGCAGGCGAGGCATGGTTTTCAGTTCAAAGTGAGCAACGGGATTCACAACACAGGCTGGGGTTGAGTGTGCATGGAAAAGATGCGGCTCACTCAACAACACGTCCCTCAGTCCCGTCCGAGCGGAGTAGATCTACTGCTTCTGGCATTGCCTCAGGTGGCACCAGTTCAAAAAACGCATCGAGTTCGAGACGCGGCGCTTCGTCCGGCGGGCCTCGATGATCCAGCCCGGCGTCGAAGTGGTCGGAACGCTCATGGTGCCCAAGACTGATTTCTGCGAGCAGGCCGTTTGACACGAGAGCCACGGCAAATTCATCGCCTTCTTCTCCGTGATCTTTCATTGATCGTCCAGCAGCCAGCCAGATCATCTGTGACAGCGTGCTGCGGTCTGCATCGTTGAGTTCTGTCCACTTCTGAATCACGACAAGGAACGCACAGGAATCGTCCTGCAGTGCGCAATACACCATGGATTCGGCCAGCGCCTGCTGAAGTGCGATGTTGCCAGTTGTCTCCGGCAGTTCGACGACGATTTCCGACGAATCCGCAGCCGGATTCGGTTCTGCTGATCTGTCGCGGACTGGCAAACTACCCGCCTGCAACTGCTGCGAAATGTCGCGCAGTGAGGCTTGCAAATGCAGAGCGAGCATGGTGGCTTCTTCAGAATTCCCAGCCTGCAGCCCCAGACTTACCATCGCGATTGCCTCATCCAGCTGTTGTTTGGCATCGGATTGAGTCATCGTTGGAGGTGCCATGATTGGCGGTCCTGCTGGCCGCGGGGCGAAGGCTGGCCCCACCGAGAACGCCGCGAACCATGCTGCCCAAAAGCCGACCGTCAACAGTAAGGACATGTAACCCAACGCCAAGCCTGCCACAGCCATGCCGTCTCCAGTCACCCGGCCCTGACTGCGGCGACAAATACTTCTGGAAATATGGCCGGACACGATTGCAAACAGTGAAAACGGAATCGAAAGAAAGCACAGGCAGATCATCGGGATCGAAAGAATCCCGGAAATCATGCTCAATATCGACAACGCTGAAACAGCTTGCGACTGCACATTGATGGAACCGGATTGAGTCCACGAATCCGGATACGGATTCCAGTCATTTCCGTGCGTTTCGCTTCCTGCAGGCTGAAAATCCTGATTCCCGGATTGCGGCACATACCATGCGGGATCGTTGTTGTCCGGTTCGGCTGGCTTCATATTTGTGGTCCTTGTCAGGCACAGCCATTCGCTGACACGTCATAAAGCTTTGAAGGAAATTGGAGAAATTCAGGATTTCGCCGACCTTTATTAATACTGCGATTCCGGTGCAGGAGGATGGCTTTTCTTTTCGGTCCACATCTGCAGGATTTCGACCAGAAACGAAAACGCCATCGCAAAGTAGACGTATCCTTTGGGGAATTCCTTGCCTAATCCCTCCGCGATTAACAGCATCCCGATGAGCATCAGAAATGACAGCGCCAGGACTTTGATGGCGGGATTTCGTTCGATAAACGTGATGATTGCCTTTGAAAAAACCAGCATCCCGAGCACAGAAAGAATGATGGCGATCACCATGATAGGGATAGCAGCTTTCAATCCAGTCGTCATTCCCACGGCCGTGATCACTGAATCCAGTGAGAACACGACATCAATGAGAAGCACTTGAATCAAGACTGACCCCAGGCTGACTTTGGAGACCGGTTTGGCGTCATCGCCTCCAGCCGACTGAACCTTGTGGTGAATCTCGCGCGTCGCCTTGAATACCAGGAACAGCCCGCCCAGCACAAGAATGATGTCGCGTCCGGTGAATGCATGGCTCGCGATCGAAAACAATTCAGCCTTCAGTGACATCACCCAGCCAATCGACAGCACCAGGGCGACACGCGAAATGACGGCGAGCATCAATCCAAACGTGCGTCCTTTGTCACGCTGCTCTGCAGGCAAGCGACCAGCCAGAATTGCGATAAAAATAATATTGTCGATCCCCAGAATCATCTCCAGAGACGTCAATGTCAACAGGGCGATCAAAGCTTCGCCGGTGAATAGTTCGCTCATGCAATTTATTCCAGAGACGTTTTGTCTCAAACATCCTTGAGTTGCCGACAAGTCAAATGGACTTGTTTTGTCGTAGAATTCTCGTCACCCTGCTTCGCGCCTGGCAAGTTGATACCGCAACGCAGCATAACGCACCGATCGAAAGAATTCACATCGAAATGCGATTCTGTCAGTTTTAGCCATTGCAGTGCCCCTTCTTTTCAGGTTCACCGACAAGTGAAGTGCACGACATAGAAACCGGGGAGTGATTGTGTGACGGCGAACTCAGTACAGATCGGCCCATCAACATCATGGGAAGCGTCGATGGAAAACAGATCTGAACCGCGAATGGACGCGAATAAACTCCAGAAAAACTGGGGAAATGGGATGTTTTCGTGCCATAGCTTCAGTTCCCACGCCGGTGGAATCGTCATCGGAAGCGAACACACACCGATTCTTGGCAGCTATTCGCGTGTATTCGCGTCCATTCGCGGTTGAAACACCAGCCTTCCTTAGCGCACTTCATTTGTCGTTGAACCGATGCTCATAATTCCGGCCCTGCGGTTCTTATATCACCGTTCCGAATTGTGAGTTTATGAGCGTCCCAGTACTCGGCCAATGGCACGACGTGTTTGCGAGTCATCTTCAGTGCGTCGCGGATTTCGGCGAGGGTGACTTCAGGTTTTGTCTCAAAAAGCTGACGCAGTCCGATGCGAAGAAGTTCGAGGCCGGTCGGCGTCCACGACAGATCAGGACTGACGCCAATCAGAATTCCGTCTTCGCGACAGAGTTTCAGCAACTGCTCGATGTCTCCGGGACTCATGCGATCCGTGGCGGCGTAGAGTTCACGATGAGTTGGTGGTGTTCGTTCGTTTGCGGCGATCATCGGTAGCAACAGATCCAGAACCTCCCGCTGCCGCTTTGTCAGTACGACCTGCTGATCCGCCAGGCCGATCAGGTCGCCGCGCTGGACAAGTTCTCCCGATTTCAGGAGGGCATCGATCGCCAGCGGGATGTGGACGGCCCCATCAAAGTTGCGGCACTGAGACGTTACCAGAGCTCGCGGTAAAAGTCTTCGAGGACTCTGTCGAATTATCTCTTCACTGACAACACGCAGCAGACTCTTTCCCAGCCGCCGCAGCCAGTGTTTCGAGATCCAATGCCCGGACGCGCGGTCGTGGATCACGTTCGCCGGTTTTCCTACGGTCATGGATTGCAGAATCTCAGTGGCGTAAACTGTCGATAATCCCAGACGCTGCACGGCATCGCTGTCGGAGACAGAGGGCTGTTGTTCCAGTAAACTGGTGATCCGGGTTTCCGGCAGCGAATCACCGGCACCAGAACACCGATGTTCCATGCTGCGCACACGACGGCGTCCCGGCAATCCGTCCACAACCCGTCCACCACCGACAGTCTCAGACGACGACGAACGCAAAATGAATCGCTGCCCCCACGATAGAACAAGAGCCTCTTTCAGACGTAGATCGGCATAGGTTTTTTCTCCAGGCAGCAGCAGCGGCTCCGTGAGACGCAGGCGCACGGTCACGGCTGTGGTTCCGGCATGGAGTGTGAGAACCTGTCGATGTCGCAGCGGTCTGCGGGCGGTGCTGAGACATTCAATCTCC
Source organism: Candidatus Kuenenia stuttgartensis (assembly GCA_945861465.1). Classification (GTDB taxonomy): domain Bacteria; phylum Planctomycetota; class Planctomycetia; order Planctomycetales; family Planctomycetaceae; genus SXXK01. The sequence goes on from CAMAVB010000130.1 coordinate 12,543, forward strand.
GCGAGCACACGCGTCGTCGGCGTGAACACGCCCGGTGTCGCCAGTTCATCGCCACGATGAATTTCCGAAACGGCAACACCTGCCAGATTGATGGCCGCGCGGCGATGCGCATCTGCCTGCGTGACGTTTTGTCCATGATGCTGCACACCGCGAACACGCAGGCGGCGTTGTGCTGGCAACAGTTCCACTTCGTCACCGGCTGACACGCTGCCCGACAGAATGGATCCTGTCACAACGGTGCCACGTCCGGCCAGTGTGAACACACGATCGATCGGCAGCCGGAACACAGGCATCTGGCGGCGATCAGGAATCTCTACAGCCACCTGACACAAGGTCTGCTTCAGTTCGTCGATGCCCTCGCCCGTGAGACCCGACACCGGCACGATCGGCGCGGATTCCAGAAACGTACCGGCCACAAGTTCGCGCACCTCTTCCGCCACCAGTTCCCGCATTTCGGCATCAATCAGATCGCAACGGGTGATGACGATCACTCCATGCTGCACACCCAGTAATTGCAGAATATCCAGATGCTCCCGCGTCTGCGGCATGACGCCATCGTCCCCTGCCACGACCAGGACAGCAATATCAATGTTTGCAGCACCAGCGACCATTTGACGAATGAAGCGTTCATGCCCCGGGACATCGACGATGCCGAAGCGAAAACTTGCCGCATCGAAATGCGCAAATCCCAGATCGATCGAAATTCCGCGGGCCTTTTCTTCCGGAAGTCGGTCGGTATTCGTTCCCGTAAGCCGATACACCAACGTCGTCTTACCGTGGTCAATGTGCCCCGCCGTACCAATCAACAATGGTCGGAGCGGAGTCTCCATCGCGTCGGATGCTGCAGCAGATTGCGTCGCTGTGGGTTTCATTGAGAATCAGTCTTGCTGTACTCTTTGTAGGGTGGGACAAGCGACAGCGCCGGCCCACCATTTCTCCGATGTGGTGGGCCTGCGCTCCGCTGGTCCCACCCTACGAATTCACTGACTGGCCAGCCGTGCTCAATTCCTGGCAAGCTGAACTCAGTCATTAGTCCACTTTCTGCCGTTTCGGAAGCACATGCAGCAGTGTCAGCACGTCTGCCCTCCAGGTTGGCAGGACAAAACTGATTGCTGTCGCCTCGATGTTGGTCAACGTCACCGCGATACTGGCAACTCGCATTGGCCACATCGACCAGTCCAGCAGCATCGCGATGGCTCCTCCCAGCACCAGCCATTGGGAGTACTTTGCGCCGTACGTGTGGTAGCTTGGAATGCGTCCATATTTCCAGAGCCCGTAACCAGTGGTCATGGCATAGCTGACAAGCGGCACGATGAACCAGACGATTTCCGGCTGCAGCTGCTTCCATTTCAGCATCAAACTGCCGATCGCCAGACAGCCGTAGAGCATCGCATCTGACGCGCTGTCGAGTCGCGCACCGAAGACCGACCGCTGATTGAGCCATCTGGCAAGCCTGCCGTCCACCGTGTCCGAAAGACTCAAAACGACAAATCCGATCGTAAACACAGTCGCATTCCCGATGAACGCAAACCACAGGATCACGAAAGAGCCAAGAAATCGGGCGAAGCAAATAATATTTGGAATCGTTAAGTAACGATCTCGATATGGCTGCGGCTCATCAACTGCGGCCGGTGGCGTTGTTGAATCCGCAGAACTGTCAGGTAGTTCTTTTATATTGTGAATCTCAGTCTCCTGGAGGTCGTTCTGTCAGAGAACTAAACACAAAAAGTAGTAGAACGCAGGAGCCGTGAATGTCAGGCTGTCCACACGATCGATTATTCCACCCATCCCGGGAAGGATTGAACTTCCGTCTTTCACGCCCACATCACGCTTGACCGCAGACATATTGATGTCCCCAAAAAATCCAGCAGTCACGATCAGGAGTCCCGATCCGGCGGACAATAGCAAACCACGAAACGTCGAAGCGGGCGGGAACGACGTCAACAATGGTGCCAGTAGTATAGACAGGCCGACCGAAGTGATGACGCCTCCCAAAAATCCTTCCCATGTTTTATTCGGAGAAATCGTGGGTGTGATCTTTCGACGTCCGATCGCACGGCCGACCAGTGCCTGCGCAATGTCGTCCATCTCCGTGATAATCACGACGAACAGAAACCAGCCAGACGCCCCGACAGCAGGCATATGATCCGCCGCAAGTTCGAAAAGCAACGCAGCATGCGACAAACAATAGACCAGCAGCATCACGCCCCAGTAAACACCGGCTGTCGTACGAATAAATCCCTGCGTTTCCCCGTTGAGCAATCGCACTGTACTCAACAGCATCAGCATGCCGACCGGCAGAACGAACTTCGCTTCACTTTCAAGACCCAGCACAATCAGAGCGTACTGGAGCGGAATCGACACAAAGGCCACAATTACCGCAGCTTTCCCGATGTGCTGCTTTCCAATGAGTTTCAGAAACTCTCTGACCCCCAGAAAACTGGCGGCGGCGAGCAGGACAGCAGCACCGGGACGCTGAAACACGGCGGCCAGCGTTAGCAATATGGCCAGCGTCCACCAAACCTTCAAACTGCCCATTCTTTTTTTTGCCAGCTCCGGATCGGCCTTCCGGAGCGCGACAATCCGCACAATTGTGCCGCCGCACAGCGCAGTGAACGTGCCAATCAGCAACCACAGCAGGTGCGTGTTGATTTTTTCCATCATGTTTCCTTTCCAGCCCGATCATCAGCTTCCTGGTCTGGCAACTGCTGTTCCGTATTTCGCGGCCGTGACGAACGCTGGATCATTTTTCGCGCGAGCCACGGCAAAAAAACCGTCGCAATCAAGGCGGCGATCATTGGTCCATCGAGTAATGAAATGGGACCTCGCTGTACAAGGATCTTCAGACCTGGTAATCGCGTACCGGCAAAGACAAAGACGATGTTACCAGGCAGCAATCCCAGCTGAGTGGTCCACCAGAACGTCCGGAAAGGAACTTCCGTTCCAGCTCCGGCGGCATAATTCATGATGCTGAACGGTGCATGGGCGAGCCGCAAAGTCAACAAATACAGCGCCCCATCATCTTTCATTCGCCGCTGAATTGGCAGCAGATATGGTCCGAAGCGGGCCTCAACCACGGATCGCAGATAATGTCGGCATAAGAGAAAGGTCGTCAATGCTGCTGCCACCAGCGCCATGTTGACGATCATCACGCCGAAAAACAGCCCAAACAGCCAGCCCAGCACAATTGATTTGCCTGCAATTCCGGGAATCAGTGACAGAACAAGATAGACAAAAAAAACGATGATGCAGGATTTGAAAGGATTCGCCTCGATTGCGGACCGTAGCCACCGTTCGTTCTGCACGAACCAATCCAGTGATGCGTAGCGTGACGCCAGGATTGCCATGATCGCCATCAAGATGATGATCAGGATCGGCAATCGGAGACGTCTGGCAGGAGTTTGCATAGCGGATGTCTCGGCAAAGTAGCCGTCACGCTCCGCCGTGACGAGCCTCGAAATGGGCCACCTGAATGAAGCCCCGGCGCTGACTGTCGTTCAGCCCATGCAGGGGGAAATCGTGGAATTCTGTCTTGGTTGATGAACGTCAATTGACAAATGCTTATCACGGCGGAGCGTGATGGTTAGGACTGAGACAGAAATAAGTGGGGCACGATTCCATCGTGCCGGGCACGTTATAAACGTGCCCCACGTCCAAAAGACGACAGTGATTTCTGCGCCGGTCCTTACTTTGGGTTGCGGGCGACGCTCGCGCTGTGTTACTCGTGATTTAAACATTCAGCCCATAGAATCTCGTTTGAGTCAGTAATTTTGGGATTGCCTCACTATGGCACGAAGTGTGCAACTCGATTTACGGCAACTGACCTTTGTCGAAACGAATTTACAATGCTGCGACCTCGACCTCTCATCCGAATCCTGCACCTTTCCGATCTTCATTTCGGACCACCGTATCTTCCGGAAGTGGGCGACGCAGTTGTGAAGATCGCGCCGAAACTCAACGCGGATGCAATTGTTGTGAGCGGCGACTTCACCCAGCGGGCAAAACGAGACCAGTTTGAACAGGCGCAGGAGTTTCTGAGACGGTTGCCGAACGTCCCAAGGCTTTACGTCCCCGGAAATCACGATGTGCCACTTTACCGATTGAAGGAACGATTCTTCAATCCGCATGGACTTTACAAAGAATTCATCTCCACGGAACTGAATCCTGTTCTCTTCCTGGAACACGCAATCATCGTCGGCCTTGACTCAACAGCTCCCAAGTCCGCCATCAGCAATGGTCAAATCTTTTCGTGGCAACTTGAGGCGACCGAAAAGATCTTTGCCGAAGCCCCGGTCGGCGCTGCGAGGATTGTCGTGTCACACCATCACTTCGCCCCGGCACCCGACACTCTCAATGACCGAAGCATGCCGCAGGCCAAGCGTGCTGTCATTCGATTTGTGGAAGACAAGGTGGACATGATTCTGGGCGGTCATCTGCACCGGGCCTACATCGGCAACACCCTCGATATCTATCCAGGTGTACACCGCGAACGTGGAATTGTCATCGTCCAGTCCGGCACTTCAACGTCTCGGCGAGGTCGAGGCCGTGAGCGTGAAAAAAACAGTTTCAACGTGATTGATATCGATGCCGACACCATGAAAATCACGCACTACATGTACTTCAGTTCGGAAGCAGGATTCGTCCCCGAAAGCCAGCACCTTTTCCCACGCGGACTGCGCCAGCTTCCTGCCGAGACCGATCCTTGAGGACCGGCGCAGAAATAACTGTCGTCTTCTGGACGTGGGGCACGTTTTTAACGTGCCCGGCACGATGGAATCGTGCCCCACTTGTTTCAGTCTCAGTCCTAAACGTCTTTCGCATGAAAGACGAATCCAAATACATGGGCAAGGCGTTCGAGCACATCGACATCGCTGGTCCCGCTCGTGTTGCCACCGGCACCGTCCGAGTTCGCATTGGCGCACGCGATGGAACGAAGCATCGTCTCCGCGGTGCGAGACGGCTACATTGTTTCGGGCCAAAGGCCCATTCGTTCGCATAGCCTGGCCCAAAGCGAAGCGGCGGGCCAGGTCAATGGACCCCAACAGATCACCACGGCCCACCGGGCCAACCGTTCGAATCTCCGCGTTCGATCATCGACCGAATGTCCGACCCGTTGGGCCTCAACATGACTGGTGTTCGTTATGATTCCTGGGCCGACGCTCATCGCTTTGGCCCAGGCGATTTGAATGGATGGGCCTTTGGCCCGGAACCGCATTCGCCTTTGCACGTAGGTACCTTGGACATTCATGTCCGAGATTCACCGGAAAACTGGCAACTGTCGCGAGACAGCTGCGTCACAACAATCTTCGCTTTGATACCGCCTCTTGGCCAGACGACGGACATGAATGTCCATCCTACGCCGCTGCACGTCCTGCCTTCCGGCGGCGGCGAACCGACGTCAGCCCCACCAAACCCACCAGGATTGCGCACATGGAAAGTGTCGAGGGCTCGGGCACTGCGGTAATAGAGGCTTCGACGGGATTGGTTCCATAATCCAGTATGAGATCGCCGAAGATTGTCGGAAAGAAAATCGCCGTCTCAACACTCCCCAGATAGTCCGAAAAAACGGTTGTGGTGGGAGCGTCGCCAGAAATCGGGGGTGTCGCCGCTGAATAAGCGGGAGCCAAAGCACCGCCGCCGCCAACCGCAGCGAGGGCTGGCACATATCCAAGTGCTAAAGAAGGATCAAAAACATAGGCACCATAATCAAAGAGAGAAAAGATCACGGGAATCGGTATCCCGGTAATCTTGACGTCAATCTGAGTCACAAGAAAAAGGCCGATTCCAGGATCCGATTGAAAATCGAAGTCATCCAGGAAAATCGCATGGACGTCAAAGTCCAATCCGTCGGGGATGGGAGCGCCACCCAGGGTACTGCCCATGGTTTGACTGTGGAAGTTCAGAGACAGCAGGCCAGCGTCAGCCTGACCAGCGGCGAGCGCGAGCACCACAACGGATGCGAGTAGTCTTTGAATCATTGCAGAGAGCTTTCACAAAGGGGAGAAACCAATTTCCCAGAAGCCCTTCTGGGGCATATCGGGCCGAAAGTTAAACGCCGATGTGCGTTGTGTCAAGACGCGGCAGCGGGAGACTGTCGATAGTGTGTGGTGTCGCGGATTTCGGTAGGTCCTCCTTGCCGAGGAGGACTTCGCGGCTTGCCGCGACCAGCGACCAGACGAGGTGGAAAGTAAGGGCCACGCGGCGACGTGGTGCGGATGTTCGTCCCACGGCGGTTCGCCTTGCGGCGAAAGTCCTTTCCGGCAGAAAGGACCTACAAAACACAGTCCTTTCCGGCAGAAAGGACCTACAAAACACAGTCCTTTCCGGCAGAAAGGACCTACAAAGCACAGTCCTTTCCGGCAGAAAATCCCAAAGAACTTCACTTCGAAAACATCTCTCGGTCACTACGACGGACATGAATGTCCATCCTACGAAGCACAACATTCAGTTCACTGTGGAATGCACAACACCGTTTTCCAGCCGTGTGACCAGCAGGTCGCCGGTTGATACCTGGTCGGCGTCTCGCAGAACCTGACCATCGGTCGTTTGAGTCAGCGAAAAGCCTCGGGAAAGGACCTGTAATGGACTTAACGCGTGCAGTGAGGCGGCCGTTCGGGCGACGGTTTGCTGGCGGCGTTCGACGAACAATTTCATCGCTGTGACGACTCGTTGGCCCAGTTCGTCGCATGCCATTCGGCGCTGATCGACGAGCGTCATGGGGCGCTGCAATACGGATCGAGCTTCAATCGCGCTCAACTGCAGTCGAACACGTTCCACGCCGTTGCGAAGCACCTGCCGCATTCGCTGCGCGGTCTGTTGCAGAGTGTCTTTGAGTTCCTGAACACTCGGCACCACAAATTCACCGGCTTCGCTGGGTGTCAACGCGCGACGGTCGGCGACAAGATCGGCGATGGAAACATCGATCTCATGTCCGACGGCACTGATCACCGGTACGCGACAGGCCGCGATCGCGCGGGCGACTTTTTCTTCATTGAAGCACCACATATCTTCCAGACTTCCGCCGCCGCGTCCGGCGATCACGACATCCACGTCTGAAATACGATGCACGTTCCGCAACGCCTTCACGATGTCTTCAGCCGCCCCTTCGCCCTGAACGCGAACGGGCACCACGATGATTCTCGCAGCCGGCCAACGACGTGTGATCACCTGAATCATGTCGCGAACCGCGGCGCTCGACGGACTGGTAACCAACGCGATGCGTTTGGGGATCCGCGGAATCGACCGTTTTCGGGATTCTTCAAAGAGTCCTTCGGCCGCCAGCTTGTCGCGAAGCTGGCGAAACGCCATTTCAAGCGCTCCGACGCCCTGTGGCATCAGTTTCGTGATCACAAACTGGCAGGTTCCGCGAGCGACATAGACCTGCAGTGAACCGGTCGCCAGAACGTTCATCCCATCCTTCGGCACAAATTTGATCCGCGCCGCCGCACTCCGCCAGATAACAGCACTGATCTCGGACGTTTCGTCCTTGAGCGTCAGGTAACAATGCCCGGCGGGACTCATGCGGCAATTCGAGATTTCCCCCTCGACACTGCAAGGCGGCAATGCGGTTTCGACAACCTCCTTGAAGGCGGTGACAAGCTCCGTGACACTGATAACTGGGAATTCGTTCATAGGCGTAGCGTAGCGAATCAGGACTTTTGGAGCAAAATGCTCCGGAAGCAGGAATTTGGAACTGGCGGAAATCGGGTCATCCGTCGTAGGATGTAGTGGGTTGGGAATGGCACGGCTGGCCAATTTGGGAGTTTGTAGGGTGGGACCAGCGGAGCGCAGGCCCACCAGATCAAATGAACGGTGGGCCGGCGCTGTCGCTTGTCCCACCCTACCTACGGCGCAGGTTCACAAACTGGCGAGCCATGCTTGTAACGTTGAATTGTCACGCCAACGGATTGGGAACGAATCTGCAGGCCGGACCTGCCCCAAAACCAAAATCTGACACGGGAATACTTTTCAATTCGAAACATGGCCAAAACCGTCACAATGCGATTCACTTTCATCCGCACTGCCGTTCTTGCAGTGTCGGCGGTGGTCGCGTTGCTGACATGCGGTCACTGCGACGCTTCGTGCGGCGAGTACGTCTATTCGCGATTTCGAACAACGACTCACAAGGT
>CAMAVB010000131.1 GCA_945861465.1 Candidatus Kuenenia stuttgartensis
AAGTCAGGGCCGTATCCGGCCTTCTTTGGCCATGGATTCAGAGTCGCTGTCCGCAAGGATATTCTTGCATCGTCCGTGTTGCCTTCGACAACCTGATTCAGGCCGATATACAGATGACTGTAAAATAATCGAGAGTCGCGCGCGGCAGCAGCAGGATCATCTGGAACAGCCTTCAGCACTTCTTCTGGTGTCAGGCTTCCGTCAAAAAGTCGATACACTTCTTTGAACGGAGGCCGGTCGTCTTTTTCGTATCGCAGCAACTGCCGTCGGGCTTCTACCTTACCAAACGCGCGGTAGTGCGAAAGATACCGCCAGATTCCGTTTTCCCGGTCAATGTTGTCAAAGGAATTGTATTTGTCGAATTGGGCGGCTGCCTCTTCCGGATGCTTCGCGAAAAACATCGCGATCCCGAGTCGCCAGTGCGACGCATCAAGGTCCGGTTTCATTTTCACCATGGTGAGATAATCTGCTTCCGCCTTTTCGAATTCTCCAAGAAACATGAACACGTCGCCGCGTGCTGAATACTGGTCCACAGCATCGGCGGCGCTGGGATCAATCCGTTCTTTCTGCTTGAGCTGTTTCGTGAGCGATTTGATGAGCTCAGCGTTGAGCTTGTCAACCTGTAATTCTTTGTCGTCCGTGGCTGCCTGCTTCGTCGTTTCATCAAAGAAACCACCCGCCGGAGTCACGACACAGGCGGCGGTGGAGATGGCGACGAAAAATCTGACAAATGAAGATGCTCTCAGTCTCATGTGTATGGTTCCGATCAGAAGGAAGTATTACTTCGCGCGGCCAGAAATGAGACTGGTGAGCGGAGTGAGTCGAATCGCACTTGTTTTCTATGATCAGCCGGTACGCATGAGCGTCCGCTTATTAAAAATTGCCTGGAAAACCGGGTGCTAACGCACTGCGGCTGAGTCAAGTATAGGCGTGAGCACAGACTTTCACCTGCACTCTGGCGAGAATGTTACTGTCGTTTTCTGCCGAATTGCGCACCAGGTTCGTCCGCAGCAAGGCTTACTGTCTCGCCCAGAGTGCCGACTTTCACTCAACTCAGATTGACACCGGGAACTTATCGCGACTACAAGCACCACAGTGAAGTGAAAGGGCTGCTGGAATCGGCCCGATTTCTGAAATGTTCGATGGAGCGAAGAGATGCGTCGTGTCATAATTGCCTTGGGATCAATGTTGCTCGCCACGGGTTGCGGGTCAGAAAACAAGGCCCCGGTGACCGCATCGGCAGGCATTCCTCTGTCGATTTCCAGCAATCAGACCGCCACGCCGCAGGTGTCCGGAAGTACCGTCAAAAAAACACTGTCCCAGTACCCGGATGCGGTGCGACAGCTGCTGCAAAAAGCGAATACTGCCGTGGTTGGCGGCCAGCACGGGGTCGCGGTGGAAGCGCTGAGTCAGGCAATTGGTATGTCGGCGGAAGACGCAAGTCTGTTCCGCATGCGAGCTGATGTGTATTGCCTGCAGGGCGAAAACGCGAATGCTCGAGTCGATTTCAGTACCGCCGTACGACTCGCACCGGACAATGCCGACAGTTATAACTATCGCGGCTACTTCCTGATGTCTCAGGGGCTTTCCAGGGAAGCGATCGCGGACTTCGAGAAGGCCATACAGCTCAATCCCTCTCATGCCGCTGCGCTCAACAACCGCGGGCTGATGGCGCTCACGAGGCAGGACTACAAATCTGCGGAAGTGGATTTTTCAAAGGCCATTGATGGCGATCGTAAATTCGCCGACGCATGGAACAATCGTGGCTTCGCACGGCTTAAACTAGAGCAATACGAACCAGCTTTGTCCGACCTGCAGCAGGCATTGCGGATTCAGGACTCCTACGTCACAGCCTGGAATAACTGCGGTTTGGTCTACATGCAGCAGGAAAAGTACGAAGATGCTCTGAAAGCATTCTCGCGTGCCTCCGAGCTGGAACCTATGGACAAGCGCTGGCTGGGCCACCGTCGCGCGGCCCTGCTGAAGTTGAATCGTTTTGCTGACGCGCAGAAGGAGGGTGCGAAACTCGCATGGCTGGAGCAATTGAGCCAACTGACTCAGCAAGCCTCCCGGAACGCACGTAATCCTGCGGCATGGATTGTGCGCGGTAAACATCTGATGAACGGAAGCCAGTATGGTGCAGCCATTCAGGATTTCACTCGAGCCTTGATCGTTAATCCGGGCAACGGGGACGCATTGACAGGACGAGCTTCCGCATGGATGGCGACCGGTGACCTGCAGAAAGCGATGCTGGATTGTGATGAATCCATTGTTGTTCGATCGTCTCAGGAAGCGTATTCCATCCGGGGCGATCTGTGGTTGCGTCTGGAGAATTTTGACAACGCGGTCAGCGACTTTGAAGCAGCCGGACGTTTTGACGAACAGGTCGCCGTCGCGTACGAAAAACGAGCCGACGAACGCCGCGAAGCCGGACAGGAAGAGGACGCAAAAACAGATCTTCAGCGTGCTCAGGAAATCCGCAACGCATTGGTTGATAAAATGAACAATTCAAAGCCGCCGCAGACAGCGGAAGGTTTTGATCCGGCAGCCAGTGACGGGGCAAGTCGGAATTAGTTGGACAGTGCCACTTTGAGAGTCCGATTCGCCATAAGATATGGTTCAGATTAACGTTGCGTCATTCCACGTTCCCTTCTCCCCCGAAATCGGGGGAGAAGGTGGCCGACAGGCCGGATGAGGGGCCTGTCCAGCATGTCAACTTGCGAAAAAAGCCCCCTCACCCCAATTTGTTTCAATGGCCCGCTGCAAAGCTAAGCAGAGGAATTCGCGCGTACGCCACCGTCAATACGACGTTGCAGGAGCGAGGACGTTCGGGGCAGAAAAATGGATGGGCAGAAAAATAGCAGCCATTTTTTTGCCCAACATCTTTTTGCCCATGATGTAGAGGTCCGACGATGAATCTTAGCCCGGCGGCGGATCGTTGATTTGTTTGCGACCACACTGCAAAGAAAAACCACGCAATCTCCGCAAACAAATCGGGGGAGAGGGGGCAAAGTGGCACTGTGCTGGGCTGTTAAAAATCTGGGGTTGTTGCCCGGTTTTCAAGATGCAGGATTTGAGCGGCCCGTGTGATCAGCGGGGATTCTATCATGCATCGGCTTTGCATATTGCGGCTTTCCACCCTGGCTCGTCCAGGTGGAAGCCAAATTTGGAAACCAGATCGGGGCGCGATTCCCATCACACCGCTTTCCACTCTGGCTTGCCCAGGTGGAAGCGAATCTGGCTGCTCGGCACGTTGCTGAACCAAACGATGCTACCACCGAGGCAAGCTCGGTGGCGTGCAGCAATGTGGAATCGACGCCGCGTCTGGTGGCCAGACGGGGCTTCCATCCACGCAAGGTGGATGGCGTGCCGGGGAATACCAGACAGTCGTACCCGACGCTTCGCAACGACGAACAAAAATGGCACAATTCAAAAGTGAAGTATACCCTCCACAATAGCAAATTTTTAACGGCCCAGGCTAGCGCCCTCCAAACCCCGGCCACGCCTCAATCGATCAGTGACAAAGCACTAATTCAGATTCATGGATTTCAGGAACGGAAACTGTTCCGGATTCTGGATTCCGTCCGCTGACACACCTTCGGCGTACCAGGCGGGATTGCTTTTGAAAAGACTGCGATTGAACGGCGTGGTGAAGAAGAAGACCCGGCCTTTGTAAAATGCACCCAGCTCAATGGCACCGGTCTCTGCGCGGCGTTCACGCTGCAATTCCACGGGGTCGCAGCCGTGCAGGCCAGGGACAAACTGTTTGGGACTGGCAAGGAAGACTTCTCGTTCTGCAGCCGATTGGAAAAAATAATCAACGCCGTCAAAGGAACCAACGAATTCTTCATTGCCCTTCAGCCATTTCTTATCACGGATCATCGCCACCGGACAAAATCCACCAAGCCCGACAACTTTGCCATCCCGCATGACGAGCAGGCAGCGACGCAGACTATTGTCCATCTCAGGAGTCGGAACTGCGTTCGGATCAGTTTCGCTGCTGATGGCTGAATCACCAAGGCGAGCCGTATACTCTGACAGCGTGGCACCGCCGACGTACCGTGCGAGTTCGAGGCCGTCGGATCCTATGACCACTTCCGTGGGCAAGGATGAAATGGCGTACTTGCGAATGAGTTCCGGGTCACGATCCGCGTCGATCCGCACGCCAATCACAGTCGTGCCCAGGTGCTTCACCACGTCCGGTTGACCAAGCACTGCAGAATCCATCTGTCGGCACGCACCGCACCACACGGCCTCAAAGTGCAGAATGATGGGAACATCTTTTTCGCTCGATAGCCTTTTTGCCTCGTCGAACGAATCCAGCCATTTTCCGGACGATGCGTCATTGGTCTCCGTGACAACCTTTGACAATTCAGAGTTATTCGAGTCTCCAGTCATCGAGTCGATCGCAGCCAGCGATACAGAAACAGAAAGCAATACCATTGCACTCACGGAAATCATCCGCAGCATCCTTTCAGAACAGAGGTAGGTCGCGGCTCTTCCTTCCTGAAAGGCCACGCATTTCGTTTGGGATCAGCTCGCGCTACTGCAGAATTCCTGCTGTGGTGAGGTAAGCGATGACTTCCTTCGCGAGTTCTTCAATGCCCTTATTGTCGGAATCCAATGTGATTTCCGCTTTTTCAGGTGCCTCATAGGGAGCGCTGATACCGGTGAAATTCTTGATTTCGCCCGCACGTGCTTTTTTGTACAGCCCCTTGGGGTCACGCGCTTCGCAGGTCTCGAGACTGGCTTCTACCATGATCTCGATAAACTCGCCGGGTGCCATGAGGCCACGAACTAGATCGCGATCAGCCTTATACGGTGAAATGAAGGCGGTCGATACGATCGTCGCGCCGTCGGCGAACAATTTAGCCACTTCACCAATGCGGCGGATATTTTCGGTCCGGTCTTCCGGTGTAAAACCAAGATTCTTGTTCAGCCCCATGCGGATGTTGTCGCCATCCAGCACAAAGGTATGCACCCCCCGCTCGTGAAGCATCTGATCCACCGCGTTCGCGATCGTGCTTTTGCCACAGCCGCTGAGTCCTGTGAACCAAAGCACCGCTCCGCGGTGTCCGTTCAGCTTCTGACGGTCTTCCCGCGTGATGTTGTGTGCATGCCATGTAACGTTTGTCGCCTTCTGTTCAGACATCCTTCGTTCATCTCCGGAAAATTTCAATTCGAAATTGGATAAATGCCGCCATCGAGTCCAGACTGCGTGCCGCAGTTAGGATGAACCCGCTTTCCGGGCTTTCATTCGATTCAGCTCGCCGACAACTCGGGGATGATAGGGAAGCCAATTCGTCTCGCAAATCAACCAGGCATACCCTACCGACGCTGTTTTAGGATTCTCAACACTTGCAGAGAATCGGCGATAGAATAGATAGACAGCGTACTGTGGGATGTTTTCGTGTTCTGCGGGTTTCTCGATTGCCGGGGTTTTCTGCTAACGCCTGCATTTCTGTGGCATCGCACATACAATTTGAGCGGTTGGGATTGAGTTATCGTTGGATTCGCGAGAATTCCGACCCGGGGCGATTTAGGACCGCTCGAGAAATAACTGTCTCTTTTATACCCCTCACCCCGCCCTCTCCCCATCGGAGGGGAGAGGAGAATGCGGTCAATTATTTCTCGAACGGTCCTTACCGCCCAAATTCTCACGAATCCGGCTACACCAAAACACCGCAATTTCCCCCGCGCTTGCCGGAATAGGGTCAGGCCACATTTCCACTAGCAGCATTTTCGGAGACAGCGAATGGCGTCCAAATCTGATCCATCGATCCTGGAATCCGCTGAATTTCGCCCCGAGGAGTTGCCGCCCGTGACGCCGCCTTCGGCAGGATTTATTGTCCAGCTGTTCCTGATTCCGGCACTGATCGTATTGGCCGTGGCCGCCGTCATAGGGCTTTTCGGGAAGCTGGCCGACGCCGACAACGACTGGAAACAACTGACCGTTGAACTTGCCAGTAGCAATGAACTCCGCCGCTGGCCTGCAGCAGAGAGGTTGGCCCAATTGCTGCGTAATGAAGAAATCTCTCCGCCGAAGGACCATGAGCCTCTGGCAAAAAATCCGGTCGTAGTGGATTCCCTGACAAAGTTGCTAAGCGAATCATTGGCCTCAACCAGCACTACAGACGAAGACGTCAGGCATCAGGAGTTTCTAGCTCGCACTCTGGGAGCCCTCGACGCAGATGCCAGAACGCTGCCGGTACTCGCTGAGGGCATGAAGGATACTCACGACATCATCGTCCGCAAGAGTTCGCTGATGTCGATCGTGTTGATTGCAGGTCGTCACTTCGACGAAGTGACGGGATACACCGCCGCAGTCGCTGCGGGCACCAATGCTCCACCGCTCGCGCAACGCAACTTGCCGCTGACTGCTCCGACAATTTCCAACGCCGCTGTACTCGAACAACTTCGACGTTCGGCTCAGGATCCGGAACCGGTTGTCCGACATCTTGCGGGATATGCGTTAGCGAACGTCAGTGGGCCTGATTCACTGGATCAGCTTCACGTGATGCTGACGGATGGTAATCGCCAGGCGCGGGCCAATGCCGCGATCGGTCTGGCTCGCAATGGTTCCGTGGATGGTGTTCCGACATTGATTCAGCTTCTGACAACCTCGCTGACGCCGTTTGAGCATAAACCTGATCCCAACGCTCAGAACGAAACAACTCCCGAAGAGATTCAACAGGCAGACGTACGGCATCAGATTGAAGAATCTCAAATCGCCCGCAATTGTCTGAAAGCCGTAGCCGACCTCTGGCCGCAGATCGATGCGGAGAATCGTGTCACGCTGGTCGCTGTGATTGGCCAGGTAAAACAGAATTTCTTCGCTTCAGACGTCTGTCAGCAGGCTGGCGAGCTGTTGCAAGCGACCGCTCAGCCTTAGGGCCGGCGCAGAGATAACTGTCATCGTCGGGACGTGGAGCACGTTTTTTAACGTGCTCGGCACGATGAAATCGTGCCCCACTTATTTCTGTCCCAGTGCTTAGGTTTTTTTGATGAATTACTGGCTGTGCGTCAGTTTGCTGATCGCATTGAATTCAGTTGCTTTGCTGAGCAATCTGTTTCTGCTGCCGGGCAACTGGTTCATGACGGGATTGCTCTGCATCTTCCTTATGGTATCCGATTTTGGACATGGCCCGACATGGATGGTCGTCATCATCTGCGTCGCACTGGCTGGGCTGGGCGAAGGTCTGGAACTCGGGCTGGGGTCTGCCAAAGCGGCTAAGAAAGGTGCCAGTCGCCGCGCGATGGTGATTTCGATCGGCATGTCTTTCGTCTGCAGCATTGCTGGAACGTTCCTCATTCCAATCCCCATCGTCGGCAGCGTGATCGGAGCAATTCTGGGGGCCGCGATCGGTGCCTTCGCCGGAGCCTGGCTCGGAGAAGCCTGGAAAGGCACCGAGTCCACACTTCGCACGGAAATCGGTACCGCCGCCATGTCCGGCCGCATGATTGGAATGCTGGCCAAAGGCATCGTGGGCGTAATGATTTTTGTCGTGCAACTTGTGAGTTTCTGGCTTTAGCGCATGTCACGATCGCGTTTATCCAGTGCCATTAATCTAGCGCGGGATCGCCCTGAACCCCAACGCTCGATGGTTGAACGGAAACATTCAGAGGCGATGTTGAGCAGGACGACATGGGACAATCTATACTCCGCGCGGCCAGGACAGAGGGATGCGTCGTTGAGCTCGGTTGGCATTGACTCGTTTAGGACCGTTCGAGAAATAATTGACCGCATCCTCCTCTCCCCTGGAAGGGGAGAGGGCAGGGTGAGGGGTATAAAAAGAGACAGTTATTTCTTGAGCGGTCCTTAGCCGCGTACGCAGCGGGCTGCGATTGCTCGTATTTGAAATTTGAAATTTGAAATACAATGTGCGTGGCGTTGCCCGCGCGGTGAAACGATTGTGCCATCTTCAGCCGCACGAACACCACTCGTTCGACAGAACCGACGAATGATGTCAACATGCGCCTGGTGGCTGAACATAGAACTCTGTCGAAGGGGATTCTTATGGGTCGGGAAGAACTGTGGATGATGCAAATGCTCGGCGGCGGTGGCGGATGGCTGCAGTCGGGCGGTTGGCTGCAGGTCGTTTTTCTGGCGTTTCTCCTTGCCGTCCCCATTTTAAGGCCGGAGCGGATCAGGGTCGTCTCATCGTATCGTGGTGCCTACGTTTGCTTTGCTTTGTCCATTATTGTTCCCAGTACGGCGTCCCTCCTGATGAGCCTTGTGTCGCCCCTGGGAGCAGCTGGAGACGGTTTCTCCGGAACTCAGTTGTTTCAGTTGTCCAATGCGGCAGGGCCGGTCCTTTTCGGCATCAGCCTGATTCTCGCGATGAAGGCCATTGTACCCGGTTTCATTCCTCCCCAGAGTATTCGCCGTCCGACAAGTTACGACGAATCAACATCGACGGCGGGCCGCGGCTCAATCGACGGACATGTGGCTGAGTCAAAGTCGCCATGAACACTTCCGGCCTTTTCAGAAGCCTGCGGTGGGTCATCGTCATCCTGCTGAGTGTATCGCAGGCTAACGCTGCGGGACGGCTCAGGCTGAAACTTTCGACGGTGACCTCTAATATCCGATCTGATGCGCCGCTGTCGCTGAATGTCCACCTCGACTGGGCATCGCCCGAGCTGCTGGAAGGTCGGCTCGAACTGACTTGCTACGATGGCAAAAAGCTGCTTCACCGTGACGTTGGAAGTGAGGTGGCGTTATTAGCTGGCGACAGGCATTCGCGCACGATCCTGCCTCCGATGTCGCTGTCCAGAGACCTGTCGGCATTGACGGTGCGTGCCCGCTTCCTGACAGATACGTCAGACTATGATCTGGGCAGTTTCGAATTGCGAGTTCCCGTGAATTGGCGGCGTTCCTTTGTGATTGGAGTTGTAGTGCCGCAGGAGAATGCTCACGTCGCGGGAAGCGC
This sequence comes from Candidatus Kuenenia stuttgartensis, assembly GCA_945861465.1. Lineage (GTDB taxonomy): Bacteria > Planctomycetota > Planctomycetia > Planctomycetales > Planctomycetaceae > SXXK01. The sequence goes on from CAMAVB010000131.1 coordinate 8,931, forward strand.
CGAACTCGGGCAGTCTCTGCGACTTGATCAGTTAGGGGAGAACGAAATCCCTGGCAGTCAACTCATAAGTATCCCGTCGCAGATCACGCCCGAAGATCTGCGTGCGAGCGGGTTGGGTCTCTTTTCGTTCGACGTGCTGGCACTGACAAGTCCGGGATTCAAAGTGTTAAATCAGGATCAACTCGACGCAATCGGCGCTTGGGTTGAGGCAGGGGGTAGCCTGTTCGTAATCGTTGACGGCACAAATTCGGCTGCACAGACAAAGTTCCTGAATCGGATCGCCGGACTTCCAGACAACGATCCAGGAATGCTGATTAGCCCTGACAAAATTCCTCCGGGGGGTATCAATGATCGTGGTGATAGATTGCGCATGTACCGCACAGGGCTGGGACGTTCGGTAATTCTTCAGGCGGACAAACAAGTCGATACCGTAACGGATCTAAAAGAAGCGGCGGCGTATTTGTGGAAAGTTCGGAGCGAAATGCAGTCCGAGTTTCGTGACACCGGCACCTCGCAGCAATTGTCAAAGCGGCTGTTGGGATCGGAGTTCGACCAGTCGGGCGATTGGCAAGCCTCCGGCTTCGACGATTCCCAATTGATGTAAAGTCCATTTCAGCACGTCCCCCTGACCGAAACGGACTCGCTGACAGCGATTCTGCTGCCAGACGATGTGCGGAGCATTCCATTAAGCGTGGTCGTCGCCATTCTGGCGATATTTCTCACCGTGATTGTGCCCGTCGATTACTATGTGCTTGGCCATTTCAAAAGTCGCAGGTTCACATGGGTTCTGTTGCCGGTTGTGTCGCTCGTATTCACCGGGTTTACTACATGGCTTGGCGATGCGTATCTGGGATCGACCGATTATCGAACATCGCTGGAATTTGTTGATCTGACGACGGCCAATCGTGTGATCCGCAATAGTCGTCTCGAAATGTTATTCACTGCCACCCAGCAGGAAGTTGCGACAGAACTGAAGCAGACTCTCTTCGCGGCAGTTTCCGTCCAACGCCGCAATGGAGCGAACGAAGGGAATTCCGGACGTGGCCTGAGTGCATCCGACCTTGGTGATGAGCCCGCCGACAGGACCGACCAACCACAGGATTCCGAATCGCTGCTTTATCAGGGCAACATGCCGACCCTGTTTACGGTTCGGCAGCAAATGCGACAATGGAGCCCTAAATTGAGTCGTCAGACGGCATTGCAGACGGCGCGTGCGATACCCGAGTTCGATTTGGACGACATCAGCTGGGCGTGGCAGCATTCATCGGAACTGGTCGAAAACGGTGAATGGAAAAAATCGCTGTACGACGGAATTCAAGCGGCTTTACCTGAGTCGTCCGTGTTGCTCTTCACAAAGAATCAGGTTCTCGAACTGACGCACGGCGAAGCCCAGCAGGATCCGAACGCAACGGCAGGCTCGCCGGATACGAAGCAAAAGCGACTGGTGGAACTGGTTCGCAAAGTGTGTGTCCGTCCGGCAGTCGGATTATTCTCGATCGTGTCTCAGATCTCGCCGAACGGCGCGGGCGATTTCGAAGACCTGTCTATTCTGGATCCGGACGATGCAGGGCAACTGTTGCTGGTGGTCGTCACCCGGCAAGGGAATGACTACGTCGTGTTCCGACGGCTATTTCATAAAGGCTCGTGATGGCGCTCGTGCATATCAAAGATCTATGGGTCACATATGGTGCCGTGCATGCCGTGCGCGGCATCTCGTTCGATATTCCAAAGGGGGAAGTCTTCGGATTCATCGGCCCGAACGGAGCCGGGAAAACTTCGACGATCAAGGTCCTGTCGACGTTGATCAAACCGGATTATGGCCTGGTCACGATCGGCGGGATCAGTGTGACCGATGATCCCCTGGCAATCAGGAAACGCATTGGTTACATGCCGGATTTTTTTGGAGTTTACGAGGACCTTACGGCAAATGAGTACCTGCATTTTTTCGCGGCGGCTTACGACATTCCGGCCTCTCAACGCGAACGAACAGTCGGTGACGTACTGGCACTGACCGACTTGACGGCAAAGGCAGGAGAACCGGTTGATGCATTGTCACGCGGCATGAAACAGAGACTGGGACTGGCTCGCGTGTTACTGCACGATCCGGATTTGCTGCTGCTGGACGAACCGGCCAGCGGCTTGGACCCTCGAGCACGCATCGAAATGCGCGAAATGCTGCTCGCCCTGAAAGAGATGGGCAAGACGATCATCATTTCCAGCCATATTCTGCACGAACTGTCTCTGCTGTGTACCAGAATCGGCATCATCGAAGCGGGACAGATGGTGACCGAAGGGTCGCTCGAAGAAATTTACCGGCGACTCGGATTGATGCAGTTGATCCACGTGCAACTGGTCAATGGAAGCGAAACGCTGACCGATCAGATCGGTCGAATTTCCGGCGTCGAGGAAGTCCAGGTGCACGCAGACCGACTGGCCATTCGTGTGCGTGCCGAGCGCCTGCCGCCGGAAGAATTGCTGGACCAGATGTATGCGCTGGGTGCCCGCATGAGAATGTTCCAGCCGGAGGCCATGGAACTGGAAACCGCGTTTATGAAGCTCACTGAAGGCAGGACGGCATGAGATACCTGCCGCGCAAATGGAAATTTCCTTTGCTTGCGAAAGAGCTGACCGAGCAGGCGGCGAGGAAGCGAACCTACGTAATCCGATTCGGGTATACCGCGCTGCTGTTTGTCGCAACGTGTGTGCTGTTCTACGGGAATCTGTCATCCGACGAAACGACGAGCGTGCTTGGGCGCGGACGACCGATGTTCAACCAACTCGTCACATTGCAGTTCTGGGGAATCTATCTGCTGCTGCCAGCGACGGTCTGTAGCGTCATCAGCAGTGAGAAGGAGAAAGACAGTCTGTGCCTGTTGATGCTGACAACTCTGACCCCCTGGCAGATTATCGTCCAGAAGTTGTTCGGGCGACTGATTCCGATGTTCACCTTCCTGTTCATTTCGTTTCCATTGATGGCCATCGCGTTCAGTAACGGTGGAGTGACTTCGAGTCATATGTGGTCCGGCATTCTGCTGTTGGCGCTCACATGTCTGCAGGTCGGTTCGTTTTCCATTGCCTGTTCGGCCTTCTTCCGCACGACATACGAGGCTTTTGCCGCCAGCTATCTTTGTTTCCTTCTGCTGTGCTATATGATTCCAGGAATGTTTGCGCCCAATGTGTTCGCATGGGCCGAGACGCGCGCGCTGCAGGAAACCGTTGCCGGGTCGATGATCATGATCGCATCGATCTGTGTTTTCCTCTTCCTGGCCCGTGTGTTTCTTGAATCCAGAGCATTCGTCCCGGCCCGAAACTATCTGCTGGAACTCTTCCGGCTCCTCGACCGGATCTACACGGATATGAACCATGTGACAGGCGGTATTGTGCTCACAAAGGATGTGGACTTGCTGCCAGGCACGCAGCCGGTGGCGTGGCGCGAAACGTCGAAGAAGTCGCTGGGGACCGTTCGCTATCTGTTCCGCGTGCTGGTGTTGCTGGAACTGCCATTGTTGTGGACGTTTCAGTTAATCCGCGGGCAGATCGGCGGAACATCGACCGAAGTAGTGTCCGTGCTGCTCTATGTGCTGTGGGGAATATCGGCGGCCATGGTCGCCATGCATGCCGCTGGCCTCGTTTCGTCCGAACGATCAAGGCAGACTCTGGACGTACTGCTCACAACGCCAATTGCCGCACGAAACATCATTCTGCAGAAGTTTCGAGGTGTCAGACGACTGATCTGCGTGCTGTGCGTTCCGTTTCTCAACATCTTCCTGTTCGAAAAGTGGTTCAAGAGCAGCTACGGATGGGATTATGTATTTTGGTCAAGCATTTTTGTTTTGATCTACCTGCCGCTGACGGCATGGTTTTCTATGTGGTTGGGACTGAAGATCCGCTCCCAGGTTCGCGCGACTTTGGTGTCCATTTGTCTGATTGTCGTCTGGCTGACATTGCCCGTGGCCATCCAATACCTCTTAGCGCACGGATTCAACGTTGAGGTAACGGGCAGTGCTCGATACCTGTGGATATTCAGCCCCACCGTTGTGATTCGCGGGATTGAGTCGGGAGCCCCGACAGCTGTTGGAATCCCCTCGCCCCATTGGCCGTTCTATTTGGCGAACGCCGTGTTTTACGGGTTCCTGCTGTGGCTGTTCCGACACGTTTCATTGAAAAACGCCGATCAGCATCTGGGACGAATCAAAGGGGCTGTCGGTTTGAAGGGGTCACTGGGAAACCCCGGCGACAAACGCTGACGGGGCTGCCATCCACGCAAGGTGGACGGCGTGCCGGGGAATAAACAAAAGACGTACCCGACGTTCCGCAACGATGAACAAAAATGGCACAACTCAAAAGGGAAGTAGACCTTCGTCAATCAGCGAATAACCCCCTTCATCCTGCCGCCGACCACCTTCTTCCCCTTGCCGGTGATCACGAGACTGTGCCTGGGGATCGTGAAGATGAAAGCCACCACGGACGAGGCAGTCATGCGCGAGTCGGACCCGTAGCCCGCGTTGTCGCGATTAGGTTGGTAGTAAAAGCTGCCGTCGGTGCAGTGAGCCATCGTGAACCACCAGCGGTTGGCGTCCATGAGCTGGCGAAAGCTGTCGGGGTCGATGTTCGCGGCGAGTGCCGTGTAGGCCATGCCCATCGGCGGTGAACCGTGCGTATCGGGGAAACTCTGCGGATGCAGGCCGATCACTTTCGCGTGAGACATCGCTCGTTCTCGGTAGACTGGTTCGGAATAGGGACTGAGGAAGTTGGCGATCCCCGTGGCACCGGTTCGCCCCATGTCGGCCCAGCCGTCCGGAGGTCCGCCGATCTGGTCGCCGTACCAAACGTAGCCATTATCCCCCGTGCCCTTTTTCAGGAACTCGTAAGCGGCGTCGTGCTTCTCGCGATCGATCTCGATCCCGCAGCGGTGCATTAATGAATACGCCAAAGCCCCCTGGCCAGTGATCATGGCAATCGGGCCGTAACCCTCGAAGCCGGGGTTGTGTCCCCAACCGCCGTGCGCATCCTTCGGGCCTTTCGGAAAGGAGTCGGGGTGCGACTTCTTCGCCTTGGGATTGATCTGGGACATGTGGAGGTACTGGGCCTTCGCCAAATGATCGTGAACTTCCTGCAACTCCGGCAGCACCCAATTCTCGCCAGTCGCCAGATGGTACTCGCTGAGCACGAGCGCGGCACTCATGTAGCTCCAGTTCATCAAATCGGCGTATCGCCTGTCGTTCGGATGCGTCTCACGACCGTGCCATCGGACATTGCGTTCGACGGCGGGCAGGTACTTCGCATCGCCGCTCGCCAACAGCGCCAACGGCGCGAACGTGTTGTGGACCGGATCGCCGAACGAGCCGTCTTCTGCCTGATGTTTGGCGATGTACTCCAGCAACTCGGCGAGGATCTTGTCCGACTTCGCACATGCGCGGGGATAAGTCGTGGCAAATGTGCCGTACTTCTGACCGACATCCAGCACGACATCCTGCATCTCACCGTCACGCTTGAGTGTCAGCGCGAGCATTCCCTTTCCGTGGCTCCCCTGACACTCCTCCAGCACGCGCGCCAGTTCAACGATGGGACCGTCGGCGCCAAACACGTTTTCTCCGTATCCGTTCCGGTGCGGATGTTGGAACATCTGGCCTCCCGCGCCGACGATGAGGTCTCCAATCTGGACGTGACCCTCCGCCGGCGACTTTGGAAAGACGTACTTGATGAGCAAGGCCTGCGGACGATCGGCGATCAGTTGCGCACGCACACCGGTAATCCCAAGGTTGTAGAACCAGCCGGGCACGTCTGCGTCCGGCCCCGATGTCGCGCGCTGCCCCCACGGACTGTCGTTGCCGTGGTAGTCCACCTGTGCCTGCAGCGGCCGCGCGAGGCCAAGGGAGATGAGGCAGGCCAATCCAAACTTCAGAGAGAGGGAATTCATCGTCTGATCCTTTATGGCCGAGGGCCGGGGGGAAGGTGTTCAATCAAGTAACGGGTTATCAACAGGCGGAGGTGAACTGCGGTCCCTGTGCCTTCTCGCAGGCCGTGGTCGCGATTGGGGTAGGCCATGTAGTCGAAGCGTTTGCCGAGCTCGATCAGTCGATCGACAAGACCTTCGGTGATTTGAAGATGCGTGTTGGTTTCTCCGGTGCCATGCACTATTAGTAAGTCTCCGCGTAAGCCTGCGGCGTAATTGATGGCTGCCGCCGTGCGATAGCCTTCCGGGTTTACGTCGGGAGTCCGCATGAAGATCTCCTGGAACCAGGCGTTGTAGAGATCCGGCTGCGGCTTCGGGGCGACCGCGATGCCGACGTGATACACATCGGGCTTGCGGAACATCGCGTTCAGCGTGTTCGAGCCGCCGCCGCTCCAGCCCCAAATGCCCACGCGAGACAGATCCACAAACGATCGCGTTCGCCCGAGTTCCTGCACACCAGCTGCCTGCTCTTCCGTCGAGAGCGGGCCGAGACTTCCGAAGACTGCTCGTCGCCAGGCGGCTCCTTTCGGGGCGGGTGTTCCACGACCGTCGATCGAAACCACGAGATACCCGAAGTCAGCAATCATCCGGTGAAACATCGAGTGATTCTGGCCGCCGGTCCAATCGTCGAGGACCGTCTGACCGTGCGGCTCGCCATAGACGAAGACGAAGACCGGGTACTTCTTCGTCGAGTCGAAGTCGCGTGGTTTGATCATCCAGGCATCCATTTCGACTCCGTCTCCAATGTCCAGCTTCAGGAACTCGGTGGGCTGAGTGATCAGCGGGCTGACTCGACGGCGACACTCGGCATTGTCTTCCAGCACACGCACCGGGCGATGTTCAGCAAGCTCCACGAGGTCGATCACGGGCGGCGAGTCGAACGTCGAACAGGTATGAAAGGCCAACTTGCGATCGGGAGAGAAGTCGTAGCGGTGAGTGCCCGGCTGGTCTTTCGGCGTGACTCGTTCGGGATCGCCCGTTCCATCCAGTCGAACGCGATAGAGGTAGCGCTGAGTGGCGTTCTCCGGCGACGCGAGGAAGTACAACCAGCCCCCTGGCTCATCGACCGGGCCACGCATGATGATGTCGCTGGCGTGCTTTGTCAGCTGCGTCTGATTCTTGCCGTCTCGCGAGATGACATAGGCGTGTCGCCAGCCATCACGCTCACTGAGCAGCACAAACGCATTGCCATCCTGAATCCATTCAATGCCTGCGTTGGCCGCATAGCTCGCATCGACCCAGGCGGGATCAGATTCCTCGTAAGCCTTGGTCGTTGTGCCGGTCTTCGTGTTCGCGAGTAGAAACGTCCGAGAGTCGCGCGCGCGGCTCAGCATCTCGACCAGCAGTTCTTCCGAGTTTCCCGCCCAACTGACGTCGTTGATGTAGAACGTGCCCGGATCGGATGGCAGGTTCACCCAGCGTGTCTCGCCACCATCCGCATTGACGACTCCCACACGCAGCGTCGGAATCGGAGTACCAACGCGCGCAAATCGCTGCCGCGACACTTCCGGATACGTCGGGTCGGTCGGATGGATGACGGGTCGTTCGCGAACATTCGAGGAATCGGATTGAAGGTACGCAATCTGCCGCCCGTCCGGACTCCAGCTCGCCTGAACCAGCAGTTCAGCGGGTAGCCAACTCCCCTGAACTCCATTTTCACGCACGCTTTGGGCGTCAGTCTGCGACAGGGAAGTTGTTCGACGACTTGCCAGATCGAACACATACAGATCCGGACCGCGCCCGAAGAGAAGTCGATCCCCGTTCGGAGAAAACGTGCTGTCCAACGACATCCGCAGGATCTCGACCGCAATCGCGGTGAGATCACCCGATTTCGAATCAAAAAACCAGTAACCCGTTTTCCCGCTGCTGGTGACTCGCGCGTGCAGCAGGAACTGGCTGGCGACTGGAGATTGAACGAATTCCTGAATGGCCAGCCGGTCGGACGTACCCGGCACAACGAGCTTGTCGCTGCCGATCACGATGGAGCGCTTTCCACTTGCCGCGTCGTACTGCACGAGCTCTGGTTCGGAACCATTCTGCGGCTCTTCGAGAACCAAATAGCCGGAGCTGTCTCGCAGCCACTTTCCGGAGAACATCGCCGGTGCAAACTCCCGCTTGTCATAGATCGCTTTCAGCCGAGCCTCAGCCTCAGCCAGGATTTTGGTGTGACCAGCCCGGTCATCGGCAAAGACGAACGCATTGGCGACGACCAGCCAACAGGTCAGGAACGCGGAGATTCGACTCATGGTTGTTTCCACTACTGTTTGTTGACGGGTTGCCACGTTCGCCACAACCTGGGATCCCTGTTCGTGAAAGGCAAGGAGCTAGCCGCCGGTGATTCTGCAAGACCGGCGGCTAGCGGACTGTTGATTCAGGGACGATCTGGAGTGTTGTCGTTTAACCCGATGCCGTAGGCGAGGCGTTCCGGTGACATTCCTCCCCTTTGGGTCGGGTTAAACGACTAAATCAACAGATCGCGAGCCAGGGTGGAAAGCAGCCGGTCCGTATTTCAATCGGGGTCATCCCGTTACCTCCACGACTCGTTGGCCGAGCACGTCCATTCGCGGCGTAACTCCCAAGCCCGGATCACTGCTCGCGGCCATGAAGCCTTGCCGGCGCTGCGGTGCGCCGGTCGCCGTGCTGACGGTGACGTAACTGTTAAAATCTGTGCTGGTGAAACGGAACTCTTCGGGCGTGCTGTGCGCAAGATGCGCGATCGCCGCCGTCGTGATGTCGCCGCCCCAACTGTCTTCCAACGTCATGGCAATTCCCATCGAGACGCAGAGATCGCGGGCCTGCTTCGTCTTCGTCAATCCGCCGAGTTTGCTGATCTTCAGATTCACCACGTCCATCGCCAGATCGGCTTTGCCGCGCAGCAGCATGTCGAGCGAGTCGATGTTTTCGTCGAGCACAAACGGATGACTCGTGTTGCGTCGCACCGCGAGGCACTCCTCGTAAGTGAGACAGGGCTGTTCGATATAGACGTCCACGTCCCGGACGGCTCGGACCACGCGCATCGCTTCATGCTGAGTCCAGCCCGTGTTGGCGTCGGCAACGAGCCGATCCGTTGGTGACAGCATCGCGCGCACGGCGCGAATCCGTTCGATGTCGGTGTCGGGGTCGCCGCCGACTTTCAGTTGGAACCGCGTGTAACCCTGCTCGCGGTAGTTTTGAACATTCTTCGCCATCTCATCAGGAGCTTGCTGCGAGATAGCCCGATAAAGCCGCACGCTCTCGCCGAAGCGGCCCCCCATCAGCACGCAAACCGGCAATCCAGTTGCCTGGCCGAGAATGTCCCAACAGGCGATGTCGATTCCCGATTTCACATACGGATGCCCCTTGAGCGCGGCGTCCATCCGGTGATTGAGCTTCATTAGTTCGCGGGGATCAAAGCCAATCAGATGCGGGCCCAGTTCGCGGAGACCGGCGCGCACTCCTTCGGCATACGCCGGCAGATAGAACGGCCCCAACGGACAGACCTCGCCGTAGCCAACGAGTCCGCAGTCTGTCTCGACCCCGACGATCGTGCTGTCGAACACCGACACCGACTTCCCGCCGGACCACTTGTACGAACCTTCGACTAACGGCAGCTCAACTCGGTGAGCAAAAATGCGTGCGATCTTCATGGGGGAAAGTCCTGCGGTGTTTTTGATGGAGCTTAGGACTGAGACAGAAATTAAGTGGGGCACGATTCCATCGTGCCGGGCACGTTATAAACGTGCCCCACGTCCAAAAGACGACAGTTATTTCTGCGCCGGTCCTTACGCCCGGATTCTAGTTTCAGCGAACACCGCCCGCTTGGCCCAGAATTGCATCGAACTGTGAATCCGCGCACATGGCAGTCAGAATCTGCCTGATATTCGCGTGTTTGGCCGATGCCGGTCATCGGCGTCCTTAGGACTGAGACAGAAATAAGTGGGGCACGATTCCATAGTGCCGGGCACGTTATAAACGTGCCCCACGTCCAAAGGACGACAGTTATTTCTGCGCCGGTCCTTAGTCCTTCATCATCGTGAGCGTGGCGTCCGCGAACGCGCGGCCCATGAGGGCGAAGGTCTTCGCGCAGCCGAGGTAATGGTAGCCAGCATTCGAGGCTCCACGCATCCAGATTGCAGCTTCGGCGGGTGAGATGAGTTCCGCCTCAAAGTGCTTTACGTGTTCGCGCTTTTGTTCGTCGGTCATCGAGCCGTCGGCGTTTGCGTGATCCTTGTGTTTCGAATTGAGGTAATGGCTCATCTGCCGCACCTTCTCGTGTTTGTTCGCTATGGCTCCGAGTTCTTCCGACCAAAACGGCGCGGTTTCCACGGCGATCACGTTTCCACGGAACTCCGGCAGAGCCGCCGGTGCGGCCATCGCCTTGCGAAATTCGATGGTCTGCTCGTTCGGCTTCGCTCCGCCGACCCCCAGCACGCCGATTACGAACGGCATTCGTGGTGCATTCAAGTCATTGCGCACGTCGCGAATGAAATGCGACATTGCCTCGCTGTAGGCATCGTATCCGCCGGGCTTGCTGCGATTGGGGTACACGCCGGAATCGACGAGGTCGTTCCAGCCCTGGAGCCATGCGAAGCCGGAAATCTCAAAGCCCTGCTTCTCGTCATAAGCGGGACACACACGTTTGATGTCGCTCAGCACATCCCGCACATGCTCGATCATCAGCCGGTAGTAACGGCCAGTCTCTTTCGCTTTCTCAGCCTTCATGGCTTCGATGTCTTTGCCCTGCTTCTGGAAATTCGCGAGCTGCGCTTCATTGAACATATACGGCCCAGCGCTGGGCGAGCGAAAGTCGGTGTGCAGACTCTTCCCGCCCCAGGCGGTTTTGATGATGAGCACCGGTTCGTCGAATGCCGCATCCATCGTGAGGCCGAACGTAAACTCCGGGCCGATCTTTCCGCCATCTTCATGGGGGTTTCGACGTGAGCCATAACCCGCCGTCAGCTTGCCGTGCCCCTCGCCGTTCTGATCGCCCGCGCCGGTGAAGTACGAAATCCAGGCACCCTCGCACACGGTGGGTTTGCCATCCGCGCCGCGCATCTGTTTGAGCAGCGGAGCCGTCGCGGGATCATCGCCGATGTAATCGAACGTCTCGACTTTCGCATGACCCTCCATGTTGGATTGACCCGCGAGAATGAAGACACGCAACGGTTTAGGTTCCGCCGTCGCGGAACTCGCGGCCACCAGCAGCACGGCCAGCAGCGCGCTGGAAAGGATCGGGATTCGTCTCATGGTTTCTGGTCTCTCCAAAAAGTGGGATCGGCCTCAAGCCTGCCATGTTACTCGATGTCTCGCAGGCTGGAAGCCTACGCCACGGGATATCGCAGCTATTGCTGAAGCGGGCGGCTTCGACCGCTCGATTCGGATTGTTCCAGGAGTGCTTTCAGTTCGGTCGCGATCTCCGGCTGCTGAAAGTAAAGGTTCGTCGTTTCACCGGGATCGGCTGAGAGATCGTAGAGCTGACCGGGTGCGTCGGGGGCTGTGTCGGGAAGATGAAA
>CAMAVB010000132.1 GCA_945861465.1 Candidatus Kuenenia stuttgartensis
AGCAAACCCAATGATTGCCGGAGCGGCGCCCGCCAATTCATCCTGGATCCAGGTGACAGGGTGTCACAACCAGAAATCCGGGTTTGCGCTGTTCCGGCATTCGCGGCGGGCTTGATCCGGCCTACACAGTGCGCAATGCAGGCTAGCGGTCCGTTGATTTAGTGATTATTGGGGCTCAAAGTCATACTAACCCGAAGCGCCAGCGAGGAATTCAGCCGTTTCTGCCTCGCTGGCGCTTCGGGTTGGTATTAAATCAACAGACCGCTAACGCGTTCCGGCTGATAACGCAGGGCATCATTCCTGACCGCGTGAAGTATACAACAACTCGTTTCGTTCGCATTCGAGCGTTGCGTTTCACGCACCCGACAGGAATCGCAAGAATAAAAAACTGGCCTGCCGTGCCCATTTTTTGCTTCGGTTTGTCTTCTTTATTTGTGTGTACCACGGGTGAAGCTCAATGCGGAGTACGAATTTCAAACGATGTGAACCGCGTCGAGCATGACTGTTTTCCCGCAAAATCTCTATGATATCTGAAGAAATCGAAGTGCAGAATCACGCGGAGGACGCAGATGTTCTCCAGCACTGTCCGCTACTGCTCAATCGCGAGCGAGGTGCAAAAACGCTGCCTCGCTGGGGCATTGCCGTCGTCGTCATTCTGCTGGCGCATGGTCCGCTCTTGTTTCGGATGGCCCAATACCTGTGGAAGCGTCCCCATTACCAGGCGTTTCCAATGATTATTGCAGGTTTTGCGTGGCTCGTTTCGATGCGATTACCCCTGATTCAATGGCCGGAGGAGACAGATTTTTCGCTCCGCAAACTGGTGTGGCTGGGGGTCGGCGTATTGCTGTTTGCGGCTTCCATTGAGTTTGTCAGTCAGTGGATCTGTTTGATTTCGTGTTTGGCCACGTTGTGGGCATCGGTCTGGTACTTTGGCGGACGATCCGCCGCCTCTGAACTGCGGGCACCATTTCTCTTTCTGGCGATGCTGACGCCTCTGCCGCTGGGTCTGGACATCAGCCTGATCGTCACGCTGCAGCAGTGGGCGACAGCGGCCGCCAGTCAGGGGCTGGATTGCATGGATGTGTTGCACACGATTTCCGGAGTAGCAATCCGGACGGCGACAAAATCCTACATGGTCGAAGAGGCTTGCAGCGGCATTCAATCCCTGTTCGCTGCCGTTTATGCCATAACGTTCCTGTGCATCTACTGCCGTTACAGTTGGTTTCGTTCCCTGGTAATGATCTTGCTCACGGTCTTTTGGGTGGTCGCGGCCAATGGGTTACGGGTCTTTACGCTGGTGTATTGTGATGCTCGGTTTCAACTGCCGCTCGACAGCGGTTGGCGACACGAGGCACTGGGGGTGTTCACATACGCCACGGCCTTGCTGCTGACTCTGAGTACCGATCAGTTTCTGCGATTCGTGTTTCCCGTCATATCCAGGGAACTGATCGACGTGAAGGTGGAGTACCACGAGCAAGTCAGACGTCCGCTGAAAGATTTCATGTTCGGTTTGCTTGATCGGCCTCGCGTGGTCGGACGAATGGCGGTGATTGCTCCTGCCGTGCTGGTTGCGATCTTCTTTGTCGTTGGTGGAATCGCCATGGCGCGGACGCTGTTTTTCTTGGAAAAGAAAGTTGTGGCTCCCTCGTTGCCGAGTCATTTCGAGAGCAACATGCAGCAGTTTGCCAAAGATTCGCTTCCCGCAGAAATCAATGGCTGGAAACTGACCGGGTTTGAAGAGATCACAAGAGGTCCCGATGATGTGTTTGGCGGCCTTTGTTCTTCAAGTTGGTCATATCAGGGTCACGGTCTGGACATATCTATCTCGCTCGATGAATGTTATGACGCCTGGCATAAACTAGCGGTCTGCTACGGCGGGCTCGGCTGGGTCGTGGAGAGTTCTGAAAACAAGACGTCGGTTGGGTCGCTGCCGACTGGCGAGGAAGCAACGATTTGGCATACGGAGTATCGAATGCACCGTAACCTCCGACACCGTGGCGTTGTGATGTTCAGCTGTTTTGATTCGCACCGCACCTCGGTCACTCCCCCGCCAGCTGAAGAAAGCGTGCGGATCGCCCTGCGGGATCGATTGCGGTCTGCGTTCCGCTCGGAACAGACTCCTGCTGCAGCTTACACGCCCCCGGTGTTCCAGATTCAATTGTTATTGGAATCAGATCGAGAGATTCAGCCACACGAGCACGCGGCTTTGCTGAGCATGTTTCAAAAGGTCCGATCGGACCTTCTGGGCATAGTGGCTGGAGGGCAGAAATAATGAACTACCTGCGTTACCTGTTTCGTCTGACAGTGTGGTTCTTGCGCAGAGTCCGGCGCCGTGTACTTGGATGGCGACCATTCTGGCTCTACGGGGCGTTCTACTGGGATATTCTGGTCTACCCTTTTGACTTGTTACTTGCCGCCTGGCGTTTGGGTCGATGCCGCAACCTGTTCTTCGGTTTACCGGCCGCAATTGTGCTCGTCCTGCTGGGCTGGCTGGATCATTGGGAGTGGCAAAGCAATCTGACACTGACAGATCGATACTTGAAGCGTGCTGAGTCGAGCTTCGTGAAAGGGGATTTTGTACAGGCGGAGATGCTGCTGAATCGAATCCTGCAAGAAACACGCGACGAGAATACGGATGCGATCGAGATTTGTCTGGCGGAGATCTATGAGAAAACAGGACAGACGGAGCGCGCGGAGTTTCTGTACATGACGCTGGCCCCCGATGATCATTACGGGAATCCAATGGCTCATCGCCGCCTCGCGACAGTGTTATGCGAAAAGCTGACACCTGCCAGTCCCCGCCAGGATCTGAACCGTGCCCTACACCACCTTCAGGCGTCTCGGGCAGAGAACGACATATCGCCGGAAATGCTGCTCGCATGGGCACGCTACAGCATCATCGTCGGCGATCTGGAAAGGGCACGTGATTGCCTGGAAAGGGTCGTGAACGTTTTTCCGGAGGTTTCAAGGAATCTGGGAACCATCTATTTGCAGCTGGGCCTGCAAGCAAGGGCATTGTCCAGTTTTTTAAAGGCCAAAACATATCTGGGTGAGCAACTGAGCAGAAATCCGAAGAGTCGGAGCACGCGCGAAGACTATGTGTCGGTGTTGATTCAAATCGGCGAAATGGAGGAGGCACGCAACGTCCTTGAAACCGGGATCGAAATGGATCTCGAGGGAAACTGGCGAGTCATTCTGTCTGAATTGTACGTTATTATTCACGACGTCATGGTGCGTGAAGGCAGACACAGCGTCGGAGAACTATTTGATCCTCTGGCCAAATCACTGGAACAGGAACCGAATTCTCCGCTGGCTCTGAATCGGCTCATGGCGTATGTCACCGCCGACGTCAAGGGAAATGTCGCACTCCGAACCATCCTGAGTCGTGTCGTGGCGGAGGCGAAAGAGCCCGCGTTGGCGCATCTGGCAATGGGGAATATCTGCTGCGTGGAACACGACCTGGATGCCGCACTCTTTCATTTTGAGCGGTGCCTTGCGATTAACCCAAAGCTGTCCTTAGTGCTCAATAATCTCGCGTGGACTCTGGCTCACAACGAAGACCATCCGGACCTCGAACGTGCTCTTGCGATGGCGAATGCCGCGTTGGAAGAAAATCCCGGTTATGCGCGGTTTCTGGATACGAGGGGCACCATCCTGATGAAAATGGAACGCTGGAAAGATGCGTTGGCGGACCTCGAACTGGCAGTCATTGGCGAGCCGAATCAGGCGGAGGTGCATGACAAGCTGGCGAAAATCTACGACCGCATGAAACTGCCGGAAATTGCTCTGCAGCACCGCGAGTTGGCCCTGGAGGTCCGCAACAAGTTGCCTGTCATGAAATGACGTGATGGCGTTTTCCAGACGCCGTTTCGGTTGCATTGTACGGCATTGGGGTTCACAATCGCGCAAAGTGCCTGTGTTCCGCGATTTGACTCAATTCAGTTTACTCAGGAGTCCCTTCAGTGAATCCCTCTCAGAATTCCACGCGCCGTGCGTTCATGCAATCGACGTCCGCTATGGCCACAGCGCTGTATGTGAGCGGCCTGCCTGCGGCTCCTGCGTCGCAAGAGAAACTTCGGATCGCCGTCATTGGTTGCGGCGGGCGGGGAGGTAGTAATCTGCAATCGGTGTCTTCCGAACATATTGCGGCCCTCTGTGATGTGAACGCCAATAATCTTAACAAGGCCGCGGAACAGCACACGAAAGCCCGAAGAAACACGGACTTCCGTCGCGTCTTTGATCATCCCGATGAATTCGATGCGGTTGTCGTCAGCACGTGCGAACACACACATGCCTTCGCGACTCTGCCCGCGCTGCAGCTGGGGAAACACGTGTATTGCGAAAAACCGCTGACGCACGGGATTTATGAAGCTCGCCGAATTCGCGAAGCGGCCGCAACCGCTGGCGTGGCGACTCAGATGGGCACCCAGATTCATGCCGAAAACAATTATCGCCGCGTCGTGGAGCTCATTCAGACCGGTGCAATCGGAAAAGTTTCCGAATGCCATGTCTGGGTCGGGCGCGCCTGGGGTTTGCAATCTCCCGAGGAGGCAAAGGCGCACGGCGATATTGTGGATGTGCAGGATCGCCCGGCAAACGCGGATCCGATTCCGCCGGAACTGGATTGGGATCTGTGGCTCGGACCGGCTCCGGAACGACCTTACAACAACGTCTACTTTCCGGGCCCGAAATGGTATCGCTGGTGGGACTTCGGCAACGGAACGATGTCCGATCTGGGCAGTCACTGGGTCGATCTGCCGTTTTGGGCTCTCAAACTGAAAGCCCCGACAACCATTGAACCTTTCGGTGGTCCGGCGCACAAGGAACTCGCACCGGCATCCATGCATGTGCGGTACGAATACGCAGCTGAAGGTGAACAGCCGGAGGTATCGCTCACGTGGTATCAGGGCACGCACCGTCCCGAGAATCCAGCCGTAGCCGGTTGGGACAGCGGTGTGTTGTTCATTGGCGACAAGGGAATGCTGGTCTCGGATTACGGCCGCTACAAATTGCTGCCCGAAGAGACCTTCAAAGACTTCAAGCCGCCGGAACCGTTTATCCCGGCGTCCAAAGGTCACCATCAGGAATGGATTCACGCCTGCAAAACAGGTGAACCAACAACATGCAACTTTGAATACGCGGGATGGCTGACGGAAGCCAATCATCTCGGGAACGTGGCGTATCGCGTCGGCAAAAAACTGGAATGGAACGCCGCCGAAATGCGTGCCACCAATGCTCCTGAAGCGGACCAGTACATTAAGCGAGAATACCGGCAGGGATGGAGTCTGACGTAGCTGCAATTGTCAGGCGAGCGGCAGGGCGTCAGCCCTCCGAGTAGTTTTCGTTTATCTACTCCGCAGTCCGCACACGAGTATCGCGCTCGGAGGGCTCACGCCCTGCCGCTCGCCAAAACATTCACAACCGATACGACTCCGGAAAAGACTCTAACACAACTGAAAGTGCCTTCATGCAATCCCGGAATTCCAGGATCGGACTCATTTTATTCACGATCTATCTGATCGTATACGGTGGGTTCGTTTTCCTGAATGCATTTGCGCCTGACCAGATGGAAGCAACGCCGATCGCGGGTCTGAATATCGCCGTGTTGTATGGCTTTGGGCTGATCATCGGGGCCATCCTGCTGTCCGGACTGTACGGCTTCCTGTGCCGCGAAAAATCTTCGCCGACGAGTCAGGAGCCGCGAGCATGATTCACGAACTCTCGTGGAAAGCCGTGATTTTCTTTTCCATTTTCGTAGGCTTCACGCTTGGTCTGAGTTTTTGGCTGGGGCGCAAGGCGAAATCATCCGAAGGCTTTTTCGCAGCGCACGGACAGATTCCCTGGTTTGTGAATGGGATTGCCTTTGCAGGAGATTACCTGTCGGCGGCATCGTTCCTCGGTATCTGCGGGATGATCGCGTTCTACGGATACGACGGATTTCTGTATTCTATCGGTTACCTCGCTGGCTGGATTGTGGCATTGTTCGTGATCGCCGAACCAATGAAACGGCTTGGACGGTTTACGTTTGCGGATGCCCTGGATTCGAAGTTCAATTCACCGGGAATCAAGCTGGCGGCTGGGATCAGCACGCTGGCGGTGAGCATTTTCTATCTGATCCCGCAAATGGTCGGTGCCGGTGTGCTGGTGCAGCCACTGTTGGCATTGCCCCATTGGGCGGGCGTTGTGCTGGTCGGGACAGTCGTCATTCTAATCGTCGTTACCGCCGGAATGGTCTCGACGACGTGGGTGCAGTTCCTCAAAGGAACACTGCTGGTTTTCTTCAGTGCCATTCTGACATGGATGATTCTGCAGAAAGGTTTCAAGGTCGAAACTGGTGGCAACGATGGCTACAAATTCCGCACGCTCACCGTCACTGCGGACGACCTGACAAACGACGATGGATCGCTCGGAAGTCTGAACAACGTGGACGTCCTTCCAACGCCGGAAGGCTGGGACAAAACAAAGCAGTCGTATGTTCATCTGCGGGATCGTCAGACTAAACGCACGACGGTATTCCATGTGGTCAAACCGGCCACCGAAGGTGACCCGATGACATTGACCGAAGCGCAGACGGTCACCAAACTCGCGGACGGCGGACGCCTGATCAATGGACTTCCAAAGGGGATCGGGCCAGATCAGGCTGTGTTGCATCCGATTGGTTATCTAAAATCATTGCCGGATGGAAAGACGGAAACTGGACCTGTGTCGCCGATCGAATTCTTCAGTATTCTGCAACAAAGCGAAGTCGTGCTGTGGAGGAATGAAAAGATCCTGCACGCTGACAAAACAGAGACCACGGTCTATTACCAGAAGATAACCCCCGGTTCGCAAGTGCTGCGACCCGGCGAAAACCCGATCTTTAAGGGGATTCGCAGCGAGAAATTTTCGGACAAGATCAACTTCCTCTCACTGATGCTCGCACTGTTCTGCGGCACGGCGTCGTTGCCGCATATTCTGATTCGCTACTACACGGTGAAGGATGAAAGCAGTGCCCGCCGCAGCACGATTGTCGGCATCGCCAGTATCGGATTCTTTTACGTTCTGACGCTGTATCTGGGGCTCGGTGCCATGACGAGCGGTGCCCTGGATCTATCCGACGACAACATGGCAGCTCCATTGCTCGCCAAAAGTATGAACACATGGTTGTTTGCGGCGATTTCAGCGATTGCATTTACGACTGTGCTGGGAACCGTGAGCGGACTCATTCTGGCCTCGGCGGGCGCGGTGGCGCATGATCTGCTGGGCAGTGCGTTCGGCGTTCAGATGAATGACGACGAGAAAGTGCGCGTCGCGAAAATCTCGTCGGTGGTGGTTGGCGCGATCGCAATTGTGCTGGGGATTCTATTCAAGGACATGAACGTGAGTTTCCTCGTGGGCTGGGCGTTCAGTGTGGCAGCGTCGGCGAATCTGCCGTCGCTGGTCATGATCCTGTTCTGGCCGCGCGTGACACGTCAGGGCATCATCACGGCGATCGTGGTTGGCATGGTTTCCTCGCTCGGCTGGATTCTGCTGAGTGCTGAAGCTTTCGAAAAAGTTTATGGTCTTGACCTGCTGAAGACCCCCGCCATCGTGCCGTTCAGCCAGCCCGGAATCGTGACAATTCCGCTCGGCTTTCTAACGCTCGTGGTTGTCTCACTGATGACGCAGCAACGTCAGAAATCGCGAATGGCCGCAAATGGCCACGAATGAATTTCAGGTCGAAAAGTCTACGATAAAGCGATTTGTCTTCCCCGACGCAATCTCGCCGGATACGCTACACTCGGTTGCTGCCCGGCAGGAATGACCTTTCTGGAGTTTTAAATGATTACGAACTCGTTTGTAATGCGCCGATCGTTGCTCGTGATGAGTGTCGGTGTTGTGCTGTTGACTTTTGGTGACCGTGGCTTGTCACAGGATGCGGAACACAAGGAAAATGAACTGCGCCACATCCAGATTCTGTTGGGAGCCGAAAAGTTGGATGTTGTTTCTCCCGCACTCAAAGGAGCAGAGCCGGGGCAGACGATAACACCCATGTTGCCACCGGGAACGGAGTCACTCTCAGAGCTACATGCGCCCGATCATCCTGGACATCCACGTGCTGGTTTATCATTTTCCGGACCGCCACCTGCCGGGCCATCTGGTTTTGGGCACCCGAATTTTCGACCGCCGGGGTTTGGACCTCCTGCACTGCGCATGGAAGGCCGTGTTGAAATGCACCCAGGCCAGGGACCGCAACTTCAACATCCGGAAGCTCACAGCCCGGAAGGACTATTCGCAGAAGATCGTAAACGAATCGCATCGCTCACGGAATCTGCTGAACGCATCGCACAGGCAGGGCTTCCGGATGTTGCGCATGGACTGCGGGAACGCGCCGGACAACTTGAACGGGAACTCGCGCAGAAGCAGGAACGGATGCAGCAGGAACGGATGCAGCAGGAACGGATGCAGCAGGAACAGCGTCAGAAGACGGAATCAGCGATGCGGGAACGACAGGCACAGGCACGTCAGCAACCGCAGCCTCACCAACCGCAGCGCTTCATGGAACAGCGGAGAGAAGGAATCGAAATTGAACTTGGCAATCACTCCACTCCTCCGTTGCGCGAACTGCACGAGCAGATGGAACACCTCCGTCGCGACATGCACAAGCTCAGTGAGCAAATGACAGATCTGACCCGGTTAATCCAGCAACATCACAATTCAGGGAACGATCGCGGCCACCACGATGAAGATGGCGACGATGAAGATGGCGACGATGAAGATGGCGACGATGAAGATGGTGACGACGAAGATGGTGACGACGAAGATGGTGACGACGAAGATGGTGACGATGAAGATGAAATGGACGGTGGCGACGACGACGAAATGGAAGAAGACGACGATGAAGGGCACACGGAACGCGGAGAACACGAGTAAAAGTAGACTCGATTCTCAGGCAGCTCCGGTTCGACTTGTCTGTGAATAGGAACTGTTTCCCTCGAGAGCGGCGACTTGTTGCCGCTCTCACTTTTTTTGCCGCGCCAACTGGCCATTTGCCAGTCATCGATCTCATCATGACATTTCATCTTTCCTCCCGAAATCGCAAATCTGAATTGATGGATGATCCGTCACTGAACGGTGCCACTCACCGGCATGCGCTCGCAGGTCTGAGACGAATTAACTGGTTGAGTCAATCAGACAGAACTGTCTGGAAAGAGATTCTCAGGCAGGCTCGAGCGAATTCAGGCGAGCGACCGCTGACCATTCTTGATATTGCGGCTGGCGGTGGCGATCTTGCCATTCGACTGGCCAGTCGCGCCGAGCGGGACGGTGTTTCTGTAGCGATCGATGGCTGCGACATCAGCCCCACTGCCCTGGGTTTTGCAACCGAACAGGCAGCAGCGGCCCATTGTGACAACATCAGGTTTTTTCAATGCGACGCCCTTCAGCAGCCATTTCCGCAGCCAAAATACGACGTCGTGATGTGCAGCTTATTTCTACATCATTTGAACGAAACAGATGCCATTCTGCTGCTGCAACGCATGAAAGCAGTGGCAACGCAGCTGATCCTTGTGGATGACCTGAGGCGAACGCGGCTTGGTTATTGGCTGGCCTGGCTGGGCTGCAGAATTCTCACGCGATGTCATGTCGTCCATATTGATGGGCCAATGTCCGTCGAAGGCGCGTTTACTTCAAGCGAGGCTTTAGGAATCGCCGCAAAGGCCGGGCTTGCACACGCCGTTCTGCAGCATCACTGGCCGCAGCGATTCACGATGTCATGGAGGCCAAACCATCGAGACGTCAATGCCGGATAGCCATTCCATCGACGCTGAGCATTACGATGTCGCAATCATCGGAGCGGGTGTTGCGGGATCAATGGCTGCAGTCTTGTGTTCCCGCGCTGGATTGCGAACGGTGCTGCTCGAACGTCATCGTTTTCCGCGTCACAAAATCTGTGGTTGTTGCGTCAACGGACGCGCATTCCAGATGCTCAGGCGTGCTGGCCTGGAATCCGGACTGCGGCAACTTCAACCTGCGACAACGTCGTCGCTCGCCGTACGGTATCGAGGCCGCAAACTCAATGTCTCAATGCCGCCTGGTTTGGCGGTTTCGCGGCGAAGAATGGATCAGTGGCTTGTCGATGAAGCAATTGCTTCCGGTTGTCAATTTGTGGACGAAGTGACGGCTTCAGTTCAGCCGGTCCCATCTGAGTCTGATGAAGTGCCCGTTGCGATTCTCGACTCCTGCAAGGCTGGTTACCCGGAGGAACGGATAATCCAGCTTCGATTCGCAAATTGCCACTCTCCCAATGGCGCAAAACCAGCCGACGATGACCTTTCTGCGTCACGCGATCTTCACGTCTGTGCCAGGGTCGTACTGGTTTGCGATGGACTCGGCCATCCCAGTCTCCATCTTCTTCCGTCTTTCAAAGCCGAGCCTGAGGCTGGTTCCAGGATCGGACTGGGGGCCGTGTTTCCTCGTATGGCTGCAGATGCCTGGATCAGGCGAGAGGAAGTGCTGATGGCTGTTGCAACGCAGGGATATGCAGGAGTTGTACAGATCGAGGACAACCAGTTCAATCTTGCCGCCGCAATCGACCCATCGTGCCTGAATAAGTCGAACTCGCCGTTGGATTGCCTGGCGAATCTCTTTCATTCCGCAGGTGTGCCGATGCCGCAGGAGCTCCGAAATGCCGCCATCAAAGGCACCGTCCCGCTGACTCGATCCGCCCGACGCATTGCCGGGCATCGATTGTTCCTCCTCGGAGATGCCACGGGATATGTCGAACCATTCACCGGTGAAGGCATGGCCTGGGCTCTCACGGCGGCCACGATCACGGTCCCATTCGTGGTCTCGGCAATTCGCAATGGCTGGTCTGATGAGCTCATCAATCGCTGGCAAGCGTCTTCCAGCGAAACGACCCGCACGCAGCAGAAGGTCTGCCGCTTGTTGTCAGCGACTCTCAGGCATCCCTGGCTTTTGCCACCTGTCATGACAACATGTCAGTTTTTTCCATCGCTGACACAGCGTGTGGTCAACCGGATTAATCGGGTTCCAAAGGCCCTGGAAATTGTCTGATGAATAGTCTTGAGATACTTGGCCTTGGCACCGCGTTGCCCGAGCATTCAATTTCACAGGCCGGGATGGCGACCTTCGCAACCACGTGTGTTGCACCGGAATTGACTGGATCTAAAAATCCGACAGGACTGATTCAGGCGTTGTATCGTCGCGCCGGCGTTCAATCGCGTCACAGTGTGCTGCTGGAGTCTTCTTCGGATGATGAAGCGACGGCGGAACGATTCTTCGAATTTGTCAAAGGACCTGAAGATCGCGGCCCCGGAACTGCGGCACGCATGAATCGCTTCGAAATCGAAGCTCCAAAGATTGCGATGAAAGCCACTGCCAATGCGATCAGGGAAGCGAACATCGATCCTGCCGAGATCACACACCTGATCACCGTGTCCTGCAGCGGCTTTAGCGCCCCCGGAGTAGACTTGTACCTGATCGAGAATCTCGGTCTCTCGCGGAGCGTTTCGAGGACACACGTCGGCTTCATGGGCTGCCACGGTGCCCTGAATGGCCTGCGCGTGGCCCATAGTTTTGCAGCAGCTGATCCGAACGCCGTTGTCGCGATGTGCGCCGTCGAACTCTGCACGCTGCATCATCAGTATGGCTGGGATCCACAGCAGATCGTGGCAAATTCTCTCTTCGCAGACGGTGCTGCCACAGTCATCGGTCGAGCCACCTCCGGCAGCCACGGTCCCTCACAAAAACTCCCCGGCCGACTCGTGGACAACTATTCATTCGTAATTCCTGAGACGAGCGACTTGATGACATGGAAAATCGGAGACAACGGATTTGAAATGACCTTGTCCCCGGAAGTTCCCGGCGTGATCACGCGAACGCTGCCTGGCGCTCTGAATGAATTCCTGGGACGCAACGGCCTGCAGCTCAGTGAAATCCAGAGCTGGGCCATCCATCCCGGCGGCCCAAGAATCCTCGCCGCCACCGCCGAAGCAGCTGGCCTGTCCGATGCACAAATCGACGCATCCATCAGCGTCTTCCAGCGCTGTGGCAACATGTCATCGCCGACAGTCTTGTTCATTCTTGACGAACTGCGAGCCCGCGACGCCAGCTTACCCTGCCTGATGCTGGGATTTGGCCCCGGCCTCAATGTGGAGATCGCGCTGCTGCAATAAGGGTGTCAGCGAAGAAAAAGCAAATTCCGTTCTGGGATCGAACCAGAAGTTCATGTGGGTTTCAGTCGGGTAGCGACAAAAGTTGCACCCGGCGACCGCCAAACACGTTGGCATTTTAGCGCCTCGTTCCAGGGCTCCAGCCTTGGAACGCACTGCCCCAGAGGCTCCGCCTCTAAATCTCAACAATCCGCCTGACCACAGTCCTCCCATTCGGCAGGCGGAGCCTGCAAAACAGTGGGTTGCGAGGCAGAGCCTTGCAACCAGTTGGTACATCCGGCAGAGTCAGAAAAATGCATAGCAAAAAATCATGAGCAAGCGAGCTCTTCTACAACCGGACGAAATCAAAGAAAAGGCGCTGCGGCGGTATCCAGCATTCCTCTCCGCATGGCTCACGAATACGCCGTACTTTCCACTGCACATTCCCGGCATCGGCGTTCCGGATGAAAGTCTGGCCATCGCTCAACAGCAGGTTCAGTCGCTGAAGAATGGCTCGAAGGATGTTGTGGACTATTTCCGACAGCATCCTCGCCCGAATGTGTTTGCTCGTGAGATTCCGTTGTCGGTCGATACCAAATTCGTTGAACAGAATTCCGGCATCCTGGAACAGTGGCTCGACAGAGTCTTGCCGCCGGAAACGATCCGTGCCGATGAGCGGCATTTTGAGCGAAGATTCGGCTTGCGATATCCGGAACCTCAGTTCCTGCTGCGATTTCTGGACCCTGAGTTACAGCGATCCGCCGGCAGCCCCTGGCGTGAATGCAGCGTATCGCTGCATGCTCTCGCCGAATCACCGATCGACGCGACCACGGTGATCATCGTCGAAAACAAAGTCAACCTGCTGACGTTTCCAGCTGTTCCGTCGGCGATCGCCATGGGCGGACTGGGAAACGGCATCGTGGATCTGGCTTATGTTACGTGGTTGTCGAATCAATCGTTGTGGTACTGGGGCGATCTGGACGTCGAAGGCTTCGAGATCCTGTCGCGCCTTCGAATTCGCTTCCCGCAGACGCGCAGCTTCCTGATGGACGACACGACCTTGCTGCGTTGGAAAGATTCACTCGCCATCTCCGGCACCGCCCGACCGCGAGCCGTCCCGGCCTTGTTGACCGAGCCAGAAACGACGGCCTTCAACTTCTGTGACGCCCACAACATGCGCATCGAACAGGAACGCATTCCTCAGTCCGCCGTTGTGGAGGCCGTGAGTGAACTCATCCGGACAACGGCGACCTCTGGAGTGCGATGACTCGTCATCGCTTTCTTTTTCAGCGATTCTAGGTCATCCTTCATCTTCATGCATGTTTTCGAGAACAGTTAAGGGAAACCAAGAAATAAGCTGCGTCCCATCTATGGCCTTCCCGGATAAAACTTCCATTCCCCCTACGATCGCCGCGGCATTGAGTGCCACGCTGCCGGGCGGCTTGGCAACAAGCGCGAAGACCACAATTGCCATTCTCATACCACATTTCGGTGAAGCCGAATTGCTCTATCGGTGTCTCGATTCAATTGAGTTTCAGACTCGACGCCCTGACGAAGTCTTGATCTACAACAACACCGGATGCCGATTGACGCTTCCTGGCAAGGATTGGTCATTTTCAATATCTATCACCGAATCAAGTCACAATCAAGGGTTCGCGCGCGCCGTGAATGCACTGGCGAATTTGGCGCAGTCTGATCTACTGCTGTTGCTCAACAACGACGCTGCGCTTGATCCAAACTGTCTGGCGGCCATCGAAAATGGCGCGTCCACGTTTCCCGACTATTGCAGTTTTGCATTGGTCGTCTTCACCTCTTCGAGGCAGCGACGCATTCAATCGATTGGCCTGATGTACACTGCGTTCGGCTTTGGGAATCGTTCCAATTCAATTTCAGCGGACGTATTAGATTTACCCGGCGATGTGTTTTGCCCTTGTGGGGCTGCGGCAGTCTATCGACGGACGGAGTTTTTGCACATGGGTGGGATGAACCCTCGTTTCTTCTTCGGATATGAAGACTTGGAGCTTGGCCTTCGCTTCCGCCTCGCTGGACTTTGTTGCAGACTGCTGCCGGAAGCAACTGTGACCCACTTGCTCAGTGCGAACATTCATCAGTATCCGTCACTCAAAGTTCGTGAGGCTGTCAAGAATTCATTGTGGACCCTGTTAGCCCGACACCCCTTCAAACTTTTCGGTCGGAATTGCGTCACGACATGTCGCTTCTATTTGACATGGTGGTTTCGATTGGCTCGATGTGGCTATGTCACGCCAGTCGCAATTGCAATCCTTACCGTCGTTGTGCAATTGCCGAGCATTTGTGTATCTCGCGGACTCTTTTGGCTCCGATTTTCTCGTCGTGCGCAAGCTGTGCTTGGACCGCTCTACGATGGACGTGTCGAAGTGTATACTCCGCATGGCCATACTCTGATTGAAGTAAATCAACCAAAGGCTTTATCGTGACGGAGTCCGAGATCAATCAATTTGTGATTAAGAGGGGAGGATATCGCTGCGAGTATTGCTGTGAACCTTTGGCTGGCAGGGGATTTCAGATCGAACATATAACCCCTCGGAACAGCGGTGGGATCGATTCAATCGACAACTATGCCGCAGCCTGTCCAGACTGCAACAGTCGAAAGGGACCAGAAACAACGGGTCTTGACCCGATTTGGCGGACAACCCAACGTCTATTCAATCCCCGGACAGATAGTCACGCGGATCATTTTTTCAAGCATGGTACGACTTGGACCGGCAAAACACCAATTGGCCGTGCAACGGCTACGGTCCTCTTTCGCGCCACTCCTCAGTTGATTCCGGCCGACTTGTTTTGGCCCGTTCTGCGGCCGCTGAAGTTGTCCCACGAGGAGCTCTACTGGAAAATGAATACTCTTCGAGCAAGAGCAAATCGCAACGATTTTTCGTTGCTCGACGAGGTTCTGAGTACTGATATGTGGTTCAAGGCTGCATCTTACGACGGCAAGGTAAATGCAAGAGAGGCAATGACGTTGCTGAAGCTCGAGTTACGGATGCTACGAGCCGCGCCGAAAGATATCGACACCGGAATCAAAACAATCAGGCGTTTGCGCCGTGCTGCTGCGATACGTCCAACCCTGGCAGGAGAGTTATACAGTATCGAGTCAATCTTCCTTAAGCAGAGGGCAACAGCGATTGCACTTCAGGGAAATGTGGCGAGATCACGGCAATTGCAGCGAATTGCTTCTGCACAGCTTCTCGAGGCAATCCGGCTGAGAAATGAGGACATTGACAGCGACGAATTCTCGTCGCGGCGTTACCGCTTGATGGCGTTGGAAAGCAGATTCTCGAAATACGGCAAACCTGCATTATCGCTGAACGATGTTAAGGCGGCGGTGAGCCGTGCGGCAGATACCATATTTCCAGATGCGTTGCTGCAACTTGCTGATGTCGAGCTGGCAGGGCGAAACCCAACTCGATACGCGGAGAGAATCTTTCAAGCGATCGAGCAGTCAGCGGGAAAGGTCGGATATCGGCAAGATGTGGACTTCAGTATTGCATTGGCCGTTCGGCGTCGCTGGTGGGAGTTGCAGATCCATCAGGGTCTTGAACTACGGGCTGACCTGCTGGAGTCAGACGTCCAGTATTGGACTCAAATTGGAATGGCAAACGAGATTCGTGGCCTGCAACTTGCGAGTCTGCGGAATGCTGACGTTCGTGATGCTGTCTCTGAATCGATTCAGAAGGCAACCCGCCGGAGGAGCCGGAAGGAGGTCAAATGAAGACATTCGTCATTCAAACAGAATCGTCTCAACTAATCCTCCCCGCTACTTGTATGAATTCGTGAAAAGCGTTTGCGGCGGGGTGGCACTTGCAGGACAAATGTCCGGGCCGTCAGTGATTGTGTGCCACTGGCTCTGCCAGTGCTGCTCTGAGTTGACTTCACACCGGTCGTGTGACGCCGCTCCTGAAGATGCCATGCCTTCCCGAATCTTGTGCCAGTGAGCGTCTTCCATCGACGAGTATCCACACAGCGCACCAATGCACTGGCAGAGCCAGTGGCACACCGTCTCGGTTTTCATTCATCGACGTTGCCACGTAGCGTGGGGCAAACCAGGCTTCAAGTGCCGTGCTCCGCAGCATTTCTCCTGTGAATTTTCAGCAGGCGTCGCAGTCGTGTGTTCAATATGGGGCTGCTGTTACGTTCGTTCCGTAGGACCGTTTAAATGGTGTAGATGCAAATCATTAAATGTCCTGTATTGACAAACACTGAAACGGGACGTATCGTGTGTCATGAATGTCAAACGAGGGTTCGACATACGGGCCGGTTGTCCGTGATGGCAGGTGATCGATGCCAATTAATTTCCCTCTTCCAGA
This sequence comes from Candidatus Kuenenia stuttgartensis, assembly GCA_945861465.1. Taxonomy (GTDB): domain Bacteria; phylum Planctomycetota; class Planctomycetia; order Planctomycetales; family Planctomycetaceae; genus SXXK01. The sequence goes on from CAMAVB010000132.1 coordinate 16,475, forward strand.
ATCTTTGAGAAAGGCTGGCTGGAAGGTCAAGATTCGAGAAAAGGAAACTCTGGAACCGCCGCACATCACCATCCTGCACGGCACAAAGGCGTGGCGAATCAAACTGCGAACCGGCGAGTTTATGGATAAGCAGCCCGATCCAGACGACGTACCCGAAGAGATCACGGCCTTCATCCCGAAACAGAGTAACTGGCGATCGTTCCAAGAAAAATGGGACGAGAAATACCCGATGAATCCTGTTCAAGACAAAGACGCCGACGAGGCTGAATGAACGATGACAGTCAAAACAAAGCCACCGATCGCTGCTCGACTGGTGTTCTTGCTCGACAAAGCAAAAAAACGCCCTGCAGAATTTTCATTGCTTGGCCCACAGGTCGTATCTTCCATAGCAGGCCTGCGTGACTCAGTTGCTATGGCCACGAAGGACACTTTGTGGGTCAGTTATGAGAAAGACCTCACCGCAGCGTTGCTTAAGATGGTTTGCGGACCTCCGCGTTCGCTCGGAATGGCAGTATTCGTTCACGCCTTGAGCTTGCAGTCTGTCGCCGGCTTGGCGAGTTGCTTCAAGCGATTCGCATTTGCGTCTGATCATGGTTTTCTTCCTCCGGATGAGCTGGCCGAAGCGTTAGAGGCTAAAAACGCAGCGGACCTCTTCATTGGAGGCAGCGTCGATCTGTCCAGCGAGACGATCACATTGTGGCGCGGTTGCCTGACGCCACTGACGGTTCCGTTCTCGGCATTTGAAAAATCCGGAGACGGGACCGAACCGGATTTTGCCCGGTTTTCAGTGACTGATTTCGGCCAGACGGTTCGGCTTGGACACTACGAGGCAGCAGCCGATGCGATCCTCTATGAGTTCGATCCCGACTATCGCCGTCGCATTTCGCGAGCGCGACAGCAATCAGAGCGATCGTTTGGTGCGTCACTTCGTCGATTGCGGAAGCAACGAGGTCTGCGACGGGAAGATTTTGAACCAGAAATCGCCGGCAAGACGATTGCCCGTATCGAGCAAGGGATTGTGCAACAGGTACATAAGAAAACGCTCGCCGCAATCGCACGGCGGCTCCGCGTGACGCCCGAAGAGATTGGATCGTATTGAATGGATCATCGACCGTTGGCTTGAGCACGGTTGAGGAATGCATTATGAGCCGGACTTTCTGTCTTCCATCGTCGCATTTCTGTCCTGTTTGCCGCACGTCTTTGGCCATCCCGGCGATTGAAACTTCTCAAGGTGTTTACTCGTGCGCCCCTACAAATCCACGTAAGGACCGCTCGAGAAATAACTGTCTCTTTTTATACCCCTCACCCAACGCCGTTAAGTATTTGATAGCGTCAGATCCAGCGAACAACCCCCTCATCCGGCCTTCGGCCACCTTCTCCCCCTTACCAGGGGGAGAAGGGACTTCGAGAAACTCGGTGAAAACACGACAACAAATCCTTAACGGCGTTGCCCCTCACCCTGCCCACTCCCCTTCCAGGGGAGAGGAGGATGCGGTCAATTATTTCTCGAACGGTCCTAACCGTCACTCAGGTCTTCACTCGGAGACTGCAAAGTTGTGGCAGGCAATATTGGGCCGTAGTTGAACTGGCTCTGCTGTGCCGGACAACAGACACTTTGCCTCCAGAAAGATCATGTCCAATCTTTTGCGGATATAAGATGATCTTGCGATTGACAATATGTCGAACGCAGCGTGAGAACCGCGGATGGACGCGAATAGTTACCTGATCTTCATCTGGATCTGAATTTCGGAAACTGACAAGGCGCGTCCATAGAGCTTCACGTCAGCCAGTTTACCTTTGAAATGGTCGTTCGGTCCAAAACCGATCCGGAGTGGCTGGTCACACGTGAGATCATAATCTGCCGCGTTGAATCCGGACTGTGTTGCAGCAAGGACTCCATCGACGAACGTCCTGATGGAACCACCGGACCGGACGGCAGCCACATGATGCCATCCGGGAGGGAACGTCTTTTCCGCCATGGCAACTCGCCCCGCGCGCCAGGAATAGATTTTCCCGGACGGCAACGTGCTGCAGAAAAGTTTGCCGTCATGTTCAGCCATGGTCCAGGCTCGGCGATAGCGGACGTCAGGCGTGTGATCGAGGCGTGTCAACTTGTTCCACGACGATTTGTTGTCAAACTCGTAGACCTCCGCCAGCGGCAGCGTGCCGGCGATCAGTCTTCCGTTGTGAACCAACATGCCCATCACCTCAAGTTCCTCACCCAGTCGCCCGACGTCGGTCCATTCATGCGGCTTTTCGAATCGATACACCCGACCGCTCGGCCAGGTGCCAACATAGAGTCGTCCTTGAAGAATGGCGAATGCATACGACTGAGTGTTGTCGGCAAGTTGACCGCAATCAAACCAGGACTCTCCGTCATATCGAAAAACGCGGCCGCCGTCGTAGCTTGTGGCATACAACCAGCCGTTGTAAACACCCATGGCCTCGACGCGCATGTGCGTTGTGTCGCCCGGTAAATCAGCGGGCCGTTGAGGGCTGCCGCAGTCCTTCCATGTCGTTCCTCCTTCATACCGGAAGAATCCCGCTGGACGGTAAAGTGAGGATGCATAGAGACGGTTGCCGTACACCACCAAACCGCCCACCGCTTCGGATTCCGCCAAACGCCCGCAGTCGATCCATTTCGATTCGCCAGCGTACCGAAAGATGCGACCACCGGGTGTGATGTTTTCGGATTCAGGCAATGAGGAACCGGCAACTCGATACTTTCCAGTGCCTGCATACAGTTGTCCGTCTAACACGGCCAGCGACGTGACGGAATTCGACTGATCCGGTGCGCCGCAGTCGATCCATTTGTCGTTGCCGTCGTAGCGATAGACATGACCCTCGTCATCGCGTCCGGGTTCACAGGTCCCAGCGTAAAGTTGTCCGTCAAATTCACACAGTGCAAATGCCAGCAGGGCGTTGCCCGGAGATCCGCATTCCTGCCAGGATTCATCTGGCCGGTCCTGATCGATTCCGAACTGCAGTTGCCGCACATTGGCCTGTGAGAAAGTGACTCCCGCACTGGTCTTCAATCCGAGATGAAACCCCCTGCGTGAAGTTGAGTCGTAATGACTGATGAGATCTCCGGGTACGTCATCGAAGTCTGAGTCGGCATCGACCCATACACTGACAGAAAAATCCTTCATTCCGAGTTGCAAGCGCTGACTCGCTGGAATCTCAAGCAAGGCACCCTGACCATCAAAAGCGGCTGCCGTATTTGGCGTGCCACTCGGTCCGATGGCGGTAAAATCCACGCCGTGCGAAGTTGCGTGGATGCCGTTGCCCGAAACGTCCTGACCGTCGTTCGCCAGGGGCCAGTGAGCGATGAGGCTATCGTCGCACTGTGCGGTGGCGGCCAGAAGAATCGCAAACATCAATGACAAGAGCGTTTCGCGCATCAAAAACTCCCCGAGAATAGCAGATCAAACATACGTCCTGAGTCAGCCCACAAAGTGCAGAGCGTAAAGATCAGCATGCTTTTGTTCAACTATTGGGCCCGATTCCTTTCTTGCAGCAGACGGCTTCATCATGACCGGACAGCGACAAAAGTAGGTCCTTTCTGCCGGAAAGGACTGTGTTTAGTACCGCTTGAGAAATAACTGTCTCTTTTACACGCCTCACCCAACGCCGTTAAGTATTTGATAGTGTCAGATCCAGCGAATAACCCCCTCATCCGGCCTCCGGCCACCTTCTCCCCCTTACCAGGGGGAGAAGGAACTTCGAGAAACCGTGTGAAAACACGACGATAAATCCTTAACGGCGTTGCCCCTCA
>CAMAVB010000133.1 GCA_945861465.1 Candidatus Kuenenia stuttgartensis
AGCATCACCATGCAGAAGCCTGCAAATTTCCAGTCGATGGCGGCCTGACCGCCGCCCGATGACATTTCTTCGCTGGCGATGCGGCTGAGTCCATGCAACACCGACGAGATAAACGACAGGCTGAGCACTGCGTTTGCCGACTGAAATAAAGCTTCGGCGAGCGGAGCGGCGGAAGTCTGTTCCAGCAGCGACATGCGGTACGCGATCAGCATTCCCAGCCCGATCACTGCGAACACCAGAATATACGCCTGCGTGCCGAGGGCGAAATACGTCAGCACCTGCCAGAACGCGGCACTTGCCATGAAGCTGGACAGATAAACGCACAATGGCTGACGTCGGAAATACGTCGCCAGCCCGTAGAATGCCGCCGCTTCCGCAAAGAACAATGCGAGTGACAAATGCAGCGTCCGTTCATTGGGCGCGCCACCGAACGCTTCAAACGCCGAGGCCAGAGACGAAATCAGCATGACACCGGCTGCGGCATGAGCCACCCACAGCAGCGGTTTTGCCGCAGAACGTTCTCCGTAAAACTTTGCGGCCACCAGATACGCAATCGGAATCAGCATCATGATCGGTGCGTGACTCTGCCAGCGATTCAAGCCCAGCGCCGACAGCGCGGCGACTGCGGCGATCATGGTCGCCGCACCCGTCGCAAAGAAGTACCACGTGATCAGAACCTGTGAAGTATGGCGATACACATGCGCGCCGACGCGACAGGCCACTGCCGTCAGCAGCATCGCACCGACAAACGCCCAGCGCGGAGGTTCATCGTGCCAGACGGCCTGCAGTCCGAAGTGATCCAAATAGACCACGAGGCCCATCAGCACTGGCAGCAATCCCAGCAGCAAACCAAATACCGGCAGCGACCGAGTGTACTGATTGTCCTTGCCCAGAAGGTGATGCGCCAAATGACTTAGCAGCGAAGTCACCGCCAGAATGGCAATGATGGCGTCCACGCCCAGCTTCAGATTCAGAATCTGCACGATCAGCACTTCGGCCCACAGCACCGTGAATGCTGCAATGTGCACAAAGATGCCGCGTTTGCGGACAGCAAGGTCCGAATAGACGTAGGCATACGTTCCGGCAAGGACCAGTATCAATGCCAGCCACTGAAGCTCGTTGCAGATCGGCGAGGGCGTCGCACCCCAGGCGTCAAACACCGGCTTGAACCAGAACGGATACAGCCAGTCGCCAGCAACCTGCGCGCCCAGCAACAGGATCAACCCGCATGCCAGCTGCACATGCCCGGACCAGAAAAATGCCATCCCGAATCTCTGCCGCGTAAACGGTCCTTCCCCAACCAGAAACGCGCGTTCAAGATGAATGCCGATCAGTCCCAGTACGACGAGCATCGTGGCCGGTGAGGCAATTTCCCAAAACTTCTGAGGCGACGGCTCCATGTCGGCGAGAAACAGCAGCCCGGTCATGGCCACACCGGCGCTGAACACGTAGACGAACAGTTCATCCTTCAGGATCACGGCTGCCACCGCATACAACGCACTGATCAGCACGGCGCACATCCACAGATGGCCGTCGATGGTGATCAGGTTGTTTGCGTGGCAATACCACAGGTTGAGCGGCATCACAAAACACGACAACAGCGTCAGCGCCTTCCCTGCCATCTGGTATCGCGTGTAAAGAATCGTGGCCAGTCCTGCGGCCAGCAGCAACACGTTCGTCAGCGCCAGAATTCCGGCCAGCACGGAAGGTGTAAAGTAGTCGTTGAGCCACAACAGGATCACCAATCCCACGACCATCAGCGCGCCGCCCAGTCCGAGCAGACACTGAATGCTGCGCGGGTCGAGAATAATCTCCAGCAGACTTCGCCGCGGCATTGCGGGCACAGCGGGTGCGGCAGATGGCTGCGGTGCGGTGACCACTTCCGCCGCCACCGGTGGAAAGACACGTCGTGCGGCGGACTGCCCGGAAGGCGAACACTGAGCGATCAGGCTCGCTTCCGAGATTCCATCCTGCTGCAATCGTCGTCGGACGGCCATCAGCCGCTCATCGGAATCGGCTTTCAGCGCATGAAACTGAGTCAACGAAATTTTGCCGCGTGTCCGCAGATCGAACAGCAGTTCATTGACATATCGACCCGCGCGATAACCGCGAATGCCGGGTGTCTCGTTTGTTTGCCAGGGCAGAAAGCCGGGGACTTTCGGAAAGGCGGTGTCGATGCTGGCAGCCTGCGAATAGACGCCGTACTGCGCCTGCAGGTCAGCCCCGATTTCTTCACCCTGAGCCGTTGTCAGCTTGCCGCGATCCATCCACTGCTGGACACAGGTCTGCGCCGTACGAACTGCGTCCAGCAAGGCCGCCCACTGCTGTTCGGAATCTAATCCCGCCATCATCCGTCCCTTTAGCACGATGTCCGGTACTTTTAACCTGATACTCCACGCAGTCGAAAACGATGCGTTGGCGATCTTCGATCATAACCCGCAGCGTCAGCGAAGGATGGGGAATTGCAGCCCTCGCTGACACTGCGGGTTCGTTCCGCCTTCGACCGTGTGAGGTATAGCAAGTGTTCAGCGAAATACCTACCGTACGGCTGTGATTCTGGAAACCAAATCACCAGAATCAACCACCGGCTGGCGCTACGGGTTGGTATGACCATGAGCCGTAAAGATCACTAAGGACAGAGACAGAAATAAGTGGGGCACGATTCCATCGTGCCGCGCACGTTATGGCACGATTCCATCGTGCCGGGCACGTTATAAACGTGCCCCACGTCCTGAATACGACAGACCGTTAGCCGCGGGTTGTGCATTCGGTCAGCACCGGCGGCTACGGCACGAACAAAAACTCACTGCAATTCAGCAGCGCGCGGCTGAGCGGGGAAATGCCGTGAGTGGCGACGACAGCATGCGATTGTTGTGCCTCGGCACTGGTCGGATCACGGGCCAGCACAATGCGGAACAGCGCCCTGATCTGCGCGTCAACGTCATCGGTTCGATTGTCGCTCGTGGTCGCTGCCTCGACAGCGCGGGTTGCAAGTTTGTCGGCTCGATCAAGCACAAATTGACTGTTAAACAGGTTCAGCGCCTGAATCGCGGTTGTCGAACGGCCTCGACGCGGAGTCGCCTGCCCTGCATCCGGGCAGTCAAACGCTCCAAACACGGGCACAGGTTCCATGCGAACTTTGTGCGCATAGACCATGCGGCGCATGTTTTCGGCTGTGAAATCCTCGACTGGTGGAAAACCATCGAGCCCACCTCGTGTCTTGAAAAAGCTGAACCCGGGGCCGGACATCGTGAGGTTCAGTTCGCCGCTCACGGAGAGCATACAATCTCGCACAGCTTCGGCCTCCAGACGCCGTGAGGCGAACCGCCACAACAGCCGATTGTCGCGATCGACAGCACTTGCCTGCGGCGAGACGAGACTGGATTGGCGGTACGTTGCCGAGTTCAGAATGAGTCGGTGAAGATGCTTGATGGACCAGCCGCTGTCAATAAACTCCTGCGCGAGCCAGTCGAGCAACTCCGGATGCGAAGGCCTGACGCCGTTGATTCCAAAATCATTCGGTGTCGCGACCACTCCGAGTCCGAAATGCTGCTGCCAGATGCGATTCACGAGGACGCGCGCGGTCAACGGGTTTTGAGATGAGGCAATCCAGTTGGCCAAATTGAGCCGCCTCTGCTGTTCGGATGTCAGTGGCTGATCGCGCGGTGCCGTCCGTAAATTCACGGCATCGCTGAATGTCTGACTGAACATCGCGGGCACAACGGGCGAGGTTTCGTCAAGAGGCTGTTCGGGATCACCGCGACGAAGCAGATACGTCCTGTCCGGATCGCGAAACGTACCGCCATAAACCATGCGGGGAGTTTCCAGTTGTTTCTTTTCGGCTTGCAGACGCGATAGTTCCGCGACAGATTCGACAAGGTTGGCCGTTCCGCCAGGCGATTGATTTCGCAGCAGTCCCGGGACTGGATCGAAGGGTGTTCCCATCGGCACACGATCATCACCGCGGGCGACGCTGGTCCATTCCTGACCATCGAGAGAAGTTGAAATCGCGTAACGAATCGGCAGTCGATCCTTGAACTCTTCGTTGCGATCTCGCCCCCAGACAACGCGGTCGATCGCCACGGGCACCGGAAACTCCAGCTGCACCCAGCCGCCACCGCGTGCATCGGAAATCCAGCTCCGATCATTGCCATATTGACCGTCGTTGATATGTCGGAGCTGATGGCTCCCGATATCGGAATAATTGCCTGAAGACACAGCGATCGTGCCGTGTGTGGCCAGCGCCACATTCTGCGGCGGATTCGTGGCAGAATAGACTTCCAGTTCGTCAATACACGGCTCGTGCTGATTGTTGTTGATCGTTTCGTACGCCGTAAATCGCACATATTTTGCGATGACGACATCCAAGAACTCGACGTTCACTTTGGCACTGACTGCCGGTCGCAGACGCGGCAACTTCTGTGACGTGGTTTCTGCGACTTGAGCTGCTGCAGAATCCGCAACAGGGGCGGTCGATGAAGCTGCAGTTTCCTGCAGCACGATGACATCCGCCGTGATGCCAGTGCCTGTGTCGCCGCCGCGGAGCACGATGCTTGAAACGGGCATCAAAGTGACGCGACCGACAGACTTCAGACCACTCCACAGTGGCTTCTGTTCGGTTTCACCGGCGGTAGTTCCGGCCATGTAATACTGATCCACTGTCGCCAATTCATGCTGATCGTCACGGGTTGTGAGATCGCCGTCAGAGTCCAGAAAATACCGTGCGTCCCGCGTGTGGACTCCGCTGCCGTGGGCTCCCCAGGAAATCCAGAGTTCAAACGTACCCTCCACGCCTGGATTCCACGTGAGGACATCTTCTCGTGGCACATTGTTCCACCATGTGTAGTGCCCGGCACTCAGGTTTCCGACTCGATCAATGTCACCCTGGTCGTCCCGATAGCCGCGTTGCGTGCCTTCGGGATTATTGCCTGGGCCGTTAGCGCATTTGAGTGTCGTGGTTCGCGCAGGATCGTCTTCGTTGATGATCAGAGTACGGTCAGCGAATGCGAGCGGTTCAAATTGTCGCAGCGTTGATTCCAGTGTTTGAATTTTCGCGGCGAGCTGCGCGGCTCTGTGTGATTTTTGTTCCATGTCGTTGGCATCGCGGATCGGACGGTCTCCGTAATCCACGCCGGCGAAAAACGCCTGCATGTTGTAGTAGTCCTGCTGCGTGATCGGATCAAACTTGTGATCATGGCAGCGCGCACAGCCGATTGTCAGCCCCAGTAACGAACCGCTTGTGCCGACTACAATCTCATCCAGAGCGTCCTGTCGGGCGAGGCGTTTTGAGACATCATCCGCACCGATCTGACCGGGAAGAAGCACGGCGGACGCAACCATAAAACCGGTCGCAGCGTCTGCCTGAAACACGTCACCGGCCAGTTGTTCGCGCACGAACTGATCGTATGGCTTGTCTTCGTTCAGGGCCTGAATGACGTAGTCCCGATAAGGCCATGCGTTCTCGCGCGGCGTGTTGACTTCAAACCCGTGGGTGTCGGCGTAGCGAATTACGTCCAGCCAGTGCTGTGCCCAGCGTTCGCCATAACGCGGACTTGCCAGCATCGCTTCCACCAGAGACACCCATGCCGTTGAATCGTCGCTCGCTTCAAACGCGGCAACGTCTTCAAAACTCGCCGGGAGCCCTGTTACGTCAAACGCCAGACGACGAATGAGCGTTCGTCGATCGGCGATGGGATTGAGCGCTAGGTCATGTTCGCCCAGTTTCGCGATGATGAAATGATCGATCTCATTGAGTGCTGCCGAGGCATTTGTTGCCGGTTCGCCAATTTCAGGGACGTCGATTGGCTTCAGCGGCTGAAAGGCCCAGTGCTGTAATCGAGGATCAACGGCCGCTTCCCGATCATAATCTGTCTCGAGCCATTGTGCACCGCCGTCGATCCAGCGTTGAAGCAGCGTGATTTCATGCGGCTCCAGCGGCGGGCCGTCCGGAGGCATGCGATCGTCAGGATCGGCAGATTGTACACGCCGCAGCAGATCACTGTCGATGCCTTTCCCTGGCACGATCACCGGCCCACTGTCGCCGCCTTTGAACGCACCGTGACGGGCGTCCAGACGCAGGCCACTCTTCTGTGCCGTCGGGCCATGGCATTTGCCGCAGTGCTGAAGGAGCAAAGGCCGAATCTGTTGTTCAAAGTTCACCGGATCCTGGCCGCTGACACAAGGACTCATCAGCATCAAGGTCAACCAGAAGACGTTGGGAGAGAGTCGTTGCATCAGATGCAGCCAACGCCGAAAAACATCGGCAAAGCGAGTAAGGACTGAGACAGAAATAGGTGGGGCACGATTCCATCGTGCCGAGCACGTTAAAAACGTGCTCCACGTCCGGAAGAAGACAGTTATTTCTGCGCCGGTCCTGACAGGCATTTTCGTAGCTGCAAAACTGCTGGATTCAGAATCAGATTCATTGTTGTTCATCAATTCAGATCCGTCCCGGTCAGTCGTTCTTCCACGAAATCGGCTCGACAGCCCAGTTCGATCACGCTGCGGCGGATTTCCTCGCCACTCACCGTGCCTCGTGGGAACGTATCCACCATCACAAAGTGCGGTTGGCCATCGATATCACGAATTGAAATGCCGCCGTGGTGAACGACAGCATTCAGTCGCAATGCGTCCTCATAGAAATCCGGACTTGCCCGACAGCACAGACTGTAGATCATCAGCAGACGATCACCGGCCGGGTGTTCGCTGTTTTCAATGTACACCGTCTGTGTACGATCTCCGCGCAGTGTGAGACAGACCCGAAAACGATCGCAGCTGTCGCGTTGCCAGCGGATGTTCGGGAGCCCATTGAACGCATCATAGATCAAATTGTCCAGATCCCGCACTGAGCCCAGGACAGCCTGCAATAATTGAGAGACCGCTCCGCCATCGCGTGGGCGATGATCGGGTTCGCGATTCAGCATCTGCGACACGCATTCTGCAATGTCCAGCGGAATCGCGTCGTTGATACGGCGGACGCTGGTGTACTTTGCCGTAAGAATGGACTTCATCAGAGAATTGACGGAGTCGCCTTCAAACGGATAACGCCCGGTCAGCATCAGGTAGTAGCACACACCCAGAGCGTAGACGTCAGTCGATGGCGTCGCCGGTTGCCCTTCAAACAATTCCGGAGCCATGAAATATGGCGTACCGGCGAGTGTTTGTCCTTCAACGTCCGCGCCGACGATGAGTTTTGCCAACCCGAAGTCCACGATCTTGGGGATTCCGCCAGGTGTCACGAGCACGTTATCTGGCTTGAGATCCCGATGAATAATGCCCAGCCGGTGCGCCATTGCCAGACCGGATGCGATACCCACCGCCATCGTGGTCGATCGAATTGGTCCGATCGCACCCTGCAGATCAATTTCGTGCTGGAGCGCATTTCCGGCGACGTATTCCATCTCCAGAAAATGAAAGTCGTCCGCACGCCCAATCGCATGCGTCGTCACGACATTGGGATGGACAAGCGCCGCTGCGGCACGGCCCTCGTTTTCGAAGCGTGCGACGTAATTAATGTCCGTTTGAATTCTGCGGGGCGACAGGAGCTTGAGCGCGCACAGTCGCTGCAGGCTTGTGTTGCGGGCCAGATAAACCACACCCATGCCGCCGCGACCCAGCATTTTTTCACACTGGTAAATGTCCAGAACCTGACCGGGCAGCAGCAACTGGTCGAGTTCGATTTCTGTAGACACCGCATCCACATTCGTGCTGCCCGCCTGCACAAAATGGGTGACACTCACCGATCCTGGATGATCTTTCAGTATCGATTTTCCACACCGCAGGCATGATCCAGCGTTTAACGCGACAGTATGTTGGCAGTGCGGGCAGACATCTGTCATTGAAGTAGACTCTTCCACGGTCGACGAATCGCGATTGGCAAACAGGCCAATTCTTAATCTCAGATTACACGGCCTGATTCGCAAAGTGTGGCTGAATCCTGGAATTTCTGAAAATCCAGTCGTCAACTGCTCCGACTTTTGCGATTCGACAATGCATTTGCAAAGTCCGTCAGATCCTTCCCGATGCTTGCTGCCTGGTCATCTGTCAGCTCTGCCTTTCCAAATCGGACTTCATTAAACGCCGTCGCAATGCGAATGGGCAGTTGGCAAAGATCTTCCGACTGTAATCGCTCCCCGAATCTCTGAATCGCTGAACGCCCGTTCTCCAGAGCACTGTTGGCTGCCGAGAGTCGCAAGCCGTGTTGCTCGCACAAACCACAGAATCTGGCGTAGAAGCGAATCACAGATCTGCGCGCACGATGTTTTTCAGAAAATCGCGCCTGGAGAAACCGCACCAACCGCTGCAAACGCGCCCACGGATGAAGTCGGGAAATCAGCCAGACGACAAGAAGCAGCCCAAATGTCGCGACGCCGCCGCGCCAACTGAGCCAGAGTTCCGGTGACGTCAGAAACGACTGGATTCCGTTTCGGATCGCGTTCACCAGTCCCTGTTGGCGAATCGTATCAAACATAGACTTTGACGTTGAGATCACGGGCGCGAAGAACGCCTTCTGCCGCTCTGCCGACATGTTGTGAACGCCATCTTTCCACATATCTGAAAAAGCCGTCTGCAGATTGTTCATCAGAGATTCCGCCTTTCCGGCTGAAACCATGGCACGCCGTGGTGCCGCCGGTGTGGGCTCCAGCGTCTGCCACCGGTCATCCATAAATGCTTCGACCCAGCTGTGCGCGTGGGCCTGGCGGACTTCATTCCTGCCTGTCATGGAATTGACATCGCTGCCGTAGTATCCATTGACCAACCGTGCCGGAACATTCACCGACTGCAGCATCAATACGCAGGCTGATGCGTAGTATTCGCAATGGCCCGATCTGGTATTGAACAGAAAGTCTTCGACTGGATCGATCGACCGATCCTTTCGAGTTTGCACGGTTGAATATTCAAATCCATTCTCGGCACTCAGATACTGCAGAATGGCAAGGGCTCGGTCAGCTTCCGGAATCAGATTGCCGTCTTTTGTGCAGAGTTGACGGGAAGTCTCACGCAGTTTCGGCAGTTCATCGGCAGAGTCGGCAAACCCATAATCCTCAAGGGCGATGCGTCGCTCTTCCTGTTTCATTTCATCGACGCTGTTGTCTGAGGCATGATCAGGGACCGTCCTTGACTCAGCAGTTGCCTGCGCACCAGATGTTGGATCAATGCGCGGGCATTGCACGATGAATGTGCGAGGCTGACCAGAGTCCCCCTTTCCGGACCAGATCATCGCACCTGTAATCTCATGCGGACGAATCTGGCTGTTACCGGCGGCCCAGACTTTCGACACGGGATACGGGGCGAATGCATGCGTGCCGACCGTTGCATCCTGAATAATTTCCACTTGAAATTCAGGTTCCGAAGTGCTGCTGCTTTCAAGTCGCGGGCTGGCAGACTCTGACCGCGCCGATTTGCTTGACGAGCCAGCCATGTTCCAGGTTCTACGGTGGTATCGCCCCAGAACGTTGCCTCGAAATCGCACTTCATCCATGTCGATCGCGGCTGCAAACTCTTCCGCAGAAACTAATTTTCGAGACTTGAGACTGGTGACGCTGAATTGCAGGACACGCTGTTGACTGAGCCTGATGCGTCCGACACGCCCCAGCGTCACTCTGTCATTGAAGCCGCTTTGAGACCCGAGCCCACCTCCACTTGCTGCATCCGAAGCATCCGTGGCTCCAGGCGAAACCCAGACACGGGGAAACGCCGCGAAGACAAACACTGCCAGAACCAACGACACCACAAACGACCCGCTCACCATGCCACGAAATCGCCAGCCGATCCAGGTTTCAGAAGTATCACGCTGTAAACCATCGCCAACCTGAATGATCGAGTCCCTCCCGTTGTGCTGCCACAATTTCGTGACAGGTGCGGCGGCCTGCCGGGGACGATGACTCGACGCTTCACGCTGCACTTTCCGACTGACATGCTGATCCATCACGCGATAGAGTGAAAACACCGACAGCGTCCACAACAAAAGTGCCATCATCATGAGTATGGAACCGCCAAAGAACATGCCGGAACTCAGCACTGCTGCGACCGCCATCTGCAGCAGATTCAGGGCCATCAGCCACCAATACTGGCGATGCCCTTTCTGCATCATCAGCAAAATGCATGTCAGGTACACCAGCATGTGTGCTCCCGACAGCACCTTGCCCTCCACGGTGCCCTGGCTGAATTCGTACATGAAGATTGCCAACGCAACCAAACCAAACACATTCGCGAGCCATGTCGGGAGTCGGATCCACCTCAAATGATCGACGAAAACCCATGCTGCGACGGCCACAATCGGCGTGAGCACGGTGGGAAGGAATCTACCTTCACTCTGACAGAGCACCAGCGCCGCCACAGCCGTCGTCAGTGTGATACTGCGAAAAAAGGCCGATTGCAGTTTTCGGTCGCTGGTGTTCATGACTGGAACCTGAACGCTGGTCATGGTTGTGACTGGCAATGGATGCCTGACGAATTCTGATGATGACATCACTTCAGTCGTCGGATCCTGATGCAGAGCGGGATTCGCGGCCACATCCATTGCGAACGCAGCATCCAGCGTCTGCTCATCCGCCGAGAAGATCATCAGACGGCCAATGAACTGTTGCTCATTCTGCAGATTTTCCTGCGCGATCGAATCCGCCAGCAAGCGTGCGGCCACGGGCCGTGGAGTGATCAGCACAAAGCGACTGTTCGGAGCCAGATAGCCCTGGCACACTGCCAGCAACATCGAAGCCAGCTGGGCCTTCGGCGACGAATCGCAGATGGCCAGCTCTTTCAGTGCCGCGTCGCGGAAACTTTCGGAGCCGGAACATTCCACATTCTGCAGAACCGCGCCTGCAATCATGAGCCGATAGCGCCCGGCTGACGACAGGCGAGTCTGTTCAACGCAGATCGTGGCAGTCAGACTGATCGCACGTTCCTGCAGGGGCGCCGAAAACTCCTTTGACGAGTACAAATCGAGCAGGACGATCAAATCAGCTTCCCGATGCTGTTCGTGTTCTTTGACCATAATTCGTCCATGCCGAGCTGAACTGCGCCAATGGATCGCTCGGGGATTGTCGCCGGAACGGTATTCGCGGATACCGTGAAACTCGTCATCGAACAGACCTAGACGTGCATTCGCACGAGTCACTGATTCGGCCAATTCGTGCTCGCGGCGTTTCCACGCCGGCAACAGACGTCCGATCTTCGGATGCACGATCACTTCGTCGTCGGCAGACACAACATGGCCGCGTTCACCAATTCCCAACGGAAAACGAGAACTCAATCGAAGGGGGCCGAACTTGTACAAACCACGACGCGAAATGCAGAGGTCATAGTGAGACGAACGCTGCTCTCCCGGTGCGACTCGGACAAAGACAACTTTGCCTTCCTCCCGGACTTTTTTGCCTTGGATGGCATCACGAACTTCGACCAGCCGCGACGACAGTAATTTTTTGTTGTTCCTTAGACAGAGTTCCACGGAAAACCAGGTTCCTGCTGAAACGGATACCGGCAGATGCCGCGTCACTTTCACTCGCGCCAGCATCGCCACCACCACCCAGCCGTTGAGCACAAACGGTCCGGCCATCATGCCAAAAATCAGCAGCAGCATGTTGCCTGTATCGGGATTACCGCCCGTGAGCGCGGCAATGGCAATGATCAGCATGATTCCGAGATAAACGACGCCTTCTCGTGGCAGCAACATCCGAGACCGAAAGCCGAGCTTTTGCGCGATCGAAGCCAGCCATGGACGCAGCAGCATGGACAGCAAGGTGACGACGAGGAATCCGCCGCCCAGCACGATTAATAAATACTGTGGCACTCCCTCAAATTCCGGGAAGTTGGCCGGCAACACAAACGCTGCCAGAAAACTGGCCATCGCCGCCAGCAACTGCAATACGTTGCTGGCACTGAACGAAATCGGAATCAATGATCTTTTGGATTCATCAGTCGACATAAGTTTTACCAATTCGAGGCATTCTCAAAGCCATGACAGAGCACTTCTTCGACTATCCCACGCTGTTCGAAGTACCGACTTCAGGCGGAAATTGAGCCTGCCAAATCGTGAACATTCAGCCCATTTTCCGGCTAAAGCCGGAACTACAAACGGATCCAGGACAATCGAACTACGGCTGTCTGGCCTCGGGTTTCCCCATCGCGTCAACGATAAAGTTGAAGCACAGCTTATTGTAATGTTTGCCGTAAATTCCGTGGCGAGACGTCGGGTAAAACATCACTTCAAATTGCCGCTCTGCCTTCTGCAACGCATGGATAAGCTGGATGGTATTCTCGGGGTGTACGTTGTCATCCCGCAGTCCGTGCAGGATCAACAGCCGCCCCTTGAGTCCTGACGCAGCCGCGACGACGGATGACTTTTGATAGCCGTCACGATTGAGTTGAGGAGTCGACATAAATCGTTCGGTATAAATTGAATCGTATTGTGCCCAGTCCGTGACAGGTGCTCCGGCAATCCCGGCACAGATTTTGTCAGAGTGTGTCATGGCGTACGACGTAAAGTAACCGCCGTAGCTGTGACCGCTCAGGCCGATGCGTTTGGCATCGACCCATGACTGCTCATGCAGCCAGCCGCACAGGGAATCCAGATCTTTCGTTTCTTCCACTCCCAGCTGTTTATAGGCTTGCCATGCGCTTTTCGCCCCGTAACCGCTCGCCGTGCGCGGATCCCAGATGATGACGACAATTCCCAGATTCGCCAGCAGATGATCGGGCATCCGGTTGCCCCAGGCATTTTTTACCTGGGGATGATGCGGACCACCGTACGTTCGCAGCCAAACGGGATATTGCGTCATTTGATCAAAATCAGGCGGCAGCACGAAAATTGCTTTCGTCGTCGAACCATCCGCCATCGGGATGTCGCGAAGTTCCACGGTGCCGAACGCATATTTGTCACGCGGCACAGACACCGGCTCAGAGATCACTCGCAGTTCGTGACCGTCCGCATTTCGCACGATCACTCTTGCGGGCTGATCAATATTGCTGAACGAATCCACCAGATAACTGCCGTGTTCGCTCACGCTGGCGACATGCGTCGCATCTTCGGGCGTAAGTCGCGCGACATCTTCCGGATTCCTGAGAGACACGCGGTACACGTTTTCGGCAATATGTGAGTCCTTCGTGCCGGACACAATGACACTTGTCTCTGCGGCATCGACGGAATGCAACTTGCGAACTTCCCATTCGCCACTTGTGACCGGGGTGATCATTTTTCCGTCCAGGGAAACCCGATACAGATGACGCCAGCCAGTTCGCTCGCTGAAGAACAGGAAACTGCCGTTCGACAGAAATTTCAAATCGAGAGGATTGTCAACCCAGGCACCCGTTTCATCACGCAGCAGCTTGAGCGTCTTTCCTTCATCCATCGACGTGGTCAATACGTCGAGCCACGTCTGGATGCGATTCTGAGCGTACCAGTAGAGGCCGGAGTTATTCGGCAACCAGTTGAAGTGCGCAACAATCAAATCATCAGCGGGATACTCAGACGTATCAACCCATGTTGTTGGGCCACCGGACATCGCGACGATTCCGAGTCGTACTTTGGGATTCGGGTCCCCCGCCTTCGGGAAATACTCGGTCTCGAATGACTGCTCCACAGATGCATGATCAGCGACCTGAAACTTCGGCACATCGGTGTCATCAAACTGCTGATAGGCCAGCTTTGTGCCGTCAGGGCTCCAGCGATATGCCTGCCAATTGCGACCGTAGACTTCTTCGAAATACACCCAGTCGGCCTTGCCATTCCGCACCTGGCTTGAAGAATCATGCGTCAGTTGTCGGACTGACTTCGCTTCGAAATCGACAACCCAGAGTTCGTTCTTTTGAATAAACGCCAGTCCGGAACCAGTGGGGCTGAGCGTCGTCAGTTCGATGTCGGTCGGCACGTCTTCCACAACGGCAACCGCAGAACCGTCCAGTTGAATCCGAATCAACCGCTGTCCGAGGCGATACACGACGATGTTTTTCGACGGCAGGAACTCGATCCAGGCTCCCGCCGCCAGACGTTGAGCATCGGCGTCCGGAACATTCGGAATCTGCCTTAACGCCTTCGCCAGTTCGTCGGGATCGTACCACGGACTGCTGTCATCCGTTTTTGCAACAACCTTTTTCCACCCGCTGCTGTCGCGTTGAATCCAGGATTCGTCATCGAGCCACGTGATCCGGGTTGGCGAGAACGCTCCGAGCGAAATGAGTTGGTTGCCATAGACGTGATCGTACGTGATCGATTCACGCGAACCGGGCGCAGATGCCTTCGTCGCACCCGGAGAAGTTTCCGGTGTGGCCGCCTTTTCCGTACCAGTCTGAGCTGCCGCCATTGGTGCCGCAGCGAGCATCGCTAAAATCGCGGCCAACTCGCATAACAGAAAAGAATGGTCACTGGAGGTCTCGTTGCTCATCAATGCCTCTGAGTCTGGTAGAGTGTTGATTCAGTGAGTCATCTAGCGCTCTGTCAATCGTGTATTGATGTGTGCCACTGGCTTTGCCAGTGCTTCCTGGAAATGCAGGGCACTGGCAGAGCCAGTGGCACACAACCCATCAATCCATTGCTGACAGAGCACTAGCGGTCTGTTGATTTAATACCAACCCGAAGCGCCAGCGAGGCAGAAACGGCTGAATTCCTCGCTTGCGCTTCGGGTTAGTATGACTTTGAGCCTCGATAAGGCGAGCGGCAGAAATGAATTTACCGGTACGACGGACTTCCAGTCCGTCGCATGGTGCTACTCGACGGACTGGAACTCCGTCGTACAAATTGCGAATGGTAAGTTCTATCCTGCCGCTCGCCTAATCACTAAATCAACAGACCGCTAGCGCCATGCCGCTCACTGAAAAACGTTGCGGCCCACGAAGCACAGGCCGCTTCAATTTACTACAAACCGCAATTACTGCGGCAACCTCGCACTCGAGACAAACGGAAATGAGCCGGTACAGGCACGCATGAACTCAACAAGATCAAGCTTCTCCTGCGGCGTCAGTTTCAGCGGCAGGATTTTGTCACTGAGCCACTGATTCTTGTCACCACCCTTATTGTAATGTTCCACCACTTCTTCCAGCGTCGCGAGACTACCGTCGTGCATATAGGGAGCTGACAATGCTACGTTACGAATCGTAGGCGTTTTAAATGCGCCCTTATCTTTTTCGAGTTTGGTTTCGGCATAACGACCCAGGTCAGGTTCTTTCGCCGACATGCCAATTCCCAGATTGTGATACTGCTCGTCCGCAAGATTCGCACCAACATGGCAGTTGCTGCAGCCCACGCGTTTGCTAAAAAAAAGTTCCTGACCCCGGAGAGCACTGTCGGACATCGGGTTCACTTCTGCGAGCAATTTGACCTCTTCGTATTGGGCGTATGTTGCTGGCGAATCCGTCTTCAGATCCTCCAGATCTTCCGGGGCAAGCGTCGCGAACCGTTTGTACGATTCGTTGTAATCGTAAGGTGTCGGACCAGTCACCAGAATTCGCTCAAAGGACGCGATGGCTTTTCCGACGTTATCAATCGTCACCCCGGAATCAGGGAAGATCTTCTTAAACTGCATTGCGTACCCGTCGATCTTCTGCAGCGTTGCGACGACCGCTGCGTGGGTGTTTCCCATTTCGATCGGATTCTGAATGGGGCCGACGGCCTGCGCTTCCAACGAGCCCGCTCGGCCATCCCAGAATTGTGCGTCGCTCAGGATGCGGTTGTAGCTGACCGGTGAATTTCGGCCGCCCTTTTGCCCACCGATGCCAACGCCAAAAAGCGTATGCCGTCCAAATCCTTCCTGCGGATGATGGCACGACGCACAACTGATCGTGTTATCCCCGGAAAGTCGTGTGTCGAAGTACAACTGCCGACCAAGTTCAATCTTCGCCAGCGTCAGCGGATTTTTGTCGAGCCCCTTCATCTGGCTTTCGCCCAGACTCAGCCCGAGCGGAAGTTTGACTGTCAATGGCTGATGGTTTTCTGCCTGCGACAACCATTCTGCAATTTGTGCATTCGTGAGTGGTCCGGCTCCCGGAATCCCCAGGGCCAATTCTTCCTTGCCCAGATCCAGCGTTACGTCGTTGGCAGATGCCGGAACGATCGCCCAAGTCAGCGTTAACGCAAACAACAGCCACTGTTTTATATCTATTTTCGTCATAGCTTGCTCATTCCACAGGAAAACGAATCGAAATGAAGTTGAATCGGTACGCGCCAATCATCCCGGTGATTGTAGGAAGTTCCCGGAATTGTGCCAGGCGACAGGATTTACCGTTCGTCCAGAATCACAGCTGGCGGCATTGGAGGCAGGTTCAGGATTTCAGCCACACGGGATTCTGTATCAAAAATTGCCACCGTTGGTTTGCGAAACATCCAGCCACCCACTTCGCCGGGGTTGATAAATACTCGCCCGTGCCGATCTGTCGCGATGCTGGGTCTGTGTGTGTGCGCGAACACGACCACGTCGGATCCTTCGATCACGTCGCGCAGCCCGTCCAGCTGATGAGCCATGAGGAATTTCACGCCGTCCCGCGACTTCCAGCACATCGGGGGATGTCCCAGCGTTCCCACGATTTTCATCCCGCCGGCAATCCCGATCTGGTTGCCATCATTGTCGCCGTAACACGCAATCACCGGGCAAGTCAGGCGCCTCATGGAAGGTACGACCAGGGGTGAAACAAAATCTCCCGCCAACAGAATGACGCCGCATTCGAGCGCATTAAACAGGCCAATCGCGTGCCGTAGATTGTCCACATTGTCGTGAATATCGGCCATAATTCCGACGCGCATTTTGGATCTCGACGATTCGTTTGGTGTATGAACTTCTTGACAGAACCCGATTTTGCATCCATCCGGGACGCATGATTGTAGTAAAGGTTGAACTTGAGGACATCCAGAATTTGTAGGGTTTGAGAAGCGGCACGCGCAGGCACACCAGACAGATGATGCGGTGTGCCTGCGCGTTGCTTGTCACACCCTACGAGTTTCCCATCATCCAAAACTGGCCAGCGATGGGGACTCTCGTTTTAATCTCCTGGGTCGGCATTTTCGTTTAACGGCGAGCCGCAGGCGTAGGCGACACCTCTCGACGACGCCTGCCGCTTGCCGTTAAACGATTAAAACGACGTCCCCATGAGGCAGGGCATTTGCGAGGTAGCATCCCGCAGTTGTGTTCGATAGAATTTCATTAAACGCACGTCGGTAAAGTAAAGTATGGGATCGCCGTGCTGATTGAAACGATTGGCTTCGGGGAATGAAGAATGGCTGAGGCATCCGACGATCTGAATGACCGGCTAATGCGTGAATTTGCCCGGCGTGAAAAAAAAACCGAACAGGTCACCGTGCGGCCTAAGACCGAACTGATCTCCAACGATGCTGAACGACTGGCATCTTCGTCGATGACCTCCACTCAGGTGCCATCGCCTGCGGAAGTGGAGCGCAATCAGATGGGGTTGATCAATCGTCTGAGGCTACGGAATGCCGAGTCCGCTCATCAGCTGGAACGAGCACGGCTGGCCTACCGGACAGACATGCAGCTGATCACTCATCAGTCCGATGCGGCGATCCGTGAGAGTCGCGCGTTTTGGGATGCGAAGTCGGTTGAAGTGGCGGAGACGATCAAGACATACGTGCAAGCCACTGTACGAGCGCTGGAGATCGATCGTCTGGATTCCCGGAATGCCGATATTCAGCGAGCCTATGAAGTGGCCGCTTCGGCCCTGGAAAAGGCTCGGACGGCGAAACTTCCGGAGGTGCTCAAGGATCGATTGATGAAGGACGTTCTCGACAACTTCGAAAAAACGTTGTCCCGCATTCAGAACGACACCATTGTGTCGAAGTATGACCTCGATTAAGGCGAGCGGCAGAAATGAATTTACCGGTACGACGGACTTCCAGTCCGTCGCATGGTGCTACTCGACGGACTGGAAGTCCGTCGTACAAATTGCGAATGGTAAGTTCTATCCTGCCGCTCGCCTAAGAATCGTCTGTATGATGGACATTCCTGTCCGTCGCATGGCCAAAAACCACTGTCAAAGCAATATGTCACAGGAACCGAAATCCCCAGCAGATGATGCAGACGATGAGTCTCCGGATGGCCGCATTCTGCTGGCTGGCGGTGTGTTGCTGTTTATGGCTGGCGCAGTGACCGGTGCGATGCTGTATGCCTTCGGCCTCGCCGGGAGACATTTCGACATCTCGGTGCTCCGCGGCGGACTGCTGACGTTCGGAGTGATCTCGCTCGCGGTCGCCGTGGGCATCATTTTGATGACCGCTCTGATCAGGCTGCTGACTGTCTTCTGGCCGCGATCGCTGACGATCTGGTCTGAAATTCGCCTGCTGAGGAAGGCAAAGAAGAAAACTCTTTCGCTGCTTACGCGCCGACACGGCCTGCAGGAAGAACGCGCCCGGCTCACGGCAAGAATGCAGGCCACCTACGTGATGGAAAAGGAATCCGCAAAAGTGGCCAACCAACAAGCACTTCAGGAACTCCGGGGAGCCCTGCAATTATCGATGGTTCGCAGCTGTGAAATTGTGTTCGAACATCTGAATCGCACGCTGGATCAATATCACGAGCTGATTGCGGAGATCGAAGCGTCGTTTTTGCCCTCCATCGAAAAGAAAACACTGCTCGATGCACTGAGTGCAAAACTCAATGTGGACGCTGTAGACCAGAAGCGAAAGTCAGCTCAGCAAATGATGGAATCCGCGATCTGGGAAATCCGCTTCCGCAAAGCCCGAATGATGGCCAGCCGCAAGACAGCCGCCGCCGTCCAATACCTTCAGAAGAT
Organism: Candidatus Kuenenia stuttgartensis; assembly: GCA_945861465.1. Taxonomy (GTDB): domain Bacteria; phylum Planctomycetota; class Planctomycetia; order Planctomycetales; family Planctomycetaceae; genus SXXK01. The sequence goes on from CAMAVB010000133.1 coordinate 18,730, forward strand.
CCGCCAGCGAACAGAAAGCCATCGAATTCTGCTGCAAATCGACGCATTGATCAACGAATTCACGGCGTCAGTGTGATGATCGAATGAACGCCTGCGTCACGTGGACAGGCGCCAACTGTTTGTAGTCCCGGTTTCAGCCGGAATCGTCACCGAGCTTGCCTCCATAGGGCGATCATCACCACCAGAATCGGTTGTGGGAGATGAGTGCGACGCCTCCATGCCGCTCGTCGGCATGGGGCGATGATCATAATACTGGCATTTCTGAGGATCATCATTCTACCCGGACGAGCCGGGTAAGTGATCGGAGTGAACTCAGAAATTCCGTCTGTTGATGATCATTGCTCGATGGGGACAAACCCGCATCGCGTTGGTGCTCGATGGGGACAAACCCGCATCGCGTTGGTGGTTGATCGGATGGAGTTCGCCCAATCTGAGGAAATTGTGTTAGATCTCGACACAGCAGCCGGCATAAAATTCTAGCACCACCCTGCGGGGAAATCGCATTGGTTTGATGGCGGATCGATGGTATGTCGTTGACGAAAGTTGCGACGGAGGATCCCAACCGGTGCAGCATAACGGACGAAGTGATCGCTCGAACCTGCTGGTCGTGGTGTGACTAAACGTGGTGAACATCTCAACAACGAGGGTATTAACATGATGCATTTTCCTGGCCGCTTTTCGATCCTGTCCAGTCTGGCAGTTGCTGCCGTTCTATTCCTGCAAAGTTCTCCAGCATTCGCGTCTACCAAAACAGCTTTGTTACCGACTTGGGGATGCTACTGGGAAGTGATAGTTGATGAGGTGATCGTAGGAAGCGGCGACGTACATGGAAAAGCCACGAGAAGACTCGCCAAAAGTGCGGCGTTGGTGGCTGCGGCAGCTTGGGCAGAAGCAAACGTCGGCAAGAGCGATTACTCCACCGCGATCGGGGAGCCATATGAAGAGAAAGGTTTCGTACTTCCGGCGGTAGAGCCCGAAGGAGCAAAAAAACAGAATGTGACTTCCTCTGATCATATGGACCGTTCTATATCGATGCACTTCAAAAAACGGGAAGACCCTTTAACGAGATCATCCGGGTCAACATTTTGTGAGGCTGATGCTGGGCTGTAAAAAAACTGTAACCGATCACGACATTTCGAGAATGGCAGTTTCAACCAAAGATGGACGCGGATGAACACAGATTGATTGTTGATGTCTATCTGTGTGAATTTGTGTTTATCTGTGGTTGTTTGCTCAGATTTCGTTCTGATGCGTGAACGGTTACAAAAACTGGGGTTGTTGCCTTGTTTTCATGATGCAGGATTTGGACGGCCCGTGTTGTTAGCAGGGATTGAAATCCGGACTAGTGCTCTGTCAAGGCTCAATTTTCGGGTACGACGGACTTCCAGTCCGTCGACAAAGGTTACCGCCGACGGACTGGAAGTCCGTCGTACAAATACAATTCAACCCCAACTTTAAAGGTTGACAGAGCACTAGCGCTTCGCCAAGACT